>NZ_JAFCMA010000002.1:0-387542 GCF_018130125.1 Bradyrhizobium sp. AUGA SZCCT0177 | reverse complement strand
AAGCCGTAAAGCCATTGCGCAGGGAAGGCCGGGTGTTCTCCGCTGCCCTGTATGCTCGTGTGCATTTTGTTTTGTGCAAACCGCACACGGGACCGCGGGTGCAGCGCGCACCCGGTCTTCCCTGCGCCCTCTCATTTGGGGGCAAGGAATTTCTGGCAAAGCTCGGGCGCATCGCGCCGCGAGAATGCGAAGGCGTGTTTGCGATGACCCAACCACGTCGTCCCGGCCTTGAGCCGGGACCCATACGCCGCGGCCCATCGGTAAAAGCGCAGGCGTTAGAGACCTCCCGCAACAATAACCGTCACGGAGTATGGGTCCCGGCGTTCGCCGGGACGACACCGAATTTTATCGCTCCCCCTTCACAAACCGCGCAAACGCCTCCGCATAATCCTTGTGCCAGCGCGACAGCGCGGGGCGGTTTTCAACGATGTCGCCGGCGGCCCACAGCATGCGCCGTTCGTCGAGTTGCCGCGGCACGTCATTGTCAGGGCACAGGATGTAGAAATCGCCGGCATCGATGCGTTCAATCATGAAGTCGACGGTCTGCTCGGGCGTCCAGGCACCATCAGGTTTCTCGGTGCGGCCGCGGGAGGTGAGGGCAGTGAAAACGTGACCGGGGATCATCAGGTGCGCGCCGATCTGGCAGCCATCGGTGTTACGCAGCTCATGCTGCAGCGCCTCGGTGAGCGCTTTGACGCCGGCTTTGGAGACATTGTAAGCGGGATTGCCGGGTGGCGTTGTAATGCCTTGCTTGGAGCCGGTGTTGATGATGAGCCCGGGCCGGCCGCGTTCGATCATGTGCGGCGCGAAAACCTGGGTGCCGTGGATGATGCCCCAGAGGTTGACGTTCAGAATGCGCTGCCAGTTCTCCAGCGGCCCGAAGCTGTTGCTGTCGGGGCCGATGCCGGCATTGTTCATCAGGATGTCGGTGCCGCCGAACCGCTTCTCCACCGCAGCTTCCAGCCTGGCGACGTCCTCAAACCGGCTGACATCGACCTCGGCGGTCATGACATCGGCGTCGTCACCCTTGGCGACAGACGACAGTTTTGTGGCAGCCTCCGCCAGCCGCGCGGCGCCGATATCGGCAATGCAGACTTTCATGCCGAGGCCGGCGAACCGCATCGCGGCCGCAAGCCCGATGCCGGACGCGCCTCCGGTGATCACGGCGACATGACTGGTGGACATGGCTGGATGTGGCATGCAGACTTCCTCCGGACACAAATCGGGTTACACTACTTATCAGCGCAAATCTTCATCAGGACAACATCGGTACGTACGAACCGGCATGGCAGGTCTTCATTTTCCGTCTCGCTTCCGGCGGCTCATTCCGCTTTACGGTTCGGAGCCCAACGATATAGTTATCCAGATATAACGATTTTCATCACAGCAACGATCTTCATCGCAACAATGGCTATCGATCCAAGGGAGTAAATACATGGCTGTATCGCAGGCAATTCCGATCACGCGCCACCCCTATGCGGATGGTTCCTACAAGAAGATGCTGATCGACGGCCAATGGGTCGATGCGGCCTCCGGCAAGAAGTTCGAGACCCATAACCCGGCGACCGGCGAACTGCTCGCCACGGTGGCCGAGGGCGACGCCGAGGACATCAACCGCGCGGTCGCGGCAGCCCGGCGGGCCTTCGAGGGTCCGTGGAGCAAGGTCAAGCCGTTCGAACGGCAGAACCTGCTGCTCAAGCTCGCCGATCTCGTCGAGAAGAATTTCGAGGAGCTGTCGCAGCTCGATACGCTCGACATGGGCGCGCCGATCAGCCGCACCCGCGGCAACCGGCTGCGCGTGCTCGGCATGCTCAGGTATTACGCGGGCCAGGCGACCGCGCTGCATGGCGAGACCATCGAGAACTCGCTGCCCGGCGACATCTTCTCCTACACGCTGAAGGAACCGGTCGGCGTCGTCGGCGCGATCATTCCCTGGAACGGCCCGCTCAGCGCCAGCGTCTGGAAGATCGGTCCGGCGATCGCGACCGGCTGCACCGTGATCCTGAAGCCGGCCGAGGAATCGCCGCTGACCTCGCTGCGGCTGGCCGAACTCTGCATGGAGGCCGGCATCCCGCCCGGCGTCGTCAACGTGGTGCCTGGGTACGGCGAGACCGCGGGCGCGGCACTGTCCTCGCATTCCGGCGTCGACAAGGTCGCCTTCACCGGCTCGCATGTGACAGGGCAAGCCATCGTCAGGGCCTCCGCCGGCAACCTCAAGCGCGTGTCGCTGGAGCTCGGCGGCAAGTCGCCTGATATCGTGTTCGCCGACGCTGATCTCGATGCGGCGGTGCCGGGCGCGGCGATGGCGGTGTTCGCCAATTCCGGCCAGATCTGCAGCGCGGGCACGCGGCTGTTCGTCGAGCACAAGATCTATGACGAGTTCGTCGGCCGCGTCGCCGAATTCGGCAAGAAGCTGCAGGTCGGCAACGGCCTCGATCCCAATACCCAGATCGGACCGCTGGTGTCGGCGGAGCAGATGAAGCGCGTCTCCAGCTATCTCTCGATCGGCCAGGAGGAGGGCGCCAAGGCGCTGACCGGCGGTACGCCGCTGACCGAAGGCGCGCTGTCGAAGGGCTATTTCGTGGCGCCGACGGTGTTCGCCAATGTGCAGGACAATATGCGGATCGCGCAGGAGGAAATCTTCGGCCCGGTGATTTCGGCGATCTCCTTCAAGGACACCGACGAGCTGATCGCGCGCGCCAACGCCACCACGTTTGGATTGGGCAGCGGCGTCTGGACCACCAATGTCAGCAAGGCGCATCAGATTGCAAAATCGCTGCGCGCCGGCTCGGTCTGGGTCAATTGCTACCAGGCGATGGATCCGGCGGTGCCGTTCGGCGGCTACAAGATGAGCGGCTACGGTCGCGAGTCAGGCAAGCAGCACCTTGAGGAGTATCTCAACGTCAAGGCGGTCTGGATCAAGACGGGTTAGGATGTTTGTGTCGTCCCGGCCTAGTGCGCAATTGCGCACGGGGGCCGGGACCCATACTCCGCGGCCCATCGGTGAGAATGCTGGCGTTAGATGCCTTCTATAACAACGAGCGTCACGGCGTATGGGTCCCGGCCTTCGCCGGGACGACGAGTAGTGCTACCCCGCCCGCTTCTTCCGGCCGATCTCGCTGCGCAGCGCCTGCAACTCCTTGCGCGCCGCGCTCGCGGCGTTGCGTTCGATCTTGCGGTAGCGCTTGACCAGCGAGATGCCGAACGACGTCAGCACCGCGCCGCCGCCGTTCTTGCCGCCGGTCTGCCGCTCGACGGCGGCCTGCCGGCAGATGCGGTTGATCTCGTCGACCAGATCCCATGCCCGCTTGTACGACATCTCCATCGCGCGGCCGGCGGCCGAAATCGAGCCGCATGTGTGGATATTCTCCAGCAGCTGGATCTTGCCCGGCCCGATCCGGGCGTTTGCATCCAGATCGATGCGTACGCTGAGCGAAGGAAGCGATTTGGCACTCGATTTCGGCATGAAATGCTTGCTCACTACATCGGTTCGAGCGGGCTACCGCTTCGCTTTCAAAACAAAAGCTGCTCCAGTCTTTTACGGGCAAGCGGAACCGGTTACATACTCGTATGAATACGGAGAAGTTGGAGTTCCACACCGGCATGAATTACCCATCATTGTTTTCCCCGCTGCAGATCGGTCCCTACCAGCTCAAACATCGTCTCGCCCTGGCGCCGCTGACGCGGATGCGGGCGGAAAAGCCCAGCCTCGCGCCGCGGCCGCTGAACGCGGAATATTACGCCCAGCGCGCGACGCCGGGCGGATTGCTGATCGCCGAGGCCTCGCCCGTGATGGCGACGGGGTATGGCAGCGCCGGCGTCCCCGGAATCTATACCGAGCAGCAGATCGCCGGCTGGCGAAAGGTCGTCGATGCCGTTCACGCCAAGGGTGGCGTGATCTTCCTGCAGCTCTGGCATGTCGGCCGCGTTTCGCATTCCTCGTTCCAGCCCGGTGGCGTGCTGCCGGTGGCGCCCTCGGCGGTTACGATCCCGCCCGATCTGAAGACCGGGACGGCGGACGGCAAGGCCGTGACCTACGAGACGCCGCGCGCGCTCGAGACCTCCGAAATCCCTGATGTGGTCGATGCCTACCGGCAGGCGGCGAAGAACGCGCTTGCCGCCGGCTTCGACGGCGTCGAGATCCATGGCGCCAACGGTTATCTGATCGAGCAGTTCCTGCAGTCGCACACCAATCTTCGCACCGATCAATATGGCGGCGGAATCGAAAACCGCACGCGCTTCCTGATGGAAGTGACGCAAGCCGTGATCGAGGTCTGGGGCGCGAGCCGCGTCGGCCTGCGGCTGTCGCCCTACGGCATCGCCAATGGCAGCGGCGAGCCCGACCCGATGCCGCTCTATAGCCATGTTGTGCAATCGCTCAATCCGCTCGGGCTCGCCTATCTGCATTTCATCGAACCGCGCTCCAGCGGCGCCGGCCGCGCCGAGGTCAACCATCAGAACGTGCCCTCGGCGATGGTGTTGTTCCGCCCCATTTGGAAAGGCGTGCTGATCACGGCCGGCGGCTTCACCGGCGAGACCGCGAATGCCGCGATCGCGGCCGGCCATGCCGACGCGATCGCGTTCGGGCGGATATTCATCTCCAATCCGGATTTGCCGCGCCGCCTGCAACGCGGCTTCCCGCTGACGCCCTATAACCGCGCGACCTTCTATGGCGGCGACGTCGCCGGCTACACCGATTACCCCGCGCACGACGAGTTGGCGCAGGCGTGACCGTCATTGCGAGCGAAGCGACCTGTCCGCCGTAGCTCGAAGAGCGAAGGCGGAAGCAATCCATCTCACCGCGTAAGGAAGTATGGATTGCTTCGTCGCTTCGCTCCCTTGCACAAACGCTTTGCGTTTGTTGCAGGCAATGACGAAGCGTGAGGATCGAGCATGTTTCCGGAAGAGGAAACCGAAAAGAAAAAGGCAAAACCGGTGGCGGTGGGCAAACCCGCCGCCGGCCAATGCCTGTGCGGCAAAGTCTGCTTCGAAATCGACGTGCCGGCGCGCTGGGCCTGGCACGATCATACGCCTTCGAGTCGCCGCGCGCACGGCGCGGCCTACGCGACCTATGTCGGAAGCTGGCGCAAGCGCTTCCGCATTACCAAGGGCAAGACGTCAATCACGCGCTATGAAGACAAGGCGACCAAGACCGCGCGCAGCTTCTGCAGCAGCTGCGGCACGCCGATCGCCTACGAGCGGCCGCGCTCGCCGCACATGGTCAACATCCCGCGCGCGCTGTTCACCGGCCGCACCGGCCGCCAGCCGCTCTATCACATCGCGATCGAGGAGCTGCAGGAATGGGCCTATACCGGCGAGCCGCTGGTGCCGCTGAAAGGCTATCCCGGCGTGGTCTGGCAGCGCTCGAAGAAGAAGAAACGCACTGACCGCGAGGGGATGTTCTGATCGCACGCTCTCCCACGCAGGGCAGCCATGACCGTGCTCCATTTGATCTCATCATTGCCGATCGTCATGATGGCGTGATCGCGAAAGGTCAACGAACCGCGGGCAGGAGGAAAGATGAAAAATCGCATTACCGGGCGCTCGGCCTTTCTCGCGCTACTGAAGGACGAGGGCATCACGCATCTGTTCGGCAATCCCGGCACCACCGAACTGCCGATCATGCACGCCCTGAAGGATCATCCTGACCTCACCTATGTGATGGCGATGCAGGAGAGCCTGGTGGTCGCGATCGCCGACGGTTACAGCCGCGCCTCGGGTAAGCTTGTCGCCTGCAACGTCCACGTCGCGCCCGGCCTCGGCAACGCGATGGGCTCGCTGTTCAACGCGGCCTTCACCGGCACGCCGATGATCCTGACCGCGGGCCAGCAGGAACAGGGCCACGGGCTGATGGAGCCGGTGCTGTACGGCCCGCTGGTGCAGATGGCGGAGCCGCTGGTGAAATGGGCGGTCGAGGTGACGCGGCTGGAGGATCTGCCGCGCATCGTGCGCCGCGCCGCCAAGATCGCAACCACGCCGCCGACCGGGCCGGTGTTCATTTCGCTGCCCGGCGACATCCTCAACGCCGAAGCCGGCATTGAACTCGGCCGCTCCACCCGCGTCGATACCCGCGTCAAACCGTCGGACGAAGCGCTCGGGGCGCTGGTCGCGCGCATCCTCAAAGCCGAGCGGCCGGTCATCATCACCGGCGACGAGATCGTCAAGAGCGACGCGCTAAAGGAAGCCGCGCAGTTCGCGGAAACGATCGGTGCGCCGGCCTATCAGTGCTCGACGCCTTACGGCGCACACTTCCTGTCGGAAAGCCCATGCTTCATGGGCGCGCTGTCGCGCCTGCAAAAGCAGGTTCGCGAGGTGCTGTCGCCTTACGATCTGATGATCGTGCTCGGCGCAGATCCCCTGCGCATGTCGGTCTACAGCGAGGTTGATCCGTTGCCCGATGGACTCGGCATCGTGCAGATCGGCCTTGTCGACTGGGATCTTGCCAAGAATTATGGCGCCGAGATCGCGCTCAAGGCCGACGTGAAGGAAACCCTGCGCGCGTTGGTGCCGGCGCTGAAAGCGGCCGGTGGCGGCGCGCTTGAGACGCGTGCGAAGCAGGGCGTAGCCGCGCTGGCGCCAAAGAACTGGACCGCGAAGCGCAAACCGCTGATCGAACAGATTGCAAAAGCCAGCACCAAATCGCCGATCGATCCGGACTGGTTGGCGTTGCAGGTGGTCGAGGCGATGCCTGACAATGCGATCCTGGTCGACGAAGGCCTGACGTCGTCGCGGCAGATCCTGGCGTTGCGGCCGCATCGTGATCGCTACGGCTATCACGCGCTGGCCTCGGGCGGCATCGGCTGGGGACTGCCGGCCTCCGTCGGCGTCAGCCTCGCCAATCCGGAGCGCCCGGTCGTGTGCTATTCCGGCGACGGCAGCTCGATGTATTCGATCCAGTCGCTATGGACCGCGGCGAACCACAAGCTGCCGCTGACCTTCGTGATCGTCAACAATGGCGGCTACCGCATCATCAAGCAGCGCCTGCTCGCCTTCCACGGCGACGATCATTATGTCGGCATGGACTTCGTCGATCCGCCGGTGGATTTCACCGGGCTCGCCAAATCGCTCGGGCTGGAAGCTATGCGCGTCACCGATCCAGGCCAATTGAAGTCCGTGCTGTCGTCGGCGATTGGTCGCCCCGGCACCAAGCTGATCGAGGTGGTGGTGAGTAATTCGGTGAATTGACGTCGTTCGTCATTGCGAGCGAAGCGAAGCAATCCACCGTGCGACAAAGGAAGTATGGATTGCTTCGCTACGCTCGCAATGCCGGCGATAGAGCGTGGCTTCTACTCCGCCGCCTTCACCCGCACCCCCGGCCGATACTGGCTCGCCGGGTGCTGCGCCGTCAGCCGCGCGCGGCCCTCGCCGAACAGCTTCTCGCGCAGCGTGCCCTCGGCATACGCGCTCTTGTATCGTCCGCGCCGCGTCAATTCCGGCACCAGCATGTCGGCGATGTCCTCGAAATCGCCGGGCGAGGTCGCGAAGGCGACGTTGAGGCCGTCGACGTCGGTCTGCTCGAACCAGGCCTCGATATCGTCGGCGACCTTCTCGGGCGTGCCGACCACGACGGGTCCGGCGCCGCCGATGCCGACGTGCTCGACGACTTCGCGCACGGTCCAGACCCGGTCCGGATCGGCGCGGGTGACGTTGTCGAGCGCGGTGCGGCCGGCGTCGTTCTGGACGTGGCGGACCTGCTGGTCGAGGTCGTAGCTGGAGAAATCGACGCCGGTCCAGCCCGACATCAGCGCAAGCGCACCCTCGGGATTGATGTGCTTGCGATAGTCGGCGTATTTCGCCTTCGCCTCCGCCTCGGTGCGCCCGAGGATGATCGTCATCATGCTGAACATCAGGATCTCGGCCGGGTTGCGTCCGATCTCGCGTGCCAGGTCACGGATCGCCGCGACGCGCGGTCCGATGATCTTGGCCGACGGGCCCGACATGAACACGCATTCGGCGTGCCGGGCCGCGAACTGCCGGCCGCGCGGCGAGGTGCCGGCCTGGTACAGCACCGGCGTGCGCTGCGGCGACGGCTCGCTCAGATGAATCGCGTTGAGCCGGTAATGATTGCCCTCATGCGAGACGGGATGCACCTTCGCAGGGTCAGCGAAGATGCCGCGCGCGCGGTCGCGCAGCACGGCTTCGTCCTCCCAGCTGCCTTCCCAGAGCTTGTAGACCAGCTCCATATATTCATCGGCGATCTCGTAGCGGTCGTCATGCGCGGTCTGCTTGTCCTTGCCGGCACCGCGCGCGGCGCTGTCGAGATAGCCGGTCACCACGTTCCAGCCGACCCGTCCCTCGGTGAGGTGGTCGAGCGTCGACATCCGGCGCGCGAACGGATAGGGCGGCTCGAACGACAGGTTGCTGGTGACGCCGAAACCGAGATGTTTCGTCACCGCCGCCATCGCCGGGATCAGCATCAGGGGTTCGTTCGCCGGGGTCTGCGTAGCGTTGCGCAGCGCCGCGTCGGGGCTATTGCCGAACACGTCATAGACGCCGAGCACGTCGGCGAGAAACAAGCCGTCGAACCGCCCGCGTTCCAGCGTCCTGACGAGATCAAGCCAATAGGGCAGGCGGTTATAGTCAAGGGTACGGTCGCGCGGATGGGTCCACAGCCCGGGCGATTGATGCGCCACGCAGTTCATGGCAAAGGCGTTGAGCCGGATCTGTTTCTTCATGATGGTGGAACCTTGGGTATTCCCGGATACGCCGCCGGGTCGGGTAACCGGGCTGTTGGCGGAAACTGTTGCATTCCATGAGGGTTAGCAAGGCCCTATTCGGCGCAACTCGTGCTACTTCCAGTAGATGAGTTGTCTGGCTACACCAACGAGTGATACGTTCGCGAGCGCGAAAGGAAAAAGACATGGCAACGAGAGCCGACGCGATTGAAAATGTGCGTCAGCAGTTTCACTCCGGCGAATTTCTCGCCGAGCTCAACCGCAGGGTCGGTTTTCCTACGCAGAGCCAGGAACCGTTGCCGGGCGATCCCTTGCGCGCCTATCTCGTGGAAGGACTGCAGCCTGCCTTTGAAGAGCTCGGGTTTTCGACCCGGCTGATCGAGTCGCCGATCGGCAAGGGCCCGTATCTGCTGGCAGACTATCGCGAGGATCCGTCATTGTTGACGGTGCTCTCCTACGGCCATGGCGACGTCGTGGGTGGCATGGTCGGTGAATGGCGCGACAATCTCAACCCGTGGCAGACCACGACCAAGGGCGATCGCGTCTACGGCCGCGGCACCGCCGACAACAAGGGACAGCACAGCATCAACATGGCGGCGTTGCGCGCCGTTCGCGAAGCCCGCGGCGGCAAGCTCGGCTTCAATGCCAAGTTCATCATCGAGACCAGCGAGGAGATCGGCTCGCCTGATCTGGCTGAGGTCTGCGAGTCGCTGCAGCAGGAACTCAAGGCCGACCTGTTGCTCGCATCCGATGGTCCACGGCTTTCGGCGGATCGTCCCACCATCTTCCTCGGCTGTCGCGGCGGCGTGCGCATCCATCTCGACGTCAACCTGCGCGAAGGCGGCAATCATTCCGGCAATTGGGGCGGCCTGCTCGCCAACCCCGCGACCATCCTGGCCAACGCGATCGCCGCGCTGGTCGATCACAGGGGGCGGATGAAGCTCGACATCATGAAGCCGCCGCGCATCTCGAACCTGATCCGCGCAGCACTGGCCGATGTGGAGGTCGAGCCCACGGCGGATGAGCCGCAGGTCTCCGAGAATTGGGGCGAGGATGGCCTGTCGGCCGCCGAACGGGTCTATGCCTGGAACACGCTGGAAGTGCTGGCGATGTCATCGGGCAATATCGAGCAACCGGCGAACGCCATCCCGGGCGTAGCTCGCGCCGTGCTGCAGCTTCGCTTCGTGGTCGGCACCGAATACGAAAAGGTGGTCGACGCTGTCAGGACCTATCTGCACGCCAATGGCTTTCCGATGGTGGATGTCAGCGGCCAGCAGAGGTTTGGCGCGTCGCGTACCGATTTGGATAGCCCCTGGGTCAACTGGGCGGCGAACTCGATCCGGCAGACCACCGGAAAGGCGCCGGCGATCCTGCCGAATATTGGCGGTTCGCTGCCCAACGGCGTCTTTGCCGAAGGGCTCGGTCTGCCGACGATCTGGATTCCGCATTCCTATCCCGGCTGCTCGCAGCACGCACCGGATGAACACATCCTCCTGCCGGTCACCGAGGAAGCGCTGGCCATCATGGCGGGCCTGTTCTGGGACTTGGGCGAGATGCCGCGTAGACCGTGATGCCGGCAATGGTTCGCGTGACGGAATAAGAACGATGCTGCGGCGCGAAAGTGCCGTTTCGTGCTATAAAATTTAGCTCAGCGTATCGTCAGGCGAAATATTGCTCTGTCGCCCGCGCGCCGCGCTCTCTAGGATCAGGGGAGCGCGATGCGGGGAAGGGCGGCATGAACGCGACGTCACCTAAGAAGAAGCCATCGCTGTCCGTCATCGGGCAGCCGGCCAATTTCAACGCCATCCAAAAAGTCTGCGCGATCCTGCGTGTGCTGGCGCAGAACGCTCCGCTGCGGCTGACCGAGATCGCCGACGTCACCTCGCTGAACAAGGCGACGGCGCTGCGCATCCTCGGCTCGCTGATCGAGGAGGGCTTTGTCACGCGCGTGACCGGCGCAAAAACCTACGAACTCGGCCAGGAGGCGCGGGTGATGGCGGTCAGCGCGCGCCGCACTGTCGACATCGCCGAACTGGCGCAGCCGAGCCTGCTGCGGCTTTCGGAGCGATCGGCCGATACCGCGCTATTGTCGGTGCGCAGCGGCGTCGAGGCGCTGTATCTGGCGCGTTCCGTCGGCAGCCATCCGTTGCAGCCCAATTACCTGCAGATCGGCAGCCGGCGGCCGCTCGGGGTCGGAGCCGGCAGCCTTGCGCTGATGGTGTGGCTGCCGGACGCCGAGATCGACGCCATCATCGAAATCATCATGCCGCGGCTGGCGAAATCGCCGCGTATCACATCGAAGTATCTGCGCGAGCGGATCGTCGCGGCGCGCAAGCATGGCCACACCGTGCAGATCGACGTCGCGCTTCCCGGCATGGGCGGGGTCGGCGTGCCGATCCGCGACGATGCCGGGCAGGTGATTGCGGCGCTGAGCGTCGGCGCCTCCAGCGACCGGATCAGGCGGCGCGAAACCGAGCTTGCGGAGATGTTGAAGAAGGAAGCGCTGATCCTGACACGGGCAATGGCGCAGCCGGCGAAACCGGGTGCGCTCAAGGTGATCAAGCCGAGCCATGGGGCTTGAGGGATCAAGCCCTTCATCCAGCGCGACCAGCTCGCGCATGCTCAGTCTGAGCGTTCAACTGACCTGGGCCTATAATCAAGGTAAGCTATAGGTCGCGGTGGCTTGCGAAGGCCTAGGCTTTCAGGCCATCATAGGTCCGGTCGGACGGGGTGGTTCCGTTCAGTTTGCCAATGTGGGCATTGCAGGGAATCCTGCCTGGAGCGCATGAGTTCAGCTTCGAACGCAACCGACGCCGCGGTTATCAAGGCATTCGCCGCAATCCCTGCGCTTCTCGAACAGACGCCGGCGCTGATCGTTCGCGGCCGGTTTCTCGATTGCGAATGCCTGCTCGGGCCGACCGGCCATCCCTTTCACGCCTCGATCCGTGCCGGCCGGATCGTCGATCTGACGCCGGCGCCGGTGCTGATGCGGTCGTGGCGGTTTTCCTATCGCGCCTCGCCTGCGGCCTGGGCGGCGTACTGGCAATCCGAGCCGCGGCCGGGCTGGCATGATCTGCTCGCCCTGACCAAGCGTGGCGAAGCGGCCCTTGAGGGCGATCTGCATCCCTTCATGGCGCATCTGCAGTATTTCAAGGATGTGCTGGCCTTGCCGCGGCACCATTTCGCGGTGGCTGCCTGATGAGCGGTTACGTCGAGCCGATGATCGGCCGCTATGTCCATGTCGACATCGGCGGCGAAATGCATCGCATCTATTTCGAGGAGAACGGCGCCGGCATCCCGCTGGTGTGCCTGCACACCGCGGGTTCCGATGCGCGGCAATGGCGGCATCTGCTCGCCGATGAGGAGTTCGCGAAGAATTTTCGGATCATCGCCTTCGATATGCCCTGGCATGGGAAATCGAATCCGCCGGCGAACTGGAATGGGGACGAGTACCAGCTCACCACCGCGCGCTACACAGAGAATATCCGCGCCTTCTGCAAGGCGCTGCGGCTGGAAAAGCCCGTGGTGATGGGCTGCTCGATCGGCGGCCGCATCGTGCTCAACCTTGCGATCGACCACGCCGCCGAATTCCGTGCGCTGATCGGGCTGGAGGCGGCGGATTTCCAGGCGCCGTGGTATGACACCACATGGCTTCACCGCCCCGACGTCCATGGCGGCGAGGTCTGCGCAGCCTTGGTGTCGGGTCTCATTGCCCCGCAGAGCCCGCAAGCCTCGCGAGCCGAAACGCTATGGGGTTACAAGCAGGGCGGTCCGGGGATTTTCAAGGGCGATCTTTATTTTTATCGGGTCGATGGCGACTTGCGCGGCCGGGTGGAGAGGATCGATACTAAAGTATGCCCGCTGTTTCTGCTCACGGGCGAGTATGATTTCTCCTGTACGCCGGAAGACACGACGAGGACTGCTGCCGCTATCGGGGGCGCCAGTGTTACGATAATGGAGCAGCTTGGTCATTTTCCGATGAGCGAGAACCCCGAACAGTTTCGCCGCTACATTTCGCCGGTGCTCGGCGAAATCCTCGAACGATCGACGTAAACCACACAAGGAGTACAAGTATGAACCGCAATTACATGATTGGCTACGCGCTGGCCGGCGCGTTGTGCGCCACGCCGGCGATGGCGCAGGAACTCACCGGAACGTTGAAGAACATCAAGGATACCGGGGCCATCACGCTCGGCTTCCGGGATTCGTCGATTCCCTTCTCCTATCTCGATGACAGCCAGAAGCCGGTCGGCTACGCCATGGACATCTGCTACAAGATCGTCGATGCCGTGAAGAAGGAGCTCAAGCTCGACAAGCTCGAGGTCAAGCTCAATCCGGTGACGTCGTCGACCCGGATTCCGCTGCTGGCCAACGGCACCATCGATCTGGAATGCGGCTCGACCACCAACAACGCCGAACGCCAGAAGCAGATCGCCTACACCAACACCCACTTCCTGACCGCGAGCCGCTACGTCTCGAAGAAGTCGAGCAAGATCAACTCGATCGACGATCTGAAGGGCAAAGCGGTGGTTTCGACATCGGGCACCACCAACATCAAGCAGCTGACCGAAGCCAATGCGGAGAAAAAGCTCGGCGCCAACATCATTCCGGCCAAGGACCACGCCGAAGCCTTCCTGATGGTCGAGACCGACCGCGCGGTGGCGTTCGTGATGGACGATATCCTGCTGGCGAGCCTGGTTGCCGGCTCGAAGGCGCCGGATGACTACGTGATCTCCAAGGACGCGTTCTCCAAGCCGGAGCCCTATGGCATCATGCTGCGCAAGGACGACCCGGCCTTCAAGAAGGTGGTCGATGCCGCCACGTCAGCGCTCTATACGGGCGGCGAGGGCCAGAAGATCTACGACAAATGGTTCACCCAGAAGATCCCGCCCAAGGGCCTGAACCTGAACTCGCCGATCAGCGCGGAGCTGAAGAACCAGTACGCCAAGCCGTCTGACTCGCCGGATCCGGACGCCTACAAATAAGCAAATAGATGCTTCTGCCCATGCAATGGCCCAACCATTGCATGGGTACGTTTCGGTGACGCAGCGGACGGTAGGCCTTCGTGAATTATAATTGGAACTGGAGCATCTTCTTCGAGCCGGCCCCGGGCGGGACCGGCACCTATTTCCATATGCTGCTGTCGGGACTGTGGCTTACCATCCAGACCGGAATCTTCGCCTGGATCATCGCGCTGATATTCGGCTCTGTCATCGGCGTGTTGCGGACGCTGCCGTCGAAGACCGCCTACTGGATCGGCTTCGCCTGGGTCGAGTTCTTCCGCAACATGCCGCTTCTGGTGCAGCTGTTCCTGTGGTTCTTCGTGCTGCCCGAATTGCTGCCGCGCAGCTGGGGGCTGTGGCTGAAACAGATGCCCAATGCGCCGTTCTATACCGCGGCGATCGGGATTGGCCTGTTCATGTCGGCGCGCGTCGCCGTGCAATTGGGCGCCGGCATCGCCTCGCTGCCGCGCGGGCAAAAGCAGGCCGCGACCGCGCTCGGGCTGACGACGTTGCAGGGTTATCGCTACGTGTTGCTGCCGATTGCGTTCCGAATCATCATGCCGCCGCTGACCTCGGAGTTCCTCAACACCATCAAGAACACGGCGGTCGCGATCACCATCGGCCTGATCGAACTGACCGGCCAGGCGCGGTCGATGCAGGAATTCTCGTTCCAGGTGTTCGAGGCTTTCACCGCCGCGACCGTGATGTATCTGCTGATCAACATCGTCGTCGTCACCGGCATGCGCTTCCTCGAACGCAGCCTGGCGATCCCCGGCTACATCACGGGGAAATAGCCGCATGTTCGCCAATTTCGATTTCGACGTCATCCGCCGTTCGCTCGGCTACCTGTTTCTCGACGGCATGGCATTCACGCTGACCCTGACCGGGCTCTCTGCGCTCGGCGGGATCATTTTCGGCACGCTGATCGCGCTGATGCGGCTGTCCGGTTTCAAAGTGCTCGGCCGGATCGCCGGGCTTTACGTCGACTTCATGCGGTCGCTGCCGCTGGTGCTGGTGATCTTCTGGTTCTATTTCCTGGTGCCTTATGTCGGGCAATGGCTGACCGGCGCGTCGCGCCCGATCAGTGTCGGCGCCTTCACCTCCGCGCTCGTCACCTTCATCATGTTCGAGGCGGCGTATTTTTCCGAGATCATGCGCGCCGGCATCCAGTCGATCTCCAAGGGCCAGCCTGCCGCGGCCAATGCGCTCGGCATGACCTACGCCCAGACCATGCGCTACGTCGTGCTGCCGCAGGCGTTCCGCAACATGTTGCCGGTGCTGCTGACCCAGACCATCGTGCTGTTCCAGGACACTTCGCTGGTCTACGTGCTGTCGATGCCGGATTTCCTCGGCGCGGCGAGCAAGGTTGCGCAGCGCGACGGCAGGCTGGTCGAGATGTACCTGTTCGCGGCGGTGGTCTATTTCACGATTTCCTGCGCCGCCTCGTTCGCCGTCCGGCGCCTGCAGGCGCGCATCAGTATTGTCCGTTAGGGAACGCGCATGATCGAAATCAATCACGTCAATAAATGGTACGGGCCGACCTTCCAGGCGTTGAAGGATTGCACGACCAAGGTCGCCAAGGGCGAAGTGGTTGTCGTGTGCGGTCCGTCAGGTTCGGGCAAGTCGACGTTGATCAAATGCGTCAACGCGCTGGAGCCGATCCAGGAAGGCGAGATCATCCTCGACGGCATCAAGGTCAATGATCCCAAGACCGACCTGCCGAAGCTGCGTGCCCGCGTCGGCATGGTGTTCCAGCATTTTGAACTGTTCCCGCATCTGAGGATCATCGAGAATCTGTGTCTGGGGCAGGAGAAGGTACTGGGCCGGTCCCATGACGAGGCGATGGCCAAGGGCGCCAAGCTGCTCGACCGCGTCGGATTGAAGGTTCATGCCAACAAATACCCGGCCGAATTGTCAGGCGGACAGCAGCAGCGTGTGGCGATTGCACGCGCGCTGGCGATGGATCCGATCGCCATGCTGTTCGATGAACCGACCTCGGCGCTCGATCCCGAAATGATCAGCGAAGTGCTGGACGTGATGGTCGATCTGGCCCGCGAGGGCATGACCATGATGGTCGTGACCCACGAAATGGGCTTTGCCCGAAAGGTGGCGCATCGCGTTATCTTCATGGACCAGGGCGAGATCGTCGAGGATGCGCTGAAAGACGACTTCTTCGGCAAGCCGCGCAGCGACCGCGCGCAGAAATTCTTGTCGAAGATTCTGTCGCATTAGCCGCCACCGTCATTCCGGGGCACGCCGTTTGGCGCGAGCCCGGAATCCATACTCTCGATCGTGGTTATGGATTCCGGGCTCGTGCTTCGCACGCCCCGGAATGACGCTGAGGGTTTATCGGCACTAACAATTTGCGTATATGAGTCCCCAACACCCCTTCGCGCCCTCAGGAGACTTCGCTTGGAACAGATCGCTTACGTCAACGGTTCATTCGTGCCCATGGCCGACGCCAAGGTGTCGATTCTCGACCGCGGCTTCCTGTTCGCCGACGGCATCTATGAGGTCGCCGCCGTGCTGGACGGCAAGCTGATCGACAATGCCTCGCATCTGGCGCGGCTGGAGCGTTCGGTCGGCGAGATCGAGCTGGCGTTGCCAGAGACCATCGAACGGATTCAGGAAATCCAGAAGGAACTGGTGGCGCGCAACAATCTCGTCAACGGCATGGTCTATCTGGAAGTGACGCGCGGCGCCGACACCGGCCGTGATTTTGCGTTTCCAAAGGGCGTCAAGCCGACGCTGGTCATGTTTACCTCCGTCAAGGACATCATCAACGCACCGTCGGCCAAGACGGGGATTGCCGTCATCACCGTGCCGGATCTGCGTTGGACCCGCCGCGACATCAAGAGCGTGGCGCTGCTGGCGCAAGTGCTGGCAAAGCAGGCCGCAGCCGTGGCCGGCGCCGGCGAGGCCTGGATGATCGAGGACGGCAAGGTCACCGAGGGCGGCTCGTCCTCGGCCTTCATCCTGACGCAGGACGACGTGCTGGTGACGCGGCAGAACGGCAGCGAGATCTTGCCGGGCTGCACCCGCAAGGCGGTGGTCAAGCTGGCCGAAGAACGCCAGCTCCGGATCGAGGAGCGCGCGTTTACGGTGGAAGAGGCGCTGGCCGCGAAGGAAGCCTTCATCACCAGCGCCACCGTGTTCGTGCAGGCGGTGGTATCGATCGACGGCAAGAAAGTCGCGACCGGCAAGCCCGGCCCGATGACCGATCGCCTGCGCGAAATCTATGTCGAGTTCGCCAAGGCGACCGCGGTTTAACTGATTGTCATTGCCGGGCTCGACCCGGCAATGCATCCTTTCGAAAGGCTCATTCTAGACGGAGGCGCGGGTCCCAAGCCCGCGCATGAGAAAAGGGGCGATGAAATCGCGGCGTTCCCCTTCACCAGGCGAATAGCGCGGACGGTCCGGATAGGCCAACCTTTGGCGGACTCAAACATGCAAATTCGACGCGCCACGAAGAATCTCGTGATCCTGTTCGGGTTCGTAGCGTGCGTCGTGCTTGCAAGCCCGCCCGCCTTCGCCGCCTATCCCGACCGCATCATCAGGATCGTGGTGCCGTTCGCACCGGGCGGCGGCACCGACGTGATTGCGCGGACGCTGGCGCAGGAGATGGCCAGGGATCTCGGCGCCTCCATCATCATCGAGAACAAGCCCGGGGCGGGCACCATCATCGGCACGCAGTCGGTCGCGGCCAGCGCGCCTGACGGTTACACGCTATTGATGGGAACCTTTGCCAATGCGGTCAATCCAAGCCTGAACGCGAAGCTGCCTTACGATGCGCATAAGGATTTTGCGGCGGTGGCGTTGATCGCGCGTTCCTTCAACCTCGTCGTGGTCAATCCGGCGTCGCCGATCAAATCGATTGCCGACCTGATTGCGGTGGCCAAAGCCGAGCCCAATAAATTGTCGTATGGCACCTATGGCACCGGCACCTCGGCGCATCTGGCCGGCGAACTGTTCAAGCACATGGCCAAGGTCAACCTGACCACCGTGCCGTACAAGGGCGCGGCACCCGCGATCACCGACCTGCTCGGCGGACAGATCCAGGTGATCTTCACCACCGTTGCCAGCGCCGCCTCGCTGGTCGCGGCCGGCCAGTTGCGCGCGGTCGCGGTGACGTCGGCCGAGCGCTCGCCGGCCTTCCCGGAATTGCCGACGGTGTCGGAAGCCGGTGTTCCCGGTAACGCGGCCGAAGCCTGGTACGGCCTGTACGCGCCCGCCAAAACGCCGCCAGAGGTCATCGACCTCCTGAACAAGTCGGCCGCCAAGGCCGTCCAGTCAGAGGCGTTCAAGAAGCTCGGCGTCAACGAAGGCCTCGTGATGGTGGCAGAGCCGCCCGAAGCACTCGACCGCTATTTCAGCGTCGAGGAGGCGCGCTGGCGCAAGGTGATCCAGGACGCCGGGATCAAGATCGAATAGTAGGCATCCTACCGCTTCTCCGCCACGAACTTGTTGCGCAGGGTGCCGATGCCGGTGATGTCAATCTCGACCACGTCGCCGGCCTTCAGATCCGGCGAGGCGCCGTCGGTGCCCATCCAGATCACGTCGCCCGGCCACAGCGTGAAATATTTCGTCAGCTCGACGATGAACGGCACGATGCCGAAGATCATCTCGTTGGTGCGGAAGCGGCCGGTCTCCTTGCCGTTGACCCGGATCGCGGTTTCCATCCGGTCGAGATCGACATCGGTCTCGATCCAGGGGCCCATCGGCTTGAAGGTGTCGGCATTCTTGGAGCGCCACAGCGAGCGATCGGCCTTCTGCCAGGTGCGTTCGCTGACGTCGTTGCCGATGGTGTAGCCAAACACGCAGGACATCGCGTTGGCTTCGGTCAGGTGTTTTGCCTTCTTGCCGATGACGACGACGAGTTCGCCTTCGTAATGGATTTTCTCGGTCGCAGTCGCCGGGATCACCACATCCTCATCATGGGCGATCAGCGCGTTCTGCGCGCGGTAGCCGATCTCGGGTCGGTCCGGCACGTTCGGAACCGTGCCGGCCTTGTCGGCGGCTTCCTTGAGATGCTTCAGATAGTTCAGGCCGACGCAATAAAAGGTGCGCGGGATCAACGGCAGTTCGATCTTCACGTCCTTGAGCGCATGGGTTTGCGCGCCGCGCTGCCATTCGCCGAAGGGATCGCCGCTGACTGACATGACCTTGTCGCCCTCGACGAGGCCCCAGGATGTGTTGCCGGCGCCGGTGAATTTGAGCCAACGCATGAAGTGTCCTTTGCTTTATTCGGCTGCGGCCTGCGGCTTGGCCTTCCAGGCGCCGGCGGCGGTGCGCGGCAGGCCTAGATTCTCGCGCAAGGTCTTGCCGGCATAATCCTTGTGAAATAGGCCGCGGCGCTGCAGTTCCGGCACGACATGCTTGACGAAGTCGGCGTAGGAGCCGGGCACGATGGTGGCGGCGATGACAAAGCCGTCGCAGCCGCGCTCGACGAACATCTCCTCTAGCTTGTCCGAAATTTCCTTCGGGCCGCCGACGATTGCGTCCTGCACCTGGCCGCGGCCGGAGAAGGTGACGAAGTCGCGCGCGCTGGGATTGGTCTTGCCCGAATTCTTGAGCACGCCGTCGCGAATGCCCAGGATACCCTGCATGCTCTTGAGCTCTTCTGTTGTCAGGGGTTCGTCGAGCGGCTTGGAGGCGAAGTCGTAGTTCAGCGCCTCCGCGAGCAGCGACAGCGCATCGATCTGCAGCGGCAGCTTGTTGATGACAGCCATCTTGTCCTCGGCCTCGCTCCTGGTCGCGCCGCAGACGGGTGTGGTGAGGTTGCAGAGGAACATCTGGTCGGGATCGCGGCCGGCTTTCGCGGCTTCGTTGCGGACCGCCGCATAGCCTTCCTTGGCGGCGGCCACGTTGCGCGCGGCGGTGAAAATCACCTCGCCCCATCGCCCCGCAAAGCGCTGGCCGCGGCCGGACGCGCCGGCCTGGATGATGACGGGATGGCCTTGTGCCGAACGCGGCACGGTGAACGGCCCGCGCGACTTGAAGAATTGGCCCTTGTGGTCGAGCCGCCTGACCTTGGCCGGATCGGCAAAGCGGCCGCTCTTCTTGTCCACGATCAGCGAGCCGTCTTCCCAGGTGTCCCAATGACCGAGCACGACCTCCATGAACTCGTCGGCGCGGTCGTAGCGGTAGTCATGTTCGAGATGGGCATCCTTGCCCATGTTGTGGGCCTCGCCGTCATTGAGCGAGGTGACAACGTTCCACCCCGCGCGTCCGCCTGTCATCAGATCGAGCGTGGCGAAGCGGCGGGCGACGTCGAAGGGTTCGAAATAGGTGGTCGAGCAGGTCGAGGCCAACCCAAGTTTCTCGGTTACCATGCCCATCGTGGTCAGCACCACGATCGGGTCCATCTTCACGCAGCGGATGCCGTATTCGACCGTGTGGGCGTGGTCATTGCCGTAGCGGTCCGGCATTGCCAGGCGATCGTCGAAGAACGCCATGTGGAATTTGCCGGCTTCCAGAATCCGGGCGATCTCCTGGTAGTAGTCGGCCGACATCGAATCGTCGCGCGATTCCGGGTGCCGCCAGGAACTCGGCAGATTGGTGCAGTTCTGCGCCTGCAGGAAGCCGACCATCGCCATCTGCCGTGTCATCTTGTTCTCCTTGTACCGGCCAAGCGCTGCTTCATCTAAAATCGAGCTCGGCGCCGAGTTGGTATTCGGCGGTCAGCTCGCGCAATTTGTCCCAGGTGGCATCCTCGATTTCGATGCCGGAAAGCTTGCGTTGCTGCTCGCGGATATATTCGACTTCGCCGGGATAGAACACGCCGGTGGAGCCTTCGGATGGCGGCGTCTCTTTCAGATAGCGCGCAAACTCGGCGACTTCCTTCTTGAAATCCTTCAGCGGCCGGAACGCCGCGACGTTAAACACCGCCATGAAGCATCCGTCATTGTGGCGGCCGGTCGGCTCGACGCCGAAGCCCAGCCCGGTGAGCAGCCCGCACAGCACCTCGACCATCGCGGCAAGGCCGCTGCCCTTGTAACCCTCGCTGCCGCCGAGCGGCAGCAGGGCGCCGCCCTTCTTGTACTCCCCGGGATCGGTGGTGTGCCGTCCCTCGGCATCGACGATCCATCCCTTCGGGATTTCCTCGTTGCGCGACACGGCCAGCGCAATCTTGCCCGCGGCGACGGCCGAGGTCGCCATGTCAAGATAAAACGGTGCGTCGAGGTTGGAGGGAACGGCAATCGAGATCGGGTTGGTTCCGAGCCGTGCCTCGCGGCCGCCGAACGGCGCCACGATCTTCGGCGAGCGGCCGGAGTCGGCGGTCGCAATGCCGATCATGCCCTCCTGCATCGCCATCAATGGATAGGCGGCGAGCCGACCGACATGGCTCTGGCGGAACACCGTGCAGGCCGCGACGTTGGCGGTCTTCGCCTTCTCGATGGTCAGCGCCATCGCCTTGGCGTTGACGTGAAACCCAAAACCCCAATGGCCGTCGATTACGGTCGTGGTCGGCGATTCCTGCACGATGGTCCACTTCGCTCCGGGCACGATATGGCCGGCCTTGACGCGGTCGATATAGGTCGGGATCGCGATGATGCCATGGGAATCGTGGCCGGCGAGGTTGGCGTTGACGCAGCCGACGGCGACCGCTTTGGCTTCCTCGTCCGATGCGCCGGCGGCCCTGAGCAGTGCCGCGCCGATGCGTGTGAGACGGTCGGCCTGTACGATCGGCATGGGTTTCCTCGTCGAATGCCCGCGAGCAGCGGGTCTTGCTTGTTGTTGTCGAAGCATGGTCTCAAAGCGGTGGCGGGAGAGCAAGGGCAGAATATCCGTACCGGGCATGCCCGTGAGGCGGGCTCGCGCGGTTCGGATTTCATCTGACGAAAATTGGCTACCGCGCCGCCCAGGCCCTTGGCCGCCGGAGGCACCGCCGCTGCCATGGCTGATAAATCGTGAACGGACCGTAGTTCTTCGGAGGACGGCCTTGCGATGTTGGGCAGGTATTTACTCTGAATCGCAACTTCCGGCCGCCAATAACGACCATTTAGGCCTCTCCCGCGCATAAAATTCCGTGGGGCAGCAGGCCCTTATTGTCTGCTGGGAGCTCGAGAGCCGTGAAGACCAGTATCGCGCGTACATTTGCGGCGTTGAATGCCACCAACGAAGCGATCCTGTACGCGAAATCGCCGGAAGAACTGTACGAAAAGGTCTGTGAAGCCGCTTTCTCCAGCGGAGACTTCCTGGCGACCGCCGTCTTTTTGCTGGACCACGATACCAATCTGCTTCGGTTTGCGGCCGGCTTCGGCGAAGACACCGCAAGGCTGCGCGCCATCGACATTTCGATCCTGGCTGATACCCCGGAGGGCTCGGGGGTTTGCGGGCAGGCTTTCCGCCATCAGAAGCTGTGCATCAGCAACGATTACCTCAACGACGCGCATTCGCTGGCCTGGCGCCAGGGTGCCGCTGCCGGACAGGTCGGCGCGGCCGCCGGGTTGCCGCTGACCTGCAACGGCCGCAGCATCGGCGTCTTCCTCGTCACGCGGCGCGAAGTCGGGTCGATTGACGCCCCGGTCGTCGCATTGCTCGAACGCATGTCGGCGAACATTTCATTCGCCCTCGATAATTTCGATCATGAAGCTGCGCGCAAGGATGGCGAGCGGACGATGCGGCGGTTGAATCGCATGTTCGGCGCCATCAGCGCGACCAACGAAGCGATTCTTCGCGCCAAGACCGAACAGGAACTTTATCAGCGCGTTTGCGATGCCGCCGTTTACAGCGGAAAGTCGGTCGCGACGGTGGTCCTGCTGTCAGAGCCGGATTCGATCTGGCTGAAGCCTGTGGCCGGCAGCGGCGAGAGCCTCGATCTGCTGACCCGGACACGCTTCTCGACCGATGCAGACAATGACTACGGCAAGGGGGTTGCCGGTCAGGCGTTCCGGACGCAGCGGCTTTGCGTCAACCACGACATCTCGCAGGGTGGCCCGTGGCAGCAGGCCGGACGTGAGGCCGGCGTCGTTGCCTGCGTCGCCGTGCCCCTGATCAAGGCGGGACAAAGCGTCGGCGTCGTGATGTTCTTTGTCGGCATGGCATGGGCGGCGGATGAGGAGATCATCGCGCTGCTGGCGCGGATCGGGGAAAACGTCTCGTTCGCCCTCGAAAATTTTGAACGCGCCAACGCCAAGGCGAAAGCCGACGAACAGAAGGAGCGGTTGACGCGGATGTTCGCGGCGCTCAGCGCGACCAATGAAGCGATCATGCGGGCCCGGTCGCGCACCGAGATGTTCGAACTGGTATGCGCTGCCGCAGCACAGGGGGGCCGCTTCAATTCGACCAGCATCCTCCTCGTCAGGTCAGACAGTGATTCCTTCAACATGGTTGCCTCGGCCGGGCCGACGGCGGAAAACGCCCGCCGTCTGCAGGTCTCGATCAGCGCGGCAGTTCCGGAAGGCCGCGGGGTTTGCGGGACGGCGTTCCGTTCCGGGCAGGCCTGCATCAACAACGATTTCCTGGCAGGCCCGCGAAACAATGCGTTCGATCAGGTGATTGACAACGACGGCGCAAGGTCAGGCGCCGCATTTCCGCTGCTGGTCGAGGCGCGGATCGTCGGCGTGATGCTGTTCATTTCCTCCCAGGCGGACACGTTTACCGCGGAGTTTGCCGAGCTGTTGCAACGGCTGGCCGACAATGTGTCTTTTGCGCTCGAAAGTTTCGATCGCGCCGACGAGAAGGCGAAGACCGAGCGCCAGAAGGAGAGCCTGACACGCATGCTCGCCGCGCTCAGCGCGACCAATGAGGCGATCGTTCGGGCGGGATCACGCGACGAACTGTATCAACTGGTTTGCGAGGCGGCGGCGACCGGCGGCAGGTTCACCTCCACCACCATCGCGCTGGCAAAGCCCGGCAGCGATTTCATGGAAATCGTCGCCGGCGCGGGTCCGACCGGCCATAGCGCGCGGCAGGTCACCCTGTCGATCAATGAAGCGCATCCGGAAGGCCGCGGTGTTTGCGGGATAACGTTCCGCTCGGGCCAGCCCTGTATTTTCAACGACTATCTTACCGATCCGCGCGCCGCGGTATTTCACGCCAAGGCCCGCGAACTCGGCTCCAGATCAGCCGCCGGCTTTCCGCTCTTCGTGCGCGGGCAGGTGGTAGGCGTCATGCTCTACGTCTCCTTGCAAAGGGACGCGTTCACGCCTGAATTCACCGAGCTCCTGCAACGGCTCGCCGACAACGTGTCGTTCTCGCTGGAGACGTTCGAGCGCGCCGACGAGAAGGCGAAGACCGAGGAGCAGAAAGAGCGTCTGACGCGCATGCTGGCGGCACTCAGCGCGACCAATGAAGCCATCGTGCGGGCAAGTTCGCGCAACGAGTTGTTCGATCTGGTGTGCCAGGCCACCGCAAACGGCGGCAAGTTTACCGCCACTTCCATCGCGCTGACGAGGACCGACAGCGATTATCTGGACATTGTCGCGGCCGCCGGACCGACCGCGGCCAGTTCGCGCGAGGTGCGGGTGTCCGCCAATAAGGCCCATCCGGAAGGACGCGGGTCCACCGGCATGGCGATTCGCTCGGGCAAGCCCTGCATCATCAACGACTACCTTGCCGACCCGCGTAGCCAGGTGTTCCATGCGCGCGCCCGCAGGGATGGGACCCGTGCGAGCGCAGCCTACCCGCTGCTGGTGCGGGGGCGGGTCGTTGGCGTCATGATCTTCGTTGCGATCGAGAAGGATACGTTCACGCCGGAATTCTCCGAACTGCTGCAGCGGCTCATCGACAACGTATCGTTGGCGCTGGAGAATTTTGACCGCGCCGACGAAAAGATGCGGGCGGACGAGCGGATCGAATATCTGGCCTCGCATGACAGCCTGACCAACCTTCCGAACCGCGAGATGTTCAACGGCATGCTGCGCCGGACGATCGATGCCGCGGAACGCTATCAGCGGTCGTTTGCGGTGCTGTTCATCGATCTCGACCGGTTCAAGGTCATCAACGACTCGCTGGGCCATGACGCCGGTGACATGCTGCTGGTGGAAATCGGAGGCAGGCTGCGTGGCGCGTTGCGTTCGAGCGACGTGGTGGCGCGGCTCGGCGGCGACGAATTCGTCGTGATCCTGGAAGAGGCCGCCGAACCGCACGAGGTCGAACGCATCGCCGGCGGTCTTTTGTCCGTGTTGAGCCAGCCCTTGCAGCTCAGCGGGCATGAGTGCCACACCACGGCCTCGATCGGCATCGCGATGTATCCGTCTGACGGCGCCGACATGCAGACGCTGACCAAGAACGCCGACATGGCGATGTATCTTGCCAAGGAGGACGGCAAGAACAGCTTCCGCTTCTTCACCAGGGAGATCAAGGCGCAGTCGATCGAGCGTCTGACGCTGGAGAGCGCCCTGCGCCGCGCGCTGGAGCGCGACCAGTTCTCGCTGCACTACCAGCCGAAGGTCGATATGGCGAGCGGTCAGATCACCGGCGTCGAGGCGCTGTTGCGCTGGAACCATCCCGAACTCGGCCTGGTATCGCCGGGGCAATTCATTCCGCTGGCGGAAGAGACCGGGCTGATCGTGCCGATCGGCCGCTGGGTGCTGACGGAAGCCTGTGCGCAGAACATGGCCTGGCAACGCCGCGGCCTGCGGCCGGTGACGATGGCCGTCAACCTGTCGCCGCGACAGTTCGCCGACGCCAATTTGTTGCATGATGTCGACGAGGCGTTGCTGGCAAGCGGTATGTCGCCGGTGCTGCTGCAACTCGAAGTCACGGAAAGCATGGTGATGCGCAACGTGTCGCGGGCGATCAAGGTGCTCGACGCGATCCAGAACCGCGGCATCCGGCTTGCAATCGACGATTTTGGCACCGGCTATTCGTCGATGTCGCTGATGAAGCAATTCCCGATCGACACCATCAAGATCGACCGTTCCTTCGTCCGCGATCTGCCCGTTGATTCAGAGGACCAGGCCATCACGCAGGCGATCATCAGCATGGGCAAGGCGTTGGGGATGACCGTCATCGCCGAGGGCGTCGAGACCATCGAGCAGCAGACGTTCCTGCGCAATCATGCCTGCGATGAGATGCAAGGCTTCCTGTTCAGCAAACCGCTGCCGCCGCGGCAGATGGCGGATATGCTTCGGACCGAGCCGCTGCTGGCCTCGCCGCCGCTGCAACCCGACACCGGCGATGCGCGTGAATCGGCTTCGCCTTCAGGGCTGGAAAGCGCTGTCGTCTGACGGCTGCGCATGCAAATCGCGCACGTCCGAATCCGTGGACCTCACCTTGCGCGAAAAGTCATAAGGCCAGGGCTGGATGACCTGGCCGGCGAGGGAATGGAACAGGACGCCCGCGCCGTCGGCGTAAGTCGCGCCATCGGGCAAACCCAATCTGGCGCTCCAATGCGCCGGTAGCGTCAGGGCGATATCCCGTACCTCGACCGCCGGTCCCCACCACCAGGCCGGAGCGGGCGGCCGGTCATCCTCGGCGAGCACCCGCCACCGCCCAAATTCGACGACAACGCGCTCAAACTGCAGTTTTGCCGCCGGATGCATCGGAACTTCCCTTGTCCTGGCGATGATATCCGCATCTGTGGCCGGCGCAATGCGCGCCGGTTAACCATTCAATAACCATACCTTCACATGGGCATACCCCCGCCGGAAATCAGGCATCGTTTTCACGAAATTGACCGTTGGAATATCGCGGGCGTTCCACGCTTTTTTCTTTGGAAATCCGGAGTCAGCCTAATCAGTCGCTGTTTATCTTAACGGCGAAGCGTTGTTTGAAGCGCTAGAGCGATCATCTATTATATCAATCTAGTCGGGATCGATCTCTATCGCCGGACCCACAGTACATCATGACAGGAAGTGGCGTGCTCAAAAACGTGGCCTTGATGACCCCGACCTATCGCGGCGACCTCGAGCGTTTCGAATTGCTGTGCGAGAGCATCGATCGGTTCGTCAGCGGATACGAACGGCATTACGTTATCGTCAATGACGATGACGTGCCGTACTTCGCCCGGTTCGAGAATAGCCGTCGCACCGTGCTGCCGAGTTCGCACTTCTTGCCGTCCTGGCTGCGGGCGTTGCCGCCGTTTGTCTCGCGCTCGGGGCGCAGGACGTGGTGGTCGTTCCGGTCGGGTCCGCTCCACGGCTGGCATATCCAGCAGCTACTCAAGATCGCGGGCGCCCTGCACTTGCCCCATCAGCGCTATTGCATCGTCGATTCCGATAACACGTTCTTTCGTCCGTTCGATGTGGCCGCCTATGCCGGCGCGGATTTAACCCCGCTCTATGTCGACCGCCTGGCGATTCCGGCGGATAAGCCGTTGCATCCTGTCTGGGTCCGAAACAGTGATCGCCTTTTGGGCGGCAGCAACACGGCGTTTCCCGCCGATGACTATATCGGAAACGTGCTTGTCTGGGACAAGTCGACTTTGCGCGACATGACTGCCACGATCGAAGCCGTCACTGGAATGCCCTGGGCGGTGGCGCTCGGCAAGGCGCGCTCGTTTTCCGAATACATCCTCTATGGGTACTTTGTGAACCAGTCGCCGACCCACAGGGCGACGCACCGGCTGACCACGCAAAGCCTCGCGACGTCCTACTGGGAACCGGATCAATTGGACGAAAAGGCCGTGATCGCCATGGTCGACAGCTCACCGCCCGAGGTCGTAGCACTCTGCATCGAGTCGTTCTCGGGAACCCCGGTATCGCTCATCCGCAAGGTCGCGGGTTTGTCGAACAACGACGCGCCGTTGCAACCGCAAGGTCCCGCTTCGGCGCAAGGCGCGAATGCGGCCATGACCAGGGAAGCCGTCTGAGGCCGTCGCTTCCGCTTAGAACGCCGGACACGTCCGCGAACGAAATTAGTCGCCGGAATAGATTTGCAGCACTGCGGCTATTTCTCTTCCGCTCCAGTCGAGGTCGCCGGACCTTCGCCCATGATCAGGAGAACGGCATCTTCATCCTTGGCGCCGTCCCAATGCACTTGTTTGGCGAAATGCGTGACGAAACTTCCGGCCGGCATCGGCGTCGTGTTGGCGGGATCGAATTTCGGGCCTGAACCGACCCACCAGGTACCCTGCAGCACGACGATGTAGCGGTCGTTGGGATGGAAATGCGGGCGGCTGAAATGATTGCCCTTGGTCCATTTGTTGTAGACCACATAGAAGCCCGGCTTGCTCGGATCGCCAACGACGACGGCACTTTGCGCGCCCGCGGCGTTGACCGGGCCCCACGGAATCTGGTCCGGCAATTTGTAAGTGACGGCGGCGGGATTGAGTTCAGCCGCGGAGGAGATGCTGAGCATCCCGGCGAGAGCAAGGGGCGTCACGAGGTATCGCCAGAACCGGTTGGTCGCCGTCATGGTTTGCTCCCTTTTGTCATGCGTGAGCTGAAATGCGCTCATCTGTGTTGTCGTGGATGCTAGCCGGTCTCGTTCCCACGGGGCAAGCCGCGTGCCCGCATGCGTGACAGGCGAGAGACGATAATCGCGGGCGTACAGGGCCGCAGGAACAATGCGGCTTAGACCGGTCGCACGTCCGTGCTTACTCACCCGTTTTTGAGCGGGTGAGCTTTCTTGTGCCAGGCCCAGGCGGTGCGGATGATGGTCGGAAGGTCCGAATAAGCAGGGCGGAAGTGCAGCGTTTCGTGCGCGGCGGAAGCGTCCGCGACCAGATAGGTCGGGTCGCCGGCGCGGCGTGGCTTGACGACGTGTGGCATTTCGCGCCCGGTCTCGCTCGCGATCGCCGCGAGGATCTCCCGCACCGAAAAACCCTTGCCGGTTCCGAGATTGAAGACGCCGCCGGAATGCCCTTCGAGCAAGAGCGTCAGCGCCAGCACATGGGCGGCGGCAAGGTCGGTGACATGGATGTAGTCGCGGATCGCGGTGCCGTCCGGCGTCGCGTAATCGTCGCCGAATACCGCGAAGTCCGGCACGTGTCCCTGCAGCGCCATCATCGCGCGGGGAATGAGATGGGTTTCCACCTCGCGCTGCTCGCCGATGCCGCCGGCGGGGTCGGCGCCGCTGGCGTTGAAATAGCGCAGCGCGAACGAGCCGAGCCCGTAAGCCCCGCGATAATCTGAAAGCACGCGCTCGATCATCCATTTCGAGGCGCCATAGGGATTGATCGGCGCGCAGGGATAGTTTTCGGGCAGCGCCTTGCTGTCGGCATTGCCATAGACCGCGCCGGTCGACGAGAACACCAGGCGGCTGCAGCCGGCCTCGCGCATCGCATCCAGCAGCGCCAGCGTGCCGGCGAGGTTGTTGACGTAGTATTTCTGTGGGTCGACCACGGATTCGCCGACCAGGCTGGACGCGGCGAAATGCATGACTGCGACGATGTCGTGCTCGGCGAAGGCGCGCGCCAGCGTGGCCTTGTCGGCGATGTCGCCGGTAACCAGCGCGCCTGCGACGAAGTTGTGGTGGCCGGTCGAAAAATTGTCGTAGCAAACGGGAAGATAACCGGCCGCATCAAGCGCCCGGCAGCAATGCGAGCCGATGTAGCCCGCGCCGCCCGTGACCAGGATGGCCGGACGATCGCTCGTCAGACCGGCGCCCATCAATCCCGGGTCCGTTCGGTGGCCGAAGGCCGGCTCTTGTTGAACAGCAGATAGAGCGCGCGCGGATTGGTGGTGAAATAGCGCCAGAACAGCCGGCGCGGTTCCAGCCAGATGCGCCAGGCCCATTCGAGCCCTGTCGCCTGCATCCAATACGGTGCGCGGGCCCGGCTGCCCGACAGGAAGTTGAACAGTCCGCCAGAGGTCTTGATCACGCCGACCTTGAACAGGCGCGAGGTGTATTCCTCGACAAAGGCCTGCTCATAGGGAACGCCAAGCGCGAGCCAGAGGTAATCGGGCGCCAGCGCGTTGATTTCGTCGAGCTTGGCCCGCAGCGCGTCGCCGCGGAGGAAGCCGTGCGAATGTCCGATGATCTTCAGGTCCGGATAGAGCTTGCGAACGTTGGCGACGGCAGCGGCGTTCTCCGCCTCATCGGCGCCGAACATGTAGAAGGTCAATCCGGCCGCCTGCGCCTTGCGGGCGACGACGTGGAACAGATCGGTGGTCGCCACGCGCTCGGGGAGCGGCGTCGGCGATTTCAACCGGGACACCGTCACGAGCGGCTGGCCGTCGGCATTGATCAGGTCGGCGGAGCGAAACAGCCGGTCGGTCATCGGTTCGGTGGAGCAGCGCGCCAGCACTTCGCCATTGGCCGAGGTCAGATAGAGCGGGCGAGCGAGCCGGCGTTGCGGGAACACCATCTCGATCATGAAGTCCGCGGTCTGCTCGAGGTCGAGCACGGCAAGCCGCAGCCCGCCCAGTGTGATTCGGGGAACGCCGGCAGTAGCGGCTCTCCCGAGGGGGTTTAAGCGACGCTCACGCATACTGTTTGTCTCGCTGACGGTTGACGGCCGTGGGGTTGAGTTCGTTGATGACGACACCGACCAGCTTGCGCTCGGTCTCGCCGAGCGCGGTGATGATGTCTTCCATGCTCTCGTTGATGTCGAGCTTGACCGGCAGGATCGCGACCAGCCCATCGGTGGCGTCGAACAGTGCGTGGTCGGCCGGGCTCCACGGCATGGCGGGCCCGTCGAGGACCACCAGATCGTAGTCGCCGCCGATGCGCGCCTGCGCAATCGCCTTGCGGATGGTGTCGCTTGCCTTGATATCCGAGGCCTTGAGGGCCGGCAGGATCGAAATTCCGTTCGCGCTCTTGATGGCGCGCGCAGCCTTGGCGCCAATATTGAGCCAGCCGAGACGGCCGGTCTCTTCCTTGCCGAGGTGGGCCACCTTGTTCGACAGTGTATAGGTCTTTTGATCGGCGTCGATCAGCAGCACCCTGGCGCCATCGCGGGCGGCCGAGAGCGCGACGTTGAGCGCGGCAATGCTGCGGTCCTCGCCATTGCCGGCGCCGATCACGGCCATGACGGGCGCGGTGTCCTTGGCCGCGCGCGTCGCCATTGCGGTCCGAATTTCGCGCATGCTGTTGAGGAACGTCATCAGCGGGAAACCGGCGCGCAGCGTCGGCCAGCCGAGGCGGGTGACATCGAGGGTGCCGCCCGTCGCCAGGATTCCGCCGAGGGTGCGCACCACGTCCGATTCCTGCAGGCGGGTGATCGACGGCTTCGCGATCAGGCTGACGGCGGGCTGCGGGGTGGCAGACGGTTGCCTCGTGGCCGCGGCAAGCGTCCGATTTCCCGTGGCGGACGAGGCCGATGTCCTGACCGGCGTGTTGGGTCGAACCGGGGTGGCGCCAGGCGTCAACCGCTCGACGGCGATGATCCAGGCGGCCGAGGCGAGCCCGCCCAGCATAAAGCCGATTATGGCGAACAAGGCCATCCCCGGCGGGAAAGTACGCCGCTGCGGCACGGTGGCATCGCCGATGATGCGGGCGCTCGAGGTGTTCAGGGTTTCCTGCTCCTCGGTCTCGCGCGAGCGCTTGAGGAACGACTGGTAGACGTCGCGGCTGGCTTCCACGTCGCGTTCGAGCTCGCGCAACCGGACCGCGGCCTGGCTCATCTGGACGCTCTGGCGCTTCTGGGTTTCGAGCGCCTTGTTCAGGGAAGCTTCGTAATCCCGGGCGCGGGTCAGGTCATTCTTCGCCGCCTGCAGAAAGCGATCGGTTTCCTCGCCGATGGTCCGGCGCAGATCCTCGACCTGCTTCTCCATCTGGCGCAAGGCGGGATGACGCGGCCCCAACTCGCTCTGCAATTCGGCCTGGCGCTTCCTGGCTTCGGCATATTGCGAACGCAGATTGGCGATGGTTGGCGATTGCAGCGCCTCGGGAATGGCGCCGGCGTCCGCCGATGTCTTGCGGCTGGCGGCGATCTGATCGTGTTTGGCCTGCGCGTCGAGCGTCAGCGCCCGCGCCGCGGCAAGCCGCTGGTTGCTGGCGGAGAGCTGCTGATCGCTGATCAGCGTGTCCTGCGTGCCGACGAAGTTGTTCTGCGCCTTGTAGACCGCGAGCGTGTTCTCGGCGTTGCGAAGCCGTTCCTGCAATTCCGTCAGCCGGCTGGAAAGGTCGCTGGTGGCGCGACGGACCCTCGCGGCCTGCGATTGCGTGGATTCGGTCAAATAGGCCTTGGCGATCGCATTTGAGAGCATCGCCGCCTTTACCGGGTCGATCGACCAGACGTCGATGTCGACGATGAAGGTCTTGTCGGTCTTTTTCACATTGATGTGGCGGATCAGGTTTTCCAGCGCCGCCATTTCAACGAGCTTGCGCTGTTCGGCGGTCGGACGCAGATCGATCCCGAACAGGCCGAGCAGCGTTCCGAACAGGCTCTTGCCGTCGCCGCCGCCGAACTCAGGGTCCTTCTCGAGATGGGTCTCGCGGATCACCTGCAACAGCACATTGTTCGAGGTGATCACGCGCCCCTGGCTCTCGACCACCATCGCAAGGCCGGAAAGGTCCGGGGCGCGCGGCGTGAGTTCGCGATCGACCAGCTGCAATTCGCGGGGATCGACGTAGAGCTGGGCCGTTGCGGTATATTTCGGTGTCAGGCTCTTGCCGATCGCCACGGCGATGCAGGCGCAGAGCAGCGCCGCCGAGGCGATCGCGATCTTCCGCCGCCACAGCAGTTGAACCAGATCGAGCACGCTGAAGCCACCCAATGCCGGCGTTGCGGCGGGCCGCGGGTCAAGCTTGGCCTGGTTTATCGGCTCGTCATAGATAAGCATCGACCCCAGCTTCCATTCCAACTGCCGCACACATCGGCTGAGGGGTTACTCTTCGCCTTACGCCACGCGCGCCAGACTTCAACGCGCCAAAAACGCAACAGGGAAAATTAACCATACTCATTGAGGGACTATTCACCGAAATGGCAAACAAAGCGTTTATGCGCGGGCGCATCGCAATGCCTCCGCCATTGTCATAGCCGGGATTTTCCGGCGCGCCGCCGCCTCGAGGGCGTGGTTGAGCAGCGCCGGTGAGCAACCCCAGGGGCTCGGCCGTTCAGCGACGTCGTGGCCGTAGAAAATTAACCATCCGTTATTGGTTTCCGCCTCGTCGTACATGCGTTCGATCCCGGCGCGGTCCATCTGGCCATCGATCAGCGGCACGGCGCGAAGAAGCTGTAAATCGACTGTGCCGCTGTTGATGCCAGGTTCGATGCTGCGGCAGGTCTGGAACTGATCCTTGAGCTGGTTCTTCCGTCCAACCGATCCCAATCCGTAAGGATAGGCAAAAGTCTCGGTTTCGATCGAGGCGTCCAGCGCGCGGAGGTAGCCGCGGTTTCGCATGATTTCGTTGGCAAGGGCGGCCACGTCGAGATCGCTGGCGCGCCGGTGCGAGAATGTATGACAGCCGATTTCGTGGCCACGGCGATGTAGGGAAAGCAGGTCGTCGGCGTCGCCCGTCGGCCATTCCCGCGTTTCGCCGCCAATCAGGCCTCCCGATACATAGAAGGTGCCCCGCGCGCCGTGTGTTTCGAGCAGATCCGCGCCTGTCGTCGCCGCGCTTTTCGGGAGATCGTCAAAGGTAAAGCTGACCATCGGCGTGGTATTGCGCATCTGGAAGGAATTGGCGTGCAGATACATCGCCAGCCGGTGGCTGACTTTCGCTTTTGCCTCTGAGAACATCGCGTTCATTCTCAGCGCTTCCTCAAGATCACGTGGTAGTCGCCGTGCCGCACGTCGGTCTTGCCGGGCAGGAAGACGTTCATCACCTTGGCGGCCGCGTCGATCAGGCTCGCGAACAGCGGCTTGCGCCGGCGCATCTCCGGATAGCGCGGGCTCTCATACTGCTTGCAATAGATCATCTGCAGGCCGTGCTTGTCGGCGAAGGCATCCAGGTTCGCCAGCGTGACAAGCGGATGAAAATGAGTCGGGAACGGCGCGCAGCCGGGCAGGCCGGCGTTCTTGTCGCCGCGGATATGGCGGTAGAACCAGACATGGAACCAGTGCGGCGAATATTTGGTGACGACGCCGGACAGCGACCCTGGATTCGGTGCGCCGATCAGGATCAATCCGTCGGCCTTTAGCGACTGGCAGAAGCCAAGCAGCGCCGCTTCGACGTCGGGCACATGCTCGATCACGTTGTAGCAGATCACGAGATCGAAACTGTCGGGCGCGAAGCGATAGGTCTGGATATCGCCGAGAATCGTTTCCTGCGCGTAATCATTGTTGCGGATCTGGTCTTCGTCGATATCGACCACGGTGACGTGGGCACGCTTCAGCACGCTGAGCGGCAGGAAGCTGGTCGAGCCGCCGCCGGCCTCATAGATTTTAAGGCCGGTCGCGGGCAGTTTCGCCTCGAGAATGCTGTGAACCGTCAGCAGGCTCTGCCGGGCCTCGCCGGGCGGCAGTTCAAGCAGCGACTGCGGATGCAGCGCGGCCGGCTTGTCGGCGGCGTCAGTGAAAGCCGAATGAAGGGGATCGAGGGCAAATGTCTTGGTCATTTGTTCTTATCCGTTGATGTTTGCGAATTTGGCCCGGAACATCGCGAAGCCGGTTTTCAGGCGGCCGCGAATCCGGGAGATGTCGAACAGCCAGCACAAGGCGGCGTAGGTGATGAGTCCTGCGCTCGCCAGCACGGCGCAGGCAGTCAGATCGGCGACGTGCAGGTTTCTGTCGAGCGCAGCGACGGTCAACGCCATGATCAGTCCGGCGATCATGATCAGCGCCAGCCGGCCGAGCGGCAGCGGGACCCTGAATGCAAAGCGGCTGAGGATCAGCGCACAGGTGAATCCAATTACGTCGGCGCCGAGCCGCGCCCAGGCCGCGCCGACCGTGCCGTAATGGCTGACCAGGACGTAGGACAGGATCACATTGGCCGCGATGATCGAAGCCGTATTGATCAGATAAAACGAGTTGCGCCCGGAGAGCAGGAAGCTGGCGTGCAGATATTGCTGGGTCAGGATCTGGAAGACCACGGCTACCGCGATGATCGGCATGGTCTGCGCCGCCAACTCGCGGAAGTCCGGTCCGAGAATGATGTTGGCGACATGGGCGGAAATGACCGCGAAGCCGAGGCAGGCCGGCAGCGTGATGCTGAGCAGCAACTCGACGCAATCGGAAAGATGCGACCGGACCGCCGCATCGCCCTTGCTGGCGTGAATCTGAACCGCCATCGGAAAGAATGCCGCGGCAGCGCTCATGGCCGGCATCATCAGGGTCTGCCGGACCAGATCGAGCGCGGCGACATATTTGCCGGCGTCCGCTGCGCCCACCAGATTGGCGATCATGAAGCGATCGGTGACGCTGGAAATCGCGAGCAGGGTAAGTGAAAGGGTGAGGGGCAGGCCGGTCTTCGCCAGCGCCGCAAGGCCGGTACCGTCGAATTTGACCTTGGTGCCGCGCCAGGCGGTGCGCGACTGGACCAGCACCGCAAGCAGGTAGGCGAGCGCGGACGACAGCAGCAGCAGGAAGCCGCTCGGGCTGACAAGTGCTACGACCGCACCGAGGCCGAGCACGGCAACGGCGCGGACCAGCGTGGCCTTCATGACCGAAAGTGCCATCAGCCGGGCGCGAACCAGATCCTGGGTCAGTTCGAACAGCCCGATCGCGACGGAAAGCACGACCGCCGCCAGCGCCGCATGCGTGTCCAATCCGACCAGTCGTCCAACGACGTAGGCGATCGGCGCGGTGAGGCAGCAGATCAGGTAACCCGAGATCACGCGGCCGCGCACATCGGGGCCGTCGTCGCGGGCGTGTCCGCTCAGAATGAGATTACGAAACCAGCCGACGAGGAAAACGCTGATGACGGACGCAAAACCGATGCCCAGCAGATAGACGCCATAATCATGCGGCGAGAACAGCCGCGTGAAAATGAACACGCTCAATAGGCCCAGCAATGCCGAGAGGATATTGGCAGTCAGGTTGATGCTGGCTTGTCCGATCAGCATGGCGCTGCGAGCCCCGCGGGCTTGCCCGTGACTCCGCGCCCGAGCATGGCGTCGCACGACGCTACTCGGTTGATGTCGGAAATCTCGTTGGCGATGACGTTCAAGGCGGGCGCTTTCTGGACTCGGAATCCCTTTGCCAGACCATTGAGCAAGATCGGTGCCGGACGGTTCCGCTAACGGTCGGGGCGATTTGATGTGGTTAATTCTGCGTTTCGTTCACCGTCGCAAGCGGGTTAACCGCTCGCGCTAACCACGATGCAAGCGCAATTCGTGCGCGAAGCGGCGCTTTTGCGAAGCTTGCCCGGATATTGCAGAGCACGATTCCGCATCGCCGATGTTCATCGCCATGAGTGTTACCCATGACAGATTGCCCGCCATTCCAATCCAATTTCCCGTTGCCCGCGGAGATCTCCGAGGCATCAACCCGTTTCGGCACACCTGGACTGTCCAGAGTGTCCGTTTTTGAAACGGTGAGGGGCGGTCGCGGTTACGGCAGCGTCGCGAGGGCTCGGCAATGAAGTACCGCGCTGATATCGACGGGCTGCGGGCCCTCGCTGTGGTTCCGGTGGTTCTTTACCATGTCGGTGTACCCGGATTCGCAGGCGGCTTCGTCGGCGTCGACATCTTCTTTGTCATCTCGGGTTATCTGATCTGCGGCATGATCGATGCGGATATCCGCAACGGATCGTTCTCGCTCGGAAATTTCTACAAGCGCCGGATCCTGCGAATCCTGCCGGCGCTGTTTGTGATGTTCCTGGTGACAAGCATTTTTGCCTACATCTATTTGCTGCCGGCCGAACTGATCGGCTATTCCAAGAGTCTTGCCAGCGCCATTGGCTCGATTTCCAACGCCTATTTTGCCCAGACCGCCGGATATTTCGATGCGCCGGCCGAAACAAAGCCTCTGCTGCATACCTGGTCGCTTAGCGTGGAGGAGCAGTTCTATTTCATCGCGCCGTTGTTGATGCTGTTTGTCTATCGCTGGGTCCCGAAGGGCGCCAAATTTTTGTTCGCGGTTGTCGCTGTGCTGTCGTTTGCCGCTGCCATCGCCATGAGCACGAGAAATCTCACCTTTACATTCTATCTCACGCCTTTCCGCGCCTGGGAGTTGGCGCTGGGTGCGATGCTGGCGGTCAAATTTATCCCGGTGCCGGAAACCAGATTCTGGAAGAACATTTGCGGCGGAGCCGGGCTGCTACTGCTGCTCGGCGTGATCCTGCTTGGATCGGCATCAGTGCCGCTTCTCCTGATGACGTCGCTCGCCTGCCTCGGCGCGGTGCTGGTGATCGCTTCCAGCGAGAGCGGGGCATCGATGGCCGGACGATTGCTGTCGCTGCCGCCTCTCGTAGCGATCGGGCTGATATCCTATTCGCTCTATTTGTGGCATTGGCCGCTGATCGTGTTCCAGCGCACCGACATGGTGTTCGGCGCGGAATCGGCAGCATCGACCAAACTGACGTTGATCACGCTGTCAGTGGGGCTCGCCTATCTGTCGTGGAAATTGGTCGAACTGCCGTTCCGTTCGATGGCGCGGGAGACATCGAAGGGGGCCGTCTTCGGCGCCGCATCAGCCGCGATCGGCTCGACGTTCGCGCTGTGCGCGCTGGTATTCTTCGCGAGTGGCGCGCCATACCGCTTTCCGCAACGCGTCGTGGATATCGGTGCTTATCTTGCCTACGATTCGTCCGCCGCGTTCCGGACCGGACGCTGCTTCATATCGGCCAACCGCCAGCGATTCGACGCCGAAACCTGCCTGAAACTGGATCCGGCGCGGCCGAACTATCTGCTCATTGGCGACAGCCATGCTGCGCACCTCTGGTCCGGGCTGTCCGTCGCCATGCCGCAGGTGAATATCCTGCAGGCAACGGCAAGCGAATGCCGCCCGGCTGTTCCGGCGGGGGCTCGGGTCGAAATGAAAGCCTGTCGCGATCTGATGGAACTCGCGTTCAATGATTTCCTCGTCAACAACCACGTCGACAAGGTCATTCTCTCCGCGTCATGGAAGGATGAGGATCTGCCGAACCTGTCGGCCACGCTGGATACCCTGAAATCCAGAGGGGCCGACGTCATCGTGCTTGGACCGATCGTCGAATACGATGCCCCTCTGCCGCGGCTCCTGATCGACGGGATTTTGCGCGACCATCCGTCCCTTGCCAGCACAAGGCGCATACCCGGAATTCGCGAGCGCGATCTCGCCATGGGCGCTTTGGTAAAGGCTCGCGGCGCGACCTATTCATCCGTCTACGATGCGGTCTGCCGGGATGGTCGTTGCGACGAGTTCGTCGAAGCCGATATTCCGATGCAGTTCGACGCGGGCCATCTCACCGACAAGGGCGCAGCCGAGGTCGGCCGAAGGCTATCTGCTGTCTTCGGCAACAAATTGACAAGGACGTCTAATGTTTCGAACTGACCGCCCCGCGCCTCGCCGCCGGGTGGGCCTCAAGCGCCTGGTATTTTTCCTGGTGGCCTTTGTCTTGAGCCTGCTGTTGCTGGCCCGCGTCGACACCAACGCCGCTCCGCGCGTCAATTCGAGTCCTGTCAATTCGAGTCCTGCAAAATTTGCCGGCGCGTTCGTCGATTGGGGTCCCGTTGGGCGCGAGCATACCCTGCAGACCTGGGAAAAATGGCTGAAACAACCGCCATCGTCGGTGGTGGGCGTTGATTTCTACGGCCAGGCGAATTGGGAAGACTTCCATAAACTGACCTGGGTTCCCGGCATCTGGAAGAAGCTCAACCCGTCGCGGAATGTCGTCTGGTCGGTGCCGCTGACCGTTCCGGGAACGCCGCTCGCCGACGTCGCCAACGGCTTGCACGACGGCGAGTTCGAGGCGGCGGCGCGTGCGATCGCCGATGCACAGCCAAGGGCGATCATCCGTCTCGGCTGGGAGATGAATCTGTCCCAGATGGCGTGGTTCGCCAAGGATCATGAAGCCGATTACATCGCGGCGTTCCGGCGCGTGGTCCGAATCTTCCGGCGCCACTCCAGCGAGTTCAAATATGATTGGTGTCCGGGATGGGGAACGCAGGATACGCCGGCGGACCTGGCCTATCCGGGCGACGATGTCGTCGACTACATCGGTCTGGATATCTACGATTTCAAACATGAGGGCTCGCCGGAAGAGCGTTGGAACGCCTTCTATCTCAAGGCTCCGTTTGGCCTGGAATGGCACCGCGACTTTGCCGCCAGGCATGGCAAGCCGATGAGCTATCCCGAATGGGGCGTCGGCAATTTCGGCGACAATCCATACTTCATTCAGCAGATGCACGACTGGTTCGTGAAGCATCGGAACAACATCGCCTACGCGGCCTATTTCGACGTCGACGGATTGTGGCCCACGCGAATCTCCAACGGGCAGTTTCCCAAATCCCAGAAGCTGTTCGGCAAGCTGTTCAGCCGCTGAGCCCGGAGCCTGAACCTGATTTAATTCAAACTTAACCCCGTCCATTAACCGTCGGGAACAATTCGGCACCACCAGGCATCCTGTCGGACCGGATATTGCAGCAATGCTCTTGTATCGTCTGGACCCATAGCAAACGTCATGCGCCAGAGTTTGAACGGATTGCCCGCCGATGGAAACCGCTGACACCATGCCGAACGCAGCCCGCGCCCTGGCGGCGATCTCGCCTTCCCTCGATCCTTCTTCAATCGGGATCGTCGTCTGCATTCCCTGCTTTCGCCGGCCGCAGCATCTGCGGCAGACGCTGGAATCGCTGGCCAGCCAGCGCACCGGCCACCGCTTTGCGGTGGTCATGGTCGAGAACGATGCGTTGCGGAGCGAGAGCGTTCCGGTTGCGACCGAATTCCTGGCATCGAACAAGCTCCCCGGTCTCTGCGTGGTCGAGCCGCGCCAGGGCAATTGCCATGCGATCAACGCCGCGTTCGAGACGGCGCTGGCAACCTTCCCGGCAGCGGCAAGTTTCCTCATGATCGACGATGACGAAATTGCCTCGCCGGACTGGCTGGAGCGCATGATATTGACGGCCGAAGCCACCGGGGCCGACATCGTCGGCGGGCCGGTCATGCCCGACTTCGATGACGCGCGAAAGCGCGGGCTGCGTCGTCATCCGGCCTTCGCCCCGGCCTACGACACGTCAGGGCCGGTTCCGGTGATTTATGGCTGCGGCAATTGCCTGATCAGGCGCTCGGTGTTCGAGCGCGTCGACGCCCCGGCGTTCGATCTGCGTTTCAATTTCCTCGGCGGCGGCGACACCGATTTCTTTTACCGCTGCCTCCGCCTTGGCATGCGCTTTCACTGGGTGGCGGAGGCCACGATCAGCGAGACGGTGCCACCGAGCCGGACCAAGCTGAGCTGGCTGATCAGCCGCGGCCTGCGGATCGGCGCGATCAATTATCACGTCCAGCGCAAGGCGACGCCGACACTCTGGCTGCGCGCCAGGCTGACGCTCAAATTGCTGGCGGCGTTTCCGCTGTCGTTTCTCCAGGCCGCGCGGGCTGCCCTGATCGAGCGCGACCGCATCATTGCGATGCATCCCATGACGGTAGCGATCGGTAGCGTGCTGGCGGCGGTCGGCATCGAACCTCAACCCTACAAGGCCTCGAAGATCACGTGAGCCAACTCGCCATCACGTCTCAGCTTCGTATCGTCGCAGGAGGGGTTTGGCGGCAGCAAGTGCTGGATGTCGTCCGCTGCGCCGCGTTCGTCGGAGCGCTGGTGCTGGCATGGATTTCCTTGCGGCCGTTCGCCGATCTCGGCGAAATACAAATCGGTGAAGTCAGTACCGGCAATGAGGCGCCGACCTATCTGGTGTTCGGCGGCCTTGCAGTGCTGATGATTGTGCTCGCGGCGCGTGACAACATGCGCGGGCTGGCGACTTTGCTGACGCCATCGTTCCTGCTGTTTGCCGGATGGGTCTGTGTGACGGTGGTTTTGTCGGTCGATCCTGCCACGTCGATGCGGCGGTTTGTTTTGACGGCGTGCGTTATCGCTGTGACGTCGACCATGCTGCTGCTGCCGAGATCGCAAAACGAGCTGATGCGGTTCCTCAGTATCGCGGCGCTGATCCTGCTCGCGGTCTGTTACCTCGGAATCCTGCTGGCGCCGCAATTTGCGATCCATCAGGCAACCGACCCGCAGGAGCCGCTTCTTGCCGGCGACTGGCGCGGTGCCTTCGGTCACAAGAACGTGGCCGCCGGCGTGATGGCGATGCTGCTGTTCCTGGGGATCTACATCGCGCGTTCCGGCGCACTTCTGTCCGGCGCGGTCATTATCGGCCTTAGTTCGTTGTTTCTGTTTCATGCCGCCGGCAAGAGTTCGCTGACGCTGTGCTTCGCCGTGCTGCTTTTGACCTCGCTTACTTCTGTGTTTCGCTCGTTCTGGGTGCGGGCGATCCTGCTCCTGACGCCGCTGCTGTTGCTGAACATGCTCAGCGTCGGCACCGTCATGAGCGATGGCCTGGCTGCGGTCGCCAAGCTGCTGCCGCTGGATTCGACCTTCACCGGCCGTACCGACATCTGGAATTTCGCGCTGGACGCGCTGCGGCAGCGGCTGGCAACCGGCTATGGCTTCGTCGCTTTCTGGGGCAGCAAGGCGTTCGAGGATTTGCCAGCGGGCAAGGAATGGGCCGCGTTCGCGGCACACAGCCACAATGGTTATCTCGATACCGCGCTCGGCATGGGCCTGCCCGGACTGATCCTGCTCATCGTGGTGCTGGTGATCGTGCCGCTCCGGAATTTCCAGCAAGCCGATCAGGGCGGCAATAACGGTCCGCTGGCGATGGCGCTGTTGCGCATCTGGCTGTTCGGACTTTACTTGTCGGCGATGGAGAGCTTCTTCCTCGACCGCGCCGATCCCCTGTGGTTCACCTTCCTGGTGGCGGTGTTCGGCTTGCACTTTCTGGCGCGATTTCGTGTCCGGGAGTGAGGCTCAAAGCGTTTTCCAGCGAAGTGGGCACCGGTTCGCGTCAAGAAAACGCGTCAAATCAAGAATCTAGAGCTGCGCGCGAACCGCGCTCGCGACGTCCTGCCACCACCCATCGAAGTCGAACGCGGCCTGCACCGGCGGCCGTTTCAGCGCGGCAACGATGCCATCGGCGTAGGTGTCCGCGCTCGATCCCCGCGGCACGAGCACGATGGCGCCGCGATCGATCAATTCCTTGAAGCGCAGATGATGGTCGAATTCGTCAGGCATCTCGGGGCCGGTTACGATCAGCGGCCGGCCGGCCTGCACGCAGGCAAGAACGCTGGAGCGGCGCGCAGTGAGACCTTCATCGAGCGGATAACAGAACCCGTCGACCGCGCCGAACAGCCCGAACACCTCGTGATCGGAGGCGACAAAACCGGATACGATCACATCATCGGCGATCCCGAGTTCCGCGGCGCGGGCGTGGAATTCCTCCTCGACGTTGTCGGTGCCGCGGATGAAGGAGCCGACATAGACGATTAGCGGCCTCAGCCCACGCTGCTTCAGGATCGCGCCGATCTCCAGCAGCGCATTGGGTTGCTTGGCCGGATAGATCGAACCGAAATGACCGATCACCAGCCGTCCATCCTGCCTTGCAGCCGTGAGACGCCGGCGCAATTCCGAATCCGCCATCCCTGCAGGCGCCTCGATGTTCGGCGGCAGCGGGGCCAGCACGAGTTTTTTCGCGGTCCAGCCCACCAGGGAATCCTCGGCGAGTTCCCGTCGCACCAGCGGCGAGAACATGACGATGGTGTTGGCGAGCACGAGAGCCGGGATATAGGTGATCCGGCGCAGCCAATGCAGCCCGGCCCATTCGTGCTGAATCAGGACAGTTTTGCGCCGGCGCAGCCGCGCCATGGCCATCGCCAGCAGCGGCGCGAACATCACGCGCTTCCAGGCCACGATCGGAAAGTTGCAGACCACGCTCCGTGCGGAGCCGACGGCGCGCCAGATATCGGTGAATGACCCTTCCGATCGCGTCAGGGTTAACGTCGTGCAGCTGCCGGGTTCAGCCTTTTCGATCCACTCTCCCAGCAATCGCGTGAATTGCCCGACGCCGCACTGCATTTGCGGTCCCGCGCCGAGAAACAGCGCCCGATATTGCGGTTCTGAAGCCATCGTGGGGATCGCCGGTGCTTTCTAAGGTAGACCAGCGTTAGCCATACATCCCAGACATTATCGTCCGGTAAGCGGGTGCGACACCCCTGCGGCATCCTTCTTGCCAGTTAGAGCGTGAAGGTTGTCCGGCCGTCTCATAACGGGACATCGGATGATCGACGGCGTGGCAGCCATCTGAGATTTCGGGACAGCGTGCGGGACGCAGCCGAAATCGGTCGTCATCCGGGCGAAAAAAATATTTGGTAAAAAAGGAGTTGGACGATGGCAGCAGATCGCATTTTCAGCAATTGGGACGACACCCATTCGGTGCTGTGGGGACACGCACCCATCCGGCTTGCGCACAACATGCACAAGTCGCCGTTGTTCTCGATGGATCATCTTGCCGAACTGATCGAGCACTATCCGCGCGAGCACTACAGCCTGATGCAGACCGGCGTGAAGGAAGGCAAGCGTATTTGGCGGCAGGGCGATATCGGCAATTTCAGCGGTCGTCAGGTCATCGACGCGATTTCCAGGGGCGACCTTTGGCTCAACCTGCGCATGGTTTCGGATATCGACTCGCGCTACAGCGACCTGCTGGCCCAGATGTTCACCGAAATCGGCGAGAAGGTCCCGCACTTCGCGCTGCCGCACCAATACAACGCCGGCATTCTGATCTCGGCGCCGAAGGCGCAGGTTCACTACCACGCCGATCTTCCCGGCCAGAGCCTGATTCAAATCGCCGGCCGCAAGCGCGTCCATATCTATCCGTCGAACCCTCCCTTCGTGACTCCGAAGAACCTCGAGGACATCCAGCTGTTCGAGCTCGAACTCGATATGCCCTATCACGAATGGTACGATCGCTATGCAACGGTGCTCGATCTCGAGCCCGGGCAGATGCTGAACTGGCCGCTGAACGCGCCGCATCGCGTCGACAATCTCGGCACCGTCAACATCTCCATGACGGTGGGTTACGAGAATGAAGAGATCAGGCGGACCCGGATCGTCAATCTGGCCAACGGTCTGTTGCGCAATCGCTTCGGATATACGCCCAAGAGCCGTTCGCTCAAGGGTCCGGCGTTCTGGGGCAAGGCGGTGATGCAGAAGGCGTTGCGCAACACTTCCTGGGTCAAGCGCGAGCGCAAGGCGCGCAACGAGATCGAATTCCGGCTCGACCACGACCATCCCGAGCAGGTGGTCGATCTTTCCAAGGCGGCATGAAGGCGGCTTGATCGTGACGACACTGACGAACGGCGCAGTACGGCACGTGGGGCGGAACCGCACGTCGCAGGTTGCGGCGTTCTCCGTGGAATTCGACAATTGGGATACCGTCGCAGGTAACTGGGACGGTGCGTATCGTCGTGGACAGGCGACCATCTTCCAGCACGGAAAGTGGCTCGCAGCATGGTATGGCGCGTTCGCCGGACAGCCCGGTATCGAGCCATTCATTGCAACCGTCAGGGATCGTGCGACAGGGGAAGTCGCACTGCTTCTGCCGCTGATCAGGCGCAAGCTGAAGCGCATTTGCGTCGTGGAGTTCGCCGACCTCGAACTGACCGATTACAATGCGCCGCTGCTCGGTCCGGCCGCGCCGCGCGAACCTAAGGCGGCAGCCATCCTGTGGCGCGAGCTGCGGCTGGCGTTGCGCCGGCTGCCTGGCGGCGCTGATCTCATTCGATTCAAGAAAATGCCGCTCGATCTGCAGGGCGGGTCCAACCCGCTGGCGATGCTGGATGGAGCCGGGCCGTGCTCGCTGAACGGTAATCTCGTCACCACAGGCGAGGATTTCGATCAGTACAAGCGTTCGCTCAAGCGCGACGTCCGCAGGGTTCTCGAACGGAGCTGGCGCGCGTTTACGGCGTATCCTGCCGCTACATTCAAGATTGCAGGAGAGAACGACGAAGCCTTGCGCGTGCTTGCCGCCCTGGATGCGCAACAGAGCGCCCGCATGCAGCATCTCGGAGTGAACTTCGTTCTCGGCGACGGGGCCTGTGCCGAATTCTATCGAAACCTCGTGCGTGATGGCGTCGGCGATGGCTATGCCGTGTTGTCGGCGCTGACGGTCGGCGAGGAAGTCGTCGCGACCTTGCTCGGCGTTCGTAGCGGCCCGCGCTATGTCATGCTGCGGGTCAGCAATGCCGGCGACAAATGGTCGGCTTGTTCGCCGGGCCGGCTGGTCATCGAACGTACCATGGCCGCCTTGCACAGGGACGGCGTGCGCGAGTTCGATTTCAGCGTGGGCGACTATGACTATAAACGGCGTTTTGGCGTGACGCCGCTGCCGCTGGTCGACATCAGCGCCGCCTTGAGCCTGCGCGGATTGCCTTACGCATTGCGCGACCGCGCCGCGCGCGAGCTGCGCAAGCATCCGAAGCTCGGCGCCTATCTGAAGCGGGCGCCCGCTAAACCCTCGCCGCGCGAAGAGAACTGATGCGCTGTGGCAAGAACGCCACGCTCGTGCAAATCTGTCACACTCGGCAGGATTGTGCGGCTGTTCTACCTGTGTTCGCAAGAGTTCATGATCGCGTTTACGGCAGCGGCGTATGCTGATGGTCGGGTCAAGGGCTACAGCTGAATGCTTCCGTGGGGAGTGCCGACATGCCAGCCTATATCCACCATCACGACGACATCGAGCCGGCTTTCGTCATTTGTCCGAGCTGCATCGGGATTCCGATGTTTGTAAGGGACGTCGAGCCGCATTGGAGCATGGCGAAGATCGACTTCACCTTTGAATGCGCCGACTGCGGCGCCGAAGTTCGCCAGACCATGGTCAAGCCACAATTGCAGCATTAGCGCCGTTTCATTCCGATTGGACTTGGAACGCATATCGCGATCCCGTTTCGCCGTGATGGCGGCGCTTCCCGGCTTTTTGCCCATCGTGCGGAGCTTCCTGCATGCGACAGCCTCGAATAGGATCGAGCATCGCAATGCCGGAAGTTGATCATGCAAGAGCGGTCGGAAAATCTGCATTCATTCTACGCCAGCCTTGTCTGCGCCGCAGCCAAGGTCCGGGATTCCCGGATTGAACAGGCCTTTCGCGCGGTAAAGCGTGAACCGTTTGTGGGGCCGGGGCCCTGGCTGATCACGCTCGGCGCGCATGATTACGTGACGACCCCGAATGATGATCCGGCATTTATCTATCAAAATACACTGGTCGCGCTGGATAGCGCGCAACGTCTCAATATCGGAATGCCCAGCGCTCATGCCTACTGGCTCGGTGCCTGCGAATTAAAGGAAGGCGAGATTGTCCTGCAGGTCGGCGTGGGTACGGGGTACTACACAGCTATCCTCGCACAACTCGTCGGACCGAGTGGTCAGGTGCACGCCTATGAGATTGACGAAGGCCTGGCGGATCGCGCGCGCGGCAATCTGAAAGACCTGCCACAGGTAAATGTTCAGTCTAAATCGGGCATTGCGGCGGATTTGCCGAAAGCGGATTTGATCTACGTTTGTGCCGGTGCAGCCCAACCAGCCAAAGTGTGGCTCGATGCATTGCGTCCCGGTGGCCGGCTGTTGTTTCCGCTGGCGCCCGAAGGCGTGCTGGGAGGGATGCTGTTGGTCAAACGTCCCAGTCAGAGCGCGGCTTGGCCAGCGATGTTCTTTGGCCGGGCCCAGTTCATCGGCTGTGTCGGCCTTCAGGACGAGGATGCCGGCCGCCGTTTGACGGAGACGTTTCTGCACGGCTGGGAACTCGTGCGGTCTCTCCGGCTCGATAACGCCGTCGACGATACCTGCTGGTTTGCGGGCGATGGCTGGTGGCTTTCAACGGCAGAAGTCAGCGCTGTCCACGAGAATTGATCCGCGCCTGGACCTGCCGCAGCGTCCCGCCGATTTCACGATTTAGTGCATTCCGGGCAGCGCCGCTGCCCGCGCGAGGCGCGGTAGAGACTGCGGCACCACCAGCGCCGTGCAATCGCCTGCAGCGGACGGCGCACCAGTTGAGCCATAAAGAGAAATTCGACCATCGCTAAATCCATCGTCCCTGATGGATAGCTAGGGCGGCAATCCAGAATGAGAATGCCGCCCATCTCGCATCAGCCATGCAGTTAGCTATGGAGTTTCTTGGCGGTCTCCGCGATCGCGCGTCCTTGATAGCGCGCGCCGGCGAGTTCGTTGTCGCTCGGCTGACGGCTGCCGTCGCCGCCGGTGATCGTGGTGGCGCCATAGGGCGCGCCGCCGGTGACTTCATCGAGCTTCATCTGGCCGGCAAAGCCATAGTTGAGGCCGACGATCGTCATGCCAAAGTGCAAGAGGTTGGTGATGATGGAAAACAGCGTGGTCTCCTGGCCGCCATGTTGCGTGGCGGTCGCGGTGAAGGCGCCGCCGACCTTGCCGTGCAGGGCGCCCTTGGCCCAGAGGCCGCCGGCCTGATCGAGAAAATTCGCCATCTGCGAGGCCATCCGGCCGAAGCGGGTGCCGGTGCCGACGATGATGGCGTCGTAATTGGCAAGTTCTTCGACCTTGGCGACGGGGGCCGCCTGATCGATCTTGTAATGCGAAGCCTTGGCGATCTCGGCGGGCACCAGTTCGGGCACGCGCTTGATATCGACAGTGGCGCCGGCTTCGCGCGCGCCCTCCGCGATGGCGTTCGCCATCGCCTCGATGTGACCGTAAGCGGAGTAATAGAGCACGAGTACTTTGGCCATGATGGCTCTCCTGAGTTTGTCGGTGGGTTGTTGATTGGGAGGTTGTCATTGCCGGGCATAGCCGTCTGAAGGACGGCGTCGCTTCCGCTCGCCTATACCCGGCAATCCATCGTCTTCGAAAGATTCTCGCGAAGCGGGATGGATGCGCGGGTCAAGCCCGCGCATGACGAGTTGTGTGTTTGGCGCCTACGCCGCGTCGACCAGCACCAGTTCGGAATCTTCCAGTGCCGTAATGGTCAGCCTGGCCTCATCGCGGATCGCGGCACCATCGCGGGCGTTGACGCGCACGCCGTTGACTTCGATGCTACCGGCCGCCGGCACCAGATAGAGATGGCGCGTCTTGCCGGCTTCGTATTCCGCGCTCTCGCCGGCCTTCAGCGTGGTGGCGAGCACGCGGGCGTCGGCGCGGATCGGCAGCGCATCCTTGTCGCCGGCAATACCGCTGGCGATGGTGACGAGCTTTCCGGAACGGTCCGACTTCGGAAACGGTTTGGCGCCCCAGGTCGGCTGGCCACCCTTGGTGGTCGGCTCGATCCAGATCTGGAAGATCCGGGTGTTGGTCGGCTCCAGATTGTACTCGGCATGACGAATGCCGGATCCCGCGCTCATCACCTGCACGTCGCCGGCTTCAGTACGGCCTTTGTTGCCAAGCGAGTCCTGATGGGTGATCGCGCCTTCGCGCACATAGGTGATGATTTCCATGTTGGCATGGGGATGGGCGGGAAAGCCGGTGTTGGGGGCGATCTCATCATCATTCCACACCCGCAGCGAGCCGTGACCCATATTGTCGGGGTCATAATGGCTGCCGAAGGAGAAGTGATGCTTTGCCTTCAGCCAGCCGTGGTCGGCGCCGCCGAGTTTTGCGAAGGGTCTGAGTTCGATCATGGGAATATTCCTTTGAAAGTGTTGGCGGGGGCCAGGCGCAACGCGCCCGGCCTCTGTTGGTTGGATTGGATCAGGCGCCGAAGCCGCCATCGACATTGAGCACGGTGCCGGTCACGAACGACGCGTCCGGGCTGGTGAGGAACACGACGCCGGCCGCGATCTCTTCGGCGGTGCCGTAGCGTTGCAGCGCGTGCTGCGTGCGCTGGGCTTCGGCGAAGTCGCCGCCGTCCTTCGGGTTCATGTCGGTATCGATCGAGCCCGGCTGCAGCACGTTCACGGTGATGCCGCGGGGGCCGAGGTCGCGCGATGCGCCCTTGCTGTAGCCGACGATCGCTGCCTTGGTGGCGGCGTAGTCGGCGAGGCCCGGGAACGAGGCGCGGGTCGCAATGCCCGAACCGATGGTGACGATGCGTCCGCCTTCGCCCATCAGCTTCGAGGCAGCGCGGATCGCGGTGACCACGCCATGCACATTGATCGCGTCCTGGCGCGCCAGTGCCGCGGTGTCGGCGTTGGCATCATCGACTGCGCCGCTGACGGCGACGCCGGCATTGTTGACGAGAATGTCGAGCCGGCCGAAGTGCTTGGCGACGTCATTCACCAATTGCTCGACCTCGAGAGACGAAGCCTGGTCGGCCTTGAAGGCGCGAGCTTCGACACCCCTGGCTTTCAATTCCTTGACGACGGCTTCGGCCTTGTCAGGGGAGGCGACATAGCTGATGGCGACGTTGGCGCCTTGATCCGCGAGGGCGCGGGCGCTGGCCGCGCCGATACCGCGCGAGCCGCCGGTGACGAGGGCAACCTTGCCCGAAAGTTTCTTGGCCATTGGATTTCTCCGTTGCTTGAATTCCGATGGCCATTGGATATGCCTCCCGATGTGGTATAGAAATAGAAACTATTGAAACACATTGTTTCTATTTATCATATAATGGAAAGACCGCCTGTGTCGGACATCCATATTTTCGACCGCCCAAGCCGCGGAATCGGCCTCCTGGACCGAACCGCCGGGCGGGTTGCCCAGACTGATGCCAAGTCACTCGGGCGCGAGCCACCGGGGGAGGGGCATGGCACCGTCATTCGGCGCCGTATGGAGGAGTTGCGCATGAACGCCGTTCGCCGCGGAGTATTGGGATTGATGGGAGCGCTGCTAGTGGCGGGACCGTCAGACGCTGGCGGCCGGACGCCGGCCTCGTCCGGTCAGGATGCCGCTGCGAAAGCGCGGCGATTGGCGGTGAAACCTCGCCACGTTGTTTGCTTCCTCTGCGCTGCGAACGGCCTGGCGAAGCTGTCGGACGCGGCTTCAATGGCGATCCGCGATTTCGCCACCGGCTTCAGCATCGACCACACCTATTCCCAGGACAAACCGGATCCGCGCATGAGCCGCTCGTTTGGGGTTTCTTGGGATCGCGTGCATCCCAATGCCCGCTCCAGCGCCGATGAGGACGCGGTGGAAAATCACCAATCGGTGCTGTACGTGCTGGGCCCGCCCATGACGTCGGAAACCACCATGGTCGTTTCCACCGGCGCCCTGATGCTCGTCCACCAGGTCATCAAGGCGGGGGCCACCGCCGTCAAGGGCGAGAGCGCCGGTGTCGCGCACAGCCTCGTCAGGTGGAACGAACTCATCCTTCAGGCCAGTGCCGCGCTGAAATCCGATGATGACTTCGCGTTGCGCCGCGTTTGCCGCCTGGCATTTGCCAAACGGCCGCTGGCCTCGGACGATTATCTGGAAAGCGTCGGTTTTCACCTCACCGGATTGCCCGAAGTGTTTGTGCCGAAGTCCCATGGCAGTGAACGCGAAGCCGTCGCGACCATGGATGCGGTCGCTGACGAGATCGCGCGGCAAGGACTGGAGGCAACGCTCAAGTCGCGGCGCGCCAAACTGTCCTTCGAGTCCGATTACGCGGAAGGCGATTTCAAATTCAATCCGTATGGTATCGTCAAGCTTGCATCCTGATTTCGGGCGAGGCTCGAATCCGATCTGACAAGGCGGGCCGAATGGCGAAGCTCCCGGATTTCGAAGCGCTCGCGATTTTTGCAAAGGTCGTGGAATTGCGGTCGTTTGCGGCGGCCGCAACCGAACTCGCGCTGTCCAAGGCCACGGTATCGAAGGCGGTGAGCCGGCTCGAGCAACGGCTCGGCGCGCGGCTGTTCAACCGCACCTCGCGGCGGCTAGCGCTGACCGATGCCGGCCAAAAACTGGCCGAACGCGCGACGCAGCTTCTGATCGACGGCGAGGCGGCAGAGAGCGAGACGTTGTCGCAATCGATGGCGCCGCGCGGGCTGGTGCGGCTCGCGGTGCCGATGACGTTCGGGGTCAAGGCGGTGGCGCCGCTATTGCCGGAATTCCTGAGCCAGTATCCGGAAGTCTCGATCGACCTGCATCTCAGCGACGCGACGGTGGATCTGATCGGCGAGGGCTTTGATGCCGGCCTGCGCATCGCGCGGCTGCCTGATTCTTCCCTGATCGCACGGCGGCTCTGCGCGATGCCGCGCTACACGGTGGCCGCGCCGTCCTATCTCAAGCGCCACGGCCGGCCGACGCATCCGATGCATCTCTCCCAGCACAGATGTTTCGGCTACGCCTATCTCTCGACGCCCGGCGTCTGGCACTACACCAACGCCGCTGGCGAGCAGGCCAGCGTGCGCCCGGCCGGGCAGCTTCGCGTCAACAATGGCGAGGCGGTGTTGCCGTCGGTGATTGCCGGGCTCGGCATCGCCGATCTGCCCGACTTCATCGTCGGCGATGCAATCGCCTCCGGCGAGGTCGAGGTGATCCTCAAGGGCTGGAAGCAGCCGGAAGGCGCGGTGCATCTGGTGACACCCCCCGGCGGCCCGCGCCCTGCCCGCGTCGAGGTGCTGGCGGAGTTTCTGATGAAGCATTTTGCCAAGGGGAAGAAGCGGACGTAGCGTTCACCCTCCCCTGGAGGGGGAGGGTCGTCGAGCACCGTGCGAAGCACGATGCTCGGCGGGGTGGGGTGATGTCTCAACTCGGGCACTGTTCGAGGGGAGAGACCTTCACCCCACCCCGTCTCACATTTCGCTACGCTCCATGTGAGTCGACCCTCCCCCTCCAGGGGAGGGTGAAAAAGAGCAGGCCCCTCGCAACGTCAGCAGCTTCACGCTAGGCTACCCCCAATAACCAAAACAATAACTCCGGGGGAAATGCCGATGAATCGCCGCGAACTTCTCAAAGCCGCCGCCGTGCTGCCGCTCGCGCAATCTGCGCTCTCGAATGCAGCCTTCGCGCAAGCCGCGTACCCCTCGCGCAACATCACCATGATCGTGCCGTTTCCGCCTGGCGGCCAGGCTGATCTCGCGGCGCGGCCGGTGGCGCAGGCGCTGGAAAAAATCCTCGGCAAGCCTGTGCTGGTCGACAATCGCGCCGGTGGCGGCGGCGGATCGGTCGGCAATGCGGCGGCGGCGCGCGCCGAACCAGACGGCTACACATTGTTGATGACGCTGTCGTCGCTGGCGGTGCTGCCGGAAGCCGACCGGCTGTTCGACCGCCCGGTGGCCTACGAAGTCTCGCAATTCGCGCCGGTCGCGCGCGTGCTGGCCGACCCCACGCTGCTGGCGGTGCCGGCCTCGGCGCCATGGAAGACGCTGCAGGATTTCGTCGATGACGCCAAAAAGCGTCCCGGCCAGATTCCTTACGGCTCGTCGGGCCCCTACGGTACGCTGCATGTGGCGATGGAAATGTTCGCGGCGAGCGCCGGCATCAAACTGCTGCACGTGCCGTTTCGCGGCGCCGCACCTGCGTTGACCGCGCTGCTCAGCGGCACGGTGCAGGCGGTGGCCTCGGCGCCGGGCACGCTGAAGCAGCAGGTCGACGACGGCAAGATGCGCGTGCTCGCGAACTGGGGCGCCGCGCGCATCGCAAGCTTTCCCGATCTGCCAACCTTCCAGGAACTCGGCTACAAGGACGTCGAGTTCTACATCTGGGCGGGATTGTTCGCGCAGAGCGCGCTGCCGGCGCCGATCATGACGCAGTTGCGCGGCGCGATGGCGCAGGCGGTGAAGGCGCCCGAGGTGATCAGGACCTTCGAGACCGCGGGCAGTCCGGTCGCCTACATGGACGCGCCGGAATTTGCAAAGTTCGTCACCGACGACAGCGCGCGGCTGGTCGCCGCGGTGAAGAAGATCGGCAAGGTGGAATAGGGGCCTGCCTCAGAATTCGCAGCGGATTGCGCCCCGCAATGTGTGCCGGTCAAGGCCCGGTGCGAACGCGCCCTCGTAGGAGGCCTTGAAAGACGTCGTGGCCGTGAGGTCCCACCGCGCCTCGACGCCGGTGAGCGCAGTGGTGCGGGCGCGTTCGACGCCGCTGATCGCGAATTGAATTCCTGGCGCGCCTTCGAAGGCCGCAAGCATGCCTGGCGCGTTGCCGGAAAACTCATGCCGCGCGCCGAGCGTGACGCCGAATTGCGCCGGAAGGCCATTCGCCATCACGGTTTGATGCGTCAAGCGCAGACCCGCGGTGCCGAACAGCGCGTCGAAGCCACCGGCCTGTACGCTCTGGTTCACGCCGGGTGCGCCGGTTTCGCTGAAGCCGTTCTGCCTCGTCGCATACCAGTCGAGGTTGGCAAAGGGCTCGGCCTTGAAGCCGCCGAACTGGAACGGCCGCGCGATGCCGAACGTGGCGGCAAGCGTGTTGGCACGGGACTGGCCGGCGGCGGTTTCTCCCAGGAACGAGATCGTGCGCGAGGATTCGAGCGCCGCGAAGGAATAGCTGATGGCCGATGCGACGTTGAACCCGAAGCTCTCGCCGCGCGCATAGAACCCGGCGTGGCCGGCATTGGCATCGATCCGTTCGGCGCGAACAGCCGACCGGATCTTGCCGGTCGATGCGCCGACTGCGAGGCCGGCCGTGAACCCGGGGCTGTTCCACAGATCGACACCGAGTGCGGCGCCGCCGATGCTAGTGTTGGTACCGAAGGCGATGTCGGTCGCGGCCACCCTGTCCCAATTGCCATAGCCGCCGAACCACACGCTCTGCGCCGGTGCGGCGCGGCGCGCGGCAAGCGCCTTGCCGATCGGGTCTGTCGGCTCCGGCGCGTAGGAAGACACCGACATCCGCACGGTCTCGCCGCGCGACTGGGTACCGGCGTTCCACATGAAATTCTGGAAGGCGTCGGCTTGATCGGTGGTGAAGCGGCGCCCATCGGCGTGAATTTGTCCGGCGAGATCGTCGAAACCGGCCTTGATGCTGAGCGTGTTGAGCGCGGCGAGCGTGTTGATGGCGGTGGAGAGTGGCCCGGACACACCGCCGAGTTGCGTCTGGTCAAGCGCGCCAGCCACGGCGGCCTGGTTCGGAGTCAAGCCAGACATCGACAGCGACAGCGTGCTGAAGCCTGCGATCTGCTGCAGCGTGAAATAGACATTGTTGGCGTCGTAGCTGAGCTGCCCCGACACCAGCGGCGCGGTCAGCGGCGCCAGCGATGCGAAGGTCCCGGTGACGCCGCCGGCCGCGGTGACGATCGTATATTGCGTGTTGGCGAGAAAGCCGGTGCCGAGCGGCACGATCTGCACGGTGCCGCCATTGAGGGTCGCAGTGCCGGTCGCGGCGATCTTGTCGGATTGTCCGGCGGCGTTGATTTCGACCTGATACGAGCCGGCGTTGAAGGTGACATTGCCGTTGACGTTGATGGTGCCGATTGAATTGCCGGGCGCGACCGTACCGAAGTTGTTGACGACGAGACCGCCGATCGTGCCGCTGCCGCCGAGATACCCGCCATGGACGGTGACGACGGATGGCAATGTGCCGTTCACGATCAGGCCGCCGGCTTCCACCGTCGTTGCGCCGTTGAAGGCGGTGGTGCCGGTCAGCGTCCAGACCGACGTGCCGGTTTTCCGCAGCAGTTCGAACTCATCATACTGCAGGCCGGTGCCGAGATTGCCGAGGTTGAACGTCGCGCTTCCGTTACCGCCAAATCCCAGCGTGTCGGTGCCGGTACCGCCAAATACAAGCCCGGTGATGGCGGATCCTGGCGCCAGCGTGAGCGAGTCCGCGCCACCCGACAAATTGATCGCGGTGCTGCCGCCGCCCGTGATCGTGCCCGAATTGAAGACGGTGTCGATGCCGGTCGATCCCGTGATTCCCACAGCGACGGTCCCGGAAATCGTACCGGCATTGTTGATCGTGTTGCCGCCGGCGCTGAGAAAAATGCCGTCAAAGCCGATGACGGATCCGCCAGCGAGCACATTGATTGAGTTTGAAGTCGATGTCCCGCCAACATATGCACCTTGCGCGCTGATGGCGTTACCGAACACAGTGCCGCCGACGTTGATGGTGTTGTTGCTGGAATCGAGAACGCCAATGGCAGGCCCGCCGATGCTCGTGGTCGCGACAAGCCCTCCGGCTGCAATCGATATCGTGTTGCTGGCGGAGCCGTTGAGGATCAGGATTCCACTGCTGCCGGCGTGCTGAATCGTTCCCTGATCATTGACATTCACCTGCGATGAGGAAGTATTTGAAAAAACAACCGCCGAAAAGGCGGCGGCTGGCGTAAGCGAAGCCGGGGCACCCCCCGTGCCGATATTGACCGTGACATTGGTCCTGCCCATAGCGTTGATGTTGTCGGTGTTGCCCAGGCCGGTGCAGGTCGCCACGTCGCCGGAGTCAAGTGCGCCGATAGCGCCGGTGCCGGCCACCGTGCAGGCGGCGTGCGCCGGGCCGGGTGCCAGCGCGAGCAGTCCCCCGAGCACGAGCGGCGCCAGCGTGGTGGTGACGAGCAGCCTGTTGCGCAAGATATTCGGCATCACGGCGTTTTGGGCGCGGGCCGGCATTCCAGTCAGCATCGATAATTCCTTCGTTGCAGTATCTGAACTGCTAGCGGGAACGTCGCGGCGCTTCTTGGAGCCGGGCGAAACGCATTATGGCTGAAGGCGCAGGACGCTGGTTTGTGCCGGCCTGTTGCGGCGATGACACGGACGGCCGGGCCGGCGGCGCGACGCGTTGCCGCACCGAATGGACTACAGCGCAAATTTCCATGGCCTGGCGCGCAACTGTGCTGGAAGACGTTGCGCCGGGCAGCCAACGCGATATTGGTGTTCCGTTACACGAGCCTGGAGACGCGCGCGCTTATGGCGGCCGACAGCCAATCGATCCGCGGCGCACCGCGCCTCGGCTATACCGGCGACCCGCATGGGCCTGCCTATGACGCCTGGCGGGAGGAGTTTTGCCGCCGCGTGATGTGCGGCGATGTCGCGCCGCTCGCGGCCGGGCCCGTGCGATGCGACGTGACCGCGGTGCCGCTGCCGGGTCTCAAGATGTCGGGGGCAGCAGGCTCGCCGATGCAGTTCGTCGCGACCGGCGCCGACCGCGACAGCGCGCTCGCCTTCGTGCTGGCCACGGCCGCGCCGATGCGCATCACGGTCGGTGGCCGGTCGGTCGATCTTGAACCGATGGGCACCGGCCTTGCCGATGCGGCGCATGAAGGTGCCGACGTCTCGCAGCTGGCCGAAGGGCGCTTCAAGTCGCTGTTCATCGAGCGCCGGACGCTGCTCGCCTACTGTCCCGATGCGGAAGATCGCATTGCGCGGCCGCTCGCGCCAAACCCCGCGCTCGCGGCGATGCTGCACCAATATTACGACCTCGCGGTTCAGCATGCCCCGGGTCTCGACGCACTGGCGCAGAGTGCCGTCTCGCAGCATCTTCTGGACCTGGTTGTCCTGATGCTGGGGACAGGACGCGACGAGACCGAACTCGCGCAAGACCGCGGCCTTGCGGCGGCTCGCCTGGAAGCGATCAAGGCCGACATTCTGTCGCGCCTCGGCGACGGCAGGCTCACGCTCGCCGACCTCGCGCAGCGCCACCGCGCCAGCCCGCGCGCCATCCAGATGCTGTTCGAACGCGCTGGTACCACGTTTTCGGAATTCGTTCTGGAGCAGCGGCTGATGCGGGCGGCACGGCTGCTGCGCGATCCGCTGCGCCGGGCGAGCAAGATCAGCGATATTGCCTATCTCTCCGGCTTCAACGATGTCTCGTATTTTCACCGGTCGTTTCGCCGGCGTTTTGGCATGACGCCGCTGGACGCGAAAATGCGGCGCTCGGAAAAAGAGTAGCAAGCTAGCGGTCCCTGTCCTGCATCACATGGCGATGCGACGTCGCGCAGTCGGGGCGCTCATGACGCGCTTTCCTCGACTGGTCGCCGCGGCGAGGGACATCGGAGGCGGAGTAGGGAACTCCATTCACATTTTTTTGTCTGAGCGAACGTTGGGTGGCCGCATTCATTGGAGAGTGTTTTGGGAGCGGTGCGAGTTGGAACCCGTATCGCCACACCACTCGAATGAAAGGACCGGACATGAAACGAGCGGACCCGGCCGTGCCACGCATCGGGCTCAGCCTTGCCCTCGCGATCGGAAGCGTTGGCGCCCTGCAATCAACAGCATTCGCCCAGGAATATAGGGGAACCTGGGAACAACAGATGGCCTGCACCCCCGACGTATGGCGACTGTGCAGCGATCAGGTTCCGGATGTCAGCCGGATCGTGACGTGTTTGCGGCAGAACACGCCGCAGCTCTCGAACAATTGCCGCGCCGTATTCGAATCGCAGGCGAATGCGCAACAGCCACCGGCCGGCCGGGCGCCACAACAGCAAATCGCGCCGCGCGGCCGTGCAGCACCACTGGTACAGCCCCAGCCGCCGAGACCCTACGACGACGACGATTAGGCCGTCGCTTCGCTTTCGGTTCTGACCTCGCAGACATCGACCCATTCGGCCGAGGTCAGTTCCGCCATGCGCGCGGGTGTGATGCGCACCGCGCTGTGCGTTGAGCCCGCCGCGGGAACCACGACATCGAACGCCTTCAACGACACGTCGCAATAGACCGGAAGCGGCGTCTTCAGTCCGAACGGACAGACGCCGCCGACTTCATGGCCGGTGATCTCGGCGACCTCGTCGAGTCCGAGCATCTTCGGCTTGCCGCCGAACAGCGCTTTCACCTTCTTGTTGTCCATCCGCGAGGTGCCGGCGGCCACGATCAAAACTACGCGTTCGCCGATCCGCAAACTGAGCGTCTTGGCGATCCGTGCCGGCTCGACACCATACGCCTCGGCCGCGAGCGCGACCGTTGCCGAACTCATGGTGGATTCGATCACCGAAATTTCAGGCGCCTTCTCGGCAAAGAAGGCGCGGACGGATTCAAGGCTCATGGGTCAGGACTTTCGGGTAGAGCGTTTTCCAGCGAAGTGGACACCGGTTCGCGTCAGGAAAACGCGTCTAATCAAGAATCTGGAGCCCCGTTCCGATTTCATCGGAACGGGGCTCCAGCTACCAGGTCGGGCAATTCGGCGAGCGCGCGGATGCGATGGTCGGGCTCGAGCCCGAGCTCGTCCATCTGGGTGCGGATCGCCTTGAACATCGTGAGCGGCGGGACGAGATCGGCTTTGCTGCAGGCCTGCGCCATCGCCTCCGGCGTGACCCGCTCGATCCAGGCGACGTTGAGCCCGAACGCCTTGGCGCCGCAGACGTCCCACGGGTTCGAGGAGATGAACAGGACCTCGTGCGGCGGAATGTGAAGCGTGCTTTCGATCAAGGCGTAGGCGTCCGGGCTCGGTTTGAATATTTTATTGGCGTCGACGCTGATGGTGGCATCGAGTACGCGGTCGAGGCCACTGTTCTTCACCAGCGCGCCCAGCATGTCCGGGCTGCCGTTGGAGAGAATGGCGAGCTTCTTGTTCCTCATCGCCGCGAGCGAGGCAAGCGCATCGGGATAGAGATCGAGACGCAGGTACTTGTCCATGATCCCGGCCAAATCAGCCTCGTCGTATTTCAGGCCGAGGCAGCGCAGCGTGTAGGCAAGGGATTCCCGCGTCACGACGGAGAAATCCTCATAGCGCCGCATCAGCGAGCGCAGCCAGGTATATTCCAGCTGCTTGATGCGCCAGACCTGGGTGATGATTTCGCCGTAACCGGGAAAGGCCTGTTCGGTGACTGACGCCACCGACTGGATGTCGTAGAGCGTGCCATAGGCATCGAACACGACGGCTTTGATAGTCACGGCATCACCCGTAAGCGGAAAATTGCGTGCTGGGTTGTATAGATCGCGGCGCCAGAACTAGCCAGCCCACGAGCGACGCGCGTTTTCACCGGTGCCATGCGCTCACGGCAGGTCGAAGGCCATGATGGTGCGCGCCCTGCCGAGATACTCGACTTCCTCGATCGGTCGCCATCCGCGCGAAGCGTAGTAGTTGGGTAGCGTGCCCGACGTGTAGAGATGGAGGCGACGAAAGCCGAGCTCCGCGGCATGATCGATCACGGCGTCTATCAGGGCGCCTCCGACACCGCCGCCGCGTTCCGCGTCGACGACGAATAGCTGTGCCAGCCAGGGCGAGAGCTCAGGTCGGATCGTCATTTCGCTGGCCAGAAAATTGACCGATCCGAGCAGCGCCGCGCCGCGCCTCGCGACCAGAACAGTAGGAAGCCCGGCCGAATGGGTGCTGGTACGAAGGAAGCGCTCGTATTCCCTTATCGATTCGAAGCCGGTCAATGGACCCCATAACTCGAATTGGAGTTTGGCGATCGACGCCGCAGGACTCGATTCTTCAGCAAGGCGTTTGATTTCGAACGAGGGCCTGTTCATGGTGCGGCGAGCGTTTCAGGAAAGCGTCAAACCGTCAAACTGGAAATGCGCTGCCTGGCTCATCTCTCTCTGCGTCGGTTACGACCGAGAAACATTGTGTGAGATGACGGACCAGATGTTCTCGTGTCATTGATCGTCATGATGGAGGGGTCGCTTGAGCGATGCGATAACAAACGTGCCGCCCGGCGCTCTGCTATTGGGACGCGAGTGGCTGGGGTTCGATGACGCCGGCGAGACAGCTTCGATCCGGTTCTTGGCGCAGCCATCCTTCACCAACAGGCACGGTACGATTCAGGGCGGCTTCCTGGCTGCCATGCTGGATTCAGCGACCGGGCTACGTGCCCTGGCTGCGCTCACCTCAAGCCAGACCGCGATTACCCGCAGTCTGGATACGCGGTTTCTCAAGCCCGCAAATGTCGGGCCTATTGTCGCCAGGGCAAAGGTCGTGGAGCGCACGGACCGGGAAATCGTCGTGGAAGCCGCGCTGGTCGATGCGCAGGGCGTGACGGTTGCCGAGGCCACGGCACGGCTGCGCGTGGTAGACAAGAAATAGCTGCCTCGGTTTGGACACGACGGCTTTGATATTCACGTGACTTACTCTCTCCTGCCAATCGTTGCGTCGAGAAATTCGCGGAGGGCGACGACCGATTGGTCTGTTGCAATCTGGTTGAATTCGAGATGGCGCCCCAAAAGCTCGGACGGTGTCGTGACGTTGGGTGCGTCGAAGCCGTGATAGGCATCGGGATAGACGATGAGTTTGATCGGTGCGCCCTGATCCTTCTGTCTTGATATGCCCCAGGCGTCCCGGCCGTCTACCATTTTGCGGCACTCTTCGGCAGGGGTCACGTCATCGCGCTCGCCGATCAAAATCAGCGTCGGCACCGTCATGCCGCCTTTGAAATGACGGCACGGCGGATAGAACGCGATGGCAGCATGAAACTTGTTTGGCGATGCCTGTTCCAGGAAGCCGTGTTCGACAGACGTGAGAGCCACCCGACCGCCATTCGCAAAACCCAGCACCGCAATACGCGCGGGATCGACCAGAGGATGGCGCGCCAGAAACTTCAGAGCCCGATAGGCATCCAGGATCAGATCCTGCGGGGGATGTTCGCCGCAGGTCTTCAGGCCGCGCGGGCCCAAGCTATCCACGGTGAGCGTCACATAGCCCCAGGATGCGATCCGCTTGCCCCAACGCTGGTCCAGCCGTCCCCAATTTCCATTGCAGCTATGCAGCAACACGACGGCGGGCGAGGGGCCCGCGCTGTTTGTTTGCCGCAGATAACCCTGCAGCGGATGCGGACTGGCAAGCGGGCTCTCGATCTCGACGGCAATCGGCGGCGATTCAGCCGCGGGGCATTGAACGATGCCTGCCGTCGAGATCGCGGCGACGAGGACAGCGATTTTGGCAAGTTGGGTCACTGGACACCATCTTGTTCAACCGTCCGCCAACGACCGGACGCCGCTATTATATACCCAAAATCTTCCGTGCGTTGGCCTTCAGGACCTTGGGCCGGATCTCGTCGCGGATGTCGAGCTTGGCAAAATCCGCCAGCCAGCGGTCCGGCGTGATCACTGGCCAGTCCGAGCCGAACAGCATCTTGTCCTGCAGGATGGAGTTGATGTAGCGCACCAGGATCGGCGGGAAATATTTCGGCGACCAGCCGGAGAGGTCGATATAGACGTTCGGCTTGTGGGTCGCCACCGACAGCGCTTCTTCCTGCCAGGGGAACGAGGGGTGGGCGAGGATGATCTTCAGGTCGGGGAAGTCAGCCGCGACGTCGTCCATGTACATCGGGTTGGAATATTTCAGCCGCATGCCCATGCCGCCGGGCATGCCGCTGCCGACGCCGGTCTGGCCGGTGTGGAACAGCGCGATGGCGCCGCCCTCGTTGATCGCCTCATAGAGCGGGTAGGCCATGCGGTCGTTGGCATAGAAGCCCTGCATGGTGGGGTGGAATTTGAAGCCGCGGACGCCGTATTCCTCGATCAGCTTGCGCGCCTCGCGCACGCCGAGCTTGCCCTTGTGGGGATCGATGCTGACGAAGGGGATGAGGACGTCGAGATGGTCGGAGGCGACTTCCAGCATCTCGTAATTGTTGTAGCGGCGGAAGCCGGTCTCGCGCTCGGCGTCGACCGGGAAGATCACGGCCGCGATTTTCTTGGAGCGGTAATAGGCTGCGGTTTCCGGAACCGTGGGCGGGTGCTTGTGCGGCGACTTGAAATAGTCGGCCATCTGCGCCTGGAAATCGTCATAGCCGTCGTCGCCATGCATGCCGCAGGGCTCTTCGGCGTGGGTGTGGATGTCGATCGCCACGACGTCGTCGATATTGGGCAATGTGAGCTTGGCCATTTGGGGTTCCCCGCGGCTTGATTTTTCGGTCTGGAAAATTGATTATACTATATAACAAATTCCGCAAGGCGGCAGAATCAAAGATCGCGGAAAAACAGGGAGGATGGCATGGCGCAGGCGGAAGCCTTCGAGACCGATTTCTGGAAAGACGCCAATTTGCGCAAGGCCTGGGACGACATCGTGCCCGGCGCGCCGCGCGCGACCATCCCCTACACGCTGACCAAAGAAGCGATCGAACTGTACTGCAGGTCGGTCGGCGAGGATCACCCGATCTATTTCGACGAGGCCTACGCCAAGACCACCCGCTATGGTGGTCTGATCGCGCCGCCCTCGATCCACATCCTGCTGATGTTCTCGTGCACGCCGGCGGATGACTGGATGCGCTCGCCCGGCACCGTCAATGCCGGGCAGTCCTGGAGCTACAACATTCCGGCGCGGCCGAACGACGTCATCACATTACAGGCCCGCGCGCTCGACAAATTCATCAAGCGCGAGCGGCTGTTCGTGGTGCACGACAACGTCTTCTTCAACCAGCATGGCGACGTGATCTGCTCCGGCCGCGGCTGGACCATCCGGCCCGAATGAGCGGAGTGCATCATGACCACCAGCTTCGAAAACCTGAATGCCGGCGACAGCATCGACGGGCCGAAATTCGCGGTGTCGCGCGAATCCATCCGTCTGTTTTGCGATGCCTCGCTCGACTACAACCCGCTGCATCTCGACGACGATTACATGAAGGGCAATTTCGGCAAGACCAATTTCGGCGGCATCATCATGCACGGCATGAACAATTTCGGGCTGATTTCCCGAATGCTGACCGACTGGGCCTATCCGGCCGGCGCCATCCACCGGCGGCTGGAAACGCGCTGGGTCAAGCCGGTGAAACCCGGCGACACCATCCAGCCGACGGGAATCATTAAGTCGAAGCAGGTGACGAAAAACTCGCGCTGGGTCTTGATCGACGTCATGGTGCGCAACCAGACGGGCGAGAAGGTCGCGACCGGGGAGGCGATGGTCGAGTTTCCGAACTAAAGCGTGGTGACTATTGATTGAATCAGTTAGCCGCGAGTTCGCTTCACCTCTCCCGCTTGCGGGGGTCGAGACGAGCGAGGCTCGCTCTTAGGTCGGCGCGCGAAGCGCGACGGGTGGGGGTCTCTCCACTTGGAACGCGTCGTGTGGATAGACCCCGACCCCAGCCCTCCCCCGCAAGCGGGAGAGGGAGCGCAGACCCTTCGCGGCTGCTATTCGACCTAATCTCATCCGGCTTTAGGATGCACTGCACCGGTGCGCCACCTTACAATTCACCGGGCGCCGCCCAGAGCGGCACATGACCGGCGAGCTTGTCGAGCAGGCGTTCGAACGCCTTGCGCTCCGGCTGAGTCAGGCACGCAAGCATGTTGCGCTCGCGCTCGCGCAACGCCGGTATGTACTGCGCATAGAGCGCGCGGCCGGCCGGTGTGATGAACAGAATTTGGCGCCGGTTGTCGGTGCTGTCGGCTTCGCGGCGCAACAGCTTTTTCTTCTCGAGCGCGATGATCCCGCGGCTGATATTCGCCTTGAGGTGGCCGGTATACTCGCAGATGTCGCTCGCGGTCACGCCCTCGCGAAAATTCAGGAAGATCAGCGTGACGATCTCGGGGCGCGTCAGGCCGAACTCCATTTCGATCCTCCGGAATGAAGGTTCGCGGTAGAAGTTCAGCACGTAACCCATCTTGTAGGCGATCTTGATCTCGGTGCCGCCGAGGACGTCGGCGATCTCGCCGGGCGCACCCTGACGCACGGTGCGGGCCGGTGCGGCCTTCGGTGTACATAGTCTTATATGTGACTTTTTTAGTCTCATCTGTGACTTTCATCTTGCATCAGAATCGGTGCCACCTTAGCATTGCCGGACAACAAGAAAGATCAATGCGAGCGACAGGGAGGGTGGCATGAAGGCCGTGCCTGCCCAGCGAGAATTCATGCCTGGGTCATGGGACAATGCGCCGTCTGCATTCTATGCGGGAACTGCAGCTCATCCTATCTATGTCGATCACGTCCGTCCGGCGCACCGTGTGCCCGGCAAGCCGCCTGTCGTCATGGTGCATGGGGGCGGCCATACCGGCGCCTGCTATCTGGCGACGCCGGACTTTCGGCCGGGCTGGGCGCCGCGCTTCGCCGCCGCGGGTCGCAGCGTCTTCGTGCCTGACTGGCCGGGCCACGGCCGCTCGCCCATGGGGCCGGACTTTGCAAGGCTTGGCACGCAAGACGTCGCAAGTGCGCTGCTCGGACTTCTGGAGCGGGTCGGGCCCGCTGTGCTGCTGGTGCATTCGGCCAGCGGACCGATGGCGTGGTGGATCGTGGAGCAGCGCCCCGATCTGGTGCCGGCGGTCGTCGCCATCGCGCCGGGACCGCCCGCGAACCTGCTCGCGGACCTGCCCGACGATCCAGCTGCCGTTCTGAAGCTGCGCGACGACGCGCGCGCGGGCTGCCCGGTCTATTCCGGGGAGGAGAGCCCGGTGTGGTTCGGCGCCGAATTCGCCGCCGCCTATTGGGCCAACGCGCCGCGCTTTCCGCGCCAGGCCTTCGAGAACTACCGCCGTTCGATCGTCCCGGAGAGCGCGCGCATCCTCAATGAGCGATTCAACATTGGCGGACGCGGCTTGAGGATCAGCGATCCTTCCAGTCTGAAAGGGCATCGGATTCTGATCGTGACCGGCGATCACGACGCGCGCCATCCCCGCGAAGTGGACGAAGCGACCGCCAGCTATCTCGGCGCGGAGTTCGTATGGCTGCCGGAGCGCGGCATCCGCGGCAACGGTCACATGATGATGATCGAGGACAACAGTGACGACCTCGCCGCGATGGTTCTCGGCTGGCTCGACGCCAATAATTGCTGACGCAAGACCACCAGAAAAAGACCACCAGAAAACGCATACGGGAAGGAAATCCAAGATGAGGCTGAATGCACTCGGCGTTGCACTCCTGGCCGCATTGCTGCCGGCCGCGGCACAGGCCCAGATCAGCGGCGATGTCGTCAAGCTCGGCGTTCTCACCGATCTTGCCGGCGTGACGGCCGATATCACCGGCAAGGGGTCGGTTGCCGCCGCCGAGATAGCGGTCGAGGAAATCGGCGGCACCGTGCTCGGCAAGCCCGTGCAGGTGATCTCGGCGGATCACCAGCACAAGGCCGACATCGGCCTCTCGATCGCGCGACGCTGGTTTGACGTGGAGGGCGTCGATGCGATCGTCGACGTGCCGAACTCGGGCGTCGCGCTCGCGGTGCAGAATGCGGCGCGCGAGAAGAAGCGGATCGCGCTTTATTCCGGCGCCGGCACCACGGCGCTCACCAACGAGCAGTGTTCGCCTTACGGATTCCACTGGACCTACGACACCTACGCCGTGTCGCACGGGACCGCCTCGGCGGTCGTGAAGGCGGGCGGAACGTCCTGGTTTATCCTCGCCTCGGACTATGCATTCGGTCACCAGCTCCAGGCCGATGCGACCAAAGTGATCGAAGCCGCCGGCGGCAAGGTCGTGGGCGCCCTGCGCCATCCGCTCAACACGGCGGATTTTTCCTCCTTTCTGCTTCGCGCGCAGTCCTCCGGCGCGAAGGTCATCGGCATCGCCAACGCGGGCAATGACACCACCAACACGATGAAGCAGGCCGGAGAGTTCGGACTTGTTCAGGGCGGTCAGAACCTCGCCGCGCTGATCTTCTTCCTTCAGGACGTCCATGCCCTCGGCTTGAAGGCGACACAGGGCACGTATCTGACCACCGCCTCCTATTGGGACGCGAATGAAGCGACGCGCAGCTGGTCGAAGGCGTTCATGGCACGGACCGGGATGATGCCCTCGATGCTGCATGCCGGAGTCTACGGTGCGGTTCGCCACTATCTCAAGGCGGTCGCCAAGGCCGGCACCGACGATGCCGATAAGGTCGCCGCGGAGATGCGCAAGATTCCGGTCGAGGACGTCTTCTCGGAGAACGCGCAGATCCGCGACGATGGCCGCGTCACACGCACGATGTATCTGGCGCGGGTAAAGAAGCCCGAGGAATCCCGCTACCCTTGGGACTACCTTGAGATCGTTCGCTCGATTCCGCCCGAGGAGACCGTGTGGCCGCTGTCCGAGAGCAAGTGCGCCCTGGTCAAGAACGCGCCCCGCTGAAGCCTTCACATTCGCCCGCGCGAGGGCCCCATCCTACTTTGCATGGGGTTGTTTTCGCGATTTTGTGTCCGGGCCCCTAACCCTATTCGGTCGGGACGCCGGTTGAGCCGCGCGTCGTCAGCTTGCTCCCGGCAGGCTGCTTTGCGAGATGCTTACTCGGCGGCACCACATCGGTGGCGAGGCCCAGCCACGCCAGAATGCGAATGGTCAGCCAGGTGTTGTCCATCTCCCACCAGCGATGACCATGGCGCGCCGAGCGTGGATCGGCGTGGTGGTTGTTGTGCCAGCCTTCGCCGTTGGAGATCAGGCCGACGATCATGTTGTTGCGGCTGTCCTCGTCGGTCTCATAGTTCCGGTAGCCCCAGACATGCGTCACCGAATTGACGGCCCAGGTGATGTGCCAGACCAGCACGGTGCGGACGAAGACGCCGAACAGGAGAATGCTGAGGCCGGTCTGCGTTGCGTCGGCCGGCGTTGCGCCAAACAGCCAGGCCACGGCGAATCCGGCGGCGAAGAACAGCGGCATTTGAATGAGATTGATCCAGATCAGCCAGTTATGGCGTTCGAGCGCGACATAGAAGCGATCGCGCAAGATGTCCTTGGCGTAACGTTCGTAGATCCCGAGCCGCGACAGCTCCGGCTGATGCACCAGGATCCAGCCGATATGGGCCCAGAAGAAACTTGCCAGCGGGCTGTGCGGGTCCGGCTGCTGGTCGGCGAATTGATGATGCCGGCGGTGGATCGCGACCCAGCGCGCCGGCGTTTCCTGCAGGCAGGACATCGCGATGACCACCATACTGTGCTCCAGCCATTTCGGGCATTTCAGGCCGCGATGGGTGAGCAGTCGGTGGTAGCAAAGGTTGATGCCGAACAGCCCGCACAGATGCGTGCCCACGATCGCGACGATCAGGCCGCTCCAGCTGAAATAGCCCGGCAGCAACGCCAGCAGCGCCAGGGCGTGGTAGGCGCCGATCCCCAGAATGTAGGGCCAGTTGAGCTGATACGGCAGCACGCCGGCCGGCAGCAGCAGCCTGGCGCTTGTGGGCTGGTTAATCGGGGCGTCAGGGGTCAGTACCGCAGTCTTGATGGTCGGCCGGGGAGCGGTCGTCATATGGAGGTCAGTTCCATTCTGCGGGAGGCGTCGTCGGCGACGCAGGGGAGCGATTCCTCTTATACAGTTCGCGCCGGCACCGGGGTCCAAATTCTGAGGCTAATTGACGCTGGATTCTCAAGAAAAATGGCTGGAGAATCAGCTGACTAGCGGCCCCCCGGGGCAGATGGACCGGATTTCGCGGGGTTGATTGACATTCTCCCCTGCGATGGCTTAGAAACCGCCCCGTCCCGGGCGGTATGGCCGCTGGCGGGAAAAATCTCATTTTGCCACTTTCGGGTAGCGCAGGTTCGGCCTCCATCACGGCCTTTCAACGCATCAGGATTGTCCCATGAAGGTCCGTAACTCGCTGAAATCGTTGCGCGGTCGCCATCGCAACAACCGTCTGGTCCGCCGCAAGGGCCGGGTCTATGTGATCAACAAGGTGCAGCGCCGCTTCAAGGCCCGTCAGGGCTGAGGTCGGCTTTTCGCCCGCGATTCCGTCCCGCTTCACAGGTCTTTGACGACGTGCTGCTTTGCAGCGCGTTTTTGTGCGTCTAGACTTGCCCCATGGCTTTGAGATTCCTGCAACCCCGCACCTGCCGGATCGCGATCCTTGTCGCCGCTGTCATGACAGCCGTGCCGGTGATGGCGTTTGCTCAGAACGATCCCCGGATCATCCCGCCACCCAAGCAACAGAAGAAGCTGCCGGAAGCGCCGAGCAAACTGCCGAAGGTCGGCGCCGATCGGACGCGCGGTCTGGATTTCCTGTTCGGCGCGCTGAAGGCTGCGCCGGATGAGGCCAGCGCCAAGCATGTCGAGGCGCGGATCTGGGCGCTGTGGATGCAGACCCCGAGCGATACCGCGGCGCTGTTGATGGTGCGCGCCAAGGCGGCCATGGACGCGCAGAAGGCCGACGTCGCACTCAAGCTGCTGGACGCCGTGGTCAAGCTGCGACCCGATTATGTCGAGGCCTGGAACCGGCGGGCGACGCTTTACTATCTGAAGAACGATTACGCCCATTCGCTTGAGGACATCCGGCAGGTGCTGGTCCGCGAACCGCGCCATTTCGGGGCGCTGGCCGGGCTCGGCATGATCATGCAGGACCTCGGCGAGGAAAAGCGCGCGCTGGAAGCGTTCCGAAAGGCGCTCGCGGTCAACCCGTACCTCGAAAAGGTGCCGGAACTGGTCAAGACGCTGACCGAAAAGGTCGAGGGCCGCGATATCTGATTCAATCAGAATCGCTGTGCTCCGTTGTGGTTAACCCTGTTTCCGGACAGGCCGGAACGTTTCCCGCCAACGCATTATTATCGGCCGTCAGCTTGTCAGGAGCGAAGCCATGAAATCATTGCTGCTGGCCGGCGCGGTGATGGTCACTGCCGGCACGAGCGCTTTCGGCGCAGACTATTGGGTGGTCGGCGACCGCGCCTCCAACAAATGCGAGATCGTCACCAGCAATCCAGTGATCAACGCGCAGGTCGGCGGAAATATCTGGTTCGGCAGCGGGCCTTATCGATCGCTCGACGATGCCAAACTCGCACGCACGACCCTCAGCGCTTGCCCGAAGGTAGAACAGCCTTCCTCCGATGCGGGGGATGAGGACAAGTTGGACTAAACAAGTCGGACCAAATCGGGCTGAAGCGTTTTCAAGCCAAGCATGCCCTCGGACCTGATCCGGGGGTGGATACCGGTTCGCGCAAAATCCTAATGCAGCGCGTTGCTGCCGCGCGCCATGCCGTCAAGGCCCGCTGCCGCGTAGAACTGCGCCAACTCCGCTTCCAGCTGTTCATTGACCAGCAGCAGCGCCTTCAGCGCGCCGCGAATGTCGCCGTTGCAGGTCGCAACGATCTGGTCGATGGCCGCTTCGCTTGCGTCGGAAATCATGGGTAGTCCTCCGATTGTACCGTGGAACAATTTGTGGTCTTCGCCTGCGTTCCTGTGGATTTTGGGTACAAGTTTCAGGTGTCGGCCACACCTTGATCAAACACGTCGAGACATGGCGAAAGTGTTAGCGTGACTGTATAAAAAGCCCAGTGACGGCAGTATGACCCCGCTATCCACAGGGCTGGGCGGACTGTGGAGAACTTCCGAAACCCGCACCCATTCCGGCCGTATCTCGTTGGTGCCAAAGATCATTCGGATATTTTCAATGGTGGTAGCGATTGTCGTGGCTGCGCTGGCGATCCTGGCGTTGGTCACGCAGGGTGGGGTGTGGCTGACGCAGCGGGCCCATCCCGCCCAGGGCAGGATGGTCGAGGTTGCCGGCGCGACCCTTCATATTGTCGATATCGGCCCGCGCGATCCGGCCAGCCCTCCGATCGTGATGCTGCATGGCGCCAGTTCAAATCTCGAGGTGATGCGGCAGCCGATGGGTGAGCGGCTTGCGAAAAGCCATCGGGTGATCCTGATCGATCGTCCGGGTCACGGCTGGAGCACGCGCGCCAATCTTGAGGACTCAACGCCCGAAATTCAGGGACGGATGATTGACGAGGCGCTGGCCAAGCTCGGCATCGGGCGTGCGATCTTGGTGGTGCATTCCTGGGCGGGCGCGCTCGGCGCGCGCATGGCGCTCGATTATCCGGAGCGCGTCGCCGGCATGGTGATGTTGGCACCGGTGGCCTATCCGTGGCCGGGCGGCGTCGGACGCTACAACAAGATCGTCGCTACGCCGGTGATCGGCCCGTTGCTGGCCTATACGATTACGCTGCCGCTCGGCAAACTCCTGATCAGTTCCGGCGTCCGCGGCGTGTTTTCGCCGCAAGCGGTCCCGGACGAATATGTCGAAAACACCGCAAGCTCGCTGCTGCTGCGCCCGCGCGAGTTTCTCGCCAATGCGCGCGATCTGGTGACGCTGAAGGCGGCCGTCGCCGAGCAGTCGCCACGCTATGCCAGTATTAAAGCGCCGATCACGATCATATCAGGCGATATCGACAAGACGGTGTCGACCAACATCCATTCGCGACCGCTGGCGGCTACTGCGCCGGGCGTCAAATTAATCGTGCTGCCCGGCCTCGGTCACATGGTGCAGAACGCGGTGCCTGATCTCGTGATCTCCGAGATCGAAGCGATGATAGGCAGAATGGCGCAGAACACGGCCGCCGCAGCGAACTAAAGCGTTTGGGAGCGAGCATGCCCTGGACCTGATCCGGGGGCGGATAGCGGGTTGCGTCTAGAAAACGCGTCAAACCAGAAGCGGGAGCTTCGGCTCTGTTTGAATCAGAACCGAAGCTCTGGAATGGCGATATTGGCAGCCGTTACTTGGTCTTGCCGTCCTTGTCGTATTGCACAAGGAACGCCCAGAGGTCGTTGGCCTCTTTCTCGTTCTTGATGCCGGCGAACACCATCTTGGTGCCGGGAATCTTCGCCTTCGGCTCCTTGATGTATTCGAGGAACACATCCTTGCCCCAGGTGATGCCGGAATTCTTGTTAGCCTCCGAATAGGAGTAGCCTGCCGTGGTGCCGGACTTGCGGCCGTCGAGCCCGTTCAACTCCGGCCCGACCTTGTTCTTGGCGCCTTCGCCGATCGCATGGCAGGCCATGCATTTGTTGAACGAGGATTTGCCGGCGGTGACGTCCTGCGCCAGCGCGCCCGACACGGCCATCAATGAGGTGACAACAACCAGCGTACCCAAGATCGGTGTTTTCATGTGGTGCTCTTCGTCTCTTTCCCTAGAGGTCGATTGCTTTTGGCAGGCTCGTTCCGATTGGACAAGCCACGAAACTTTGACAGGTTCCGGCATCGCAGGCTTGCCCGAGAGCGAACTCACGGTTTTGGGGGAAGGCAATCCGACATTGGTGTGGCCTACCCAAATGCGCCCAGACGTGCTTGATTTACCGCGACAAATCGATAACGCGCTAGGCCCTGGAGGAAACGCATGGCCATTATGATGCCGGCTTCCGATCAGGCCGTTCTGGATCGCCGCGACGCCATTGTGGCCGCCTTGCGGGGGATCGTGCCGGGTGAGGGCGTGATCGACAGCGCAGCCGAAATGCTGCCTTACGAGTCCGACGGCCTGATGGCCTATCGGCAGCCGCCGATGGTCGTGGTGTTGCCGGACACGACGGAGCAGGTCTCCAAAGTCCTGAAATATTGCTTCGAGCAGGGCATCAAGGTGGTGCCGCGCGGCTCCGGCACCTCGCTGTCCGGCGGCGCGCTGCCGCTGGCCGATGGCGTGCTGCTGGGCCTTGGCAAATTCAAGCGCATCCGCGAGATCGATTTCGACAACCGCGTGGTGGTGACCGAACCCGGCGTGACCAATCTCGCCATCAGCCAGGCGGTGGCGCATGCCGGTTTCTATTACGCGCCCGATCCCTCGTCGCAGATCGCCTGTTCGATCGGCGGCAATGTCGCGGAAAATTCCGGCGGCGTGCACTGCCTGAAATACGGCATGACCACCAACAACGTGCTGGGCTGCGAAATCGTGCTGATGTCAGGGGAAATCCTGCGCATCGGCGGCAAGTCGGCCGAGAACGCAGGCTACGATCTGATGGGGATCATCACCGGCTCGGAAGGCCTGCTTGGCGTCATCACCGAGATCACGGTGCGGATTCTGCAGAAGCCGGAAACCGCCCGTGCGCTGATGGTCGGCTTCGCCGAGGTCGAGGCCGCCGGCGAATGCGTGGCCCGCATCATCGGCGCCGGCATCATCCCGGGCGGCATGGAGATGATGGACAAACCGGCGATCCACGCCGCCGAAGCCTTCGTCCATGCCGGCTACCCGCTCGATGTCGAGGCGCTCTTGATCATCGAACTCGATGGTCCCGGCGTCGAAGTCGATGAACTGATCGGCCGCGTCGAGGCCATCGCCAAAGGCTGCGGCTCCACCACGCTGCAGATTTCCACGTCTGAAGCCGAGCGCAACCTGTTCTGGGCCGGCCGCAAGGCGGCGTTTCCGGCCGTGGGCCGGATTTCCCCTGATTATCTCTGCATGGACGGCACCATTCCGCGCGGCGCGCTGCCCAAGGCGCTGGCGCGCATCCGCGACCTCTCGGCCAAATACGACCTGCGCGTCGCCAATGTGTTTCATGCCGGCGACGGCAATCTGCATCCTTTGATCCTCTACGATGCCAACCAGCCCGGCGAGATGGAGCGGGCCGAGGCGTTCGGCGCCGACATCCTGCGCTGCTGCGTCGAACTCGGCGGTGTGCTCACCGGCGAGCACGGCGTCGGCATCGAAAAACGCGACCTGATGCCGGAAATGTTCAGCGAGATCGACCTCAACCAGCAGCAGCGGCTGAAATGCGCGTTCGACGCCCAGGGTCTGCTCAATCCGGGCAAGGTGTTTCCGACCCTGCATCGCTGCGCCGAGCTCGGCCGCGTGCACGTGCACGGCGGCCGGCTGGCGTTTCCCGAATTGCCGCGGTTTTGAAGAATGAGGCTCACCCATTTTTCGGTCGTCATACCCCGCGCAGGCGGGGTATCCAGTATTCCGCGCCGTCAGTGCATAGCCGCGGTGCTTGCGATTACTGGATCGTCCGCCTTCGCGGACGATGACAACAAGAAGCAGATGTTGGCACCGTGGACACTTTGAAAGTACGTGACGCCAAGGACGTCGAGCAGGTGGTGCGGGCGGCGATCGCCAGCGAGCAGCCGCTGGAGATCGTTGGCCATGGCTCCCGGCGCCTGGTCGGCCAGCCGATGGCGACCAATGCCCTGCTTGAGCTGTCGGCGCTGAACGCAGTCACCGCCTATGAGCCGAACGAGCTGATCATCACGGTCCAGGCGGGGGCGCCGCTTGCCGATGTGCTGTCGCTGATCGACAGCAAGAACCAGCAATTCGCGTTCGAACCGATGGACACCTCGGCGCTGCTCGGTGTCTCCGGCTCCGGCACCATCGGCGGCATGATCGGCGCAGGCCTTGCCGGCCCGCGCCGCATCAGGGCCGGCGGCGCCCGCGACCACCTCTTGGGGGCGCATGCGGTGTCCGGCTTCGGCGACAGTTTCAAAACCGGCGGGCGGGTGGTGAAGAACGTCACCGGTTACGATCTCTGCAAATTGCTGGCGGGGTCGTGGGGCACGCTGGCGGTCATGACCGAAGTGACGTTGAAGGTGATGCCGAAACCCGAAAGCGAACGCACGCTGGTGCTGCGCGGGCTCGACGATGTCACCGCCAACCGGGCGATGACGGCGGCACTGGGCTCGCCCTACGACGTGTCGGGTGCGGCGCATCTGCCGTATCAGGCGTTCCGGCCCGCGGCCGGCGCCTTGGCCGGGCTCGGAGCGCCGGGGCAGGCGACGACCCTGCTGCGGCTCGAAGGCATCGCGGCTTCCGCCGCCGACCGCGCCAGCTCGCTCGGCAAGGCGCTGGCGCCGTTCGGCGCCGTGGAGGTCCTGCAAGACGCTGTTTCGGCCGCGATCTGGAGTTCGATCCGCGATGTCCTGCCGTTTGCGGCCCAAGGTGCGCTGGGGGCGTGGCCGGTGTGGCGGATCGTGTGTCCGCCGGCTTCCGGCGGCGCGCTCGGGCAGCAGCTTTCGCGCGACACCGGCGGCGACGTGATCTACGATTGGGGCGGCGGCCTGATCTGGGCGGCGTTGCCGCCCAAGCCGGACGCGCAGGCGGCCCTGCTGCGTGCGCGCGTCGATGCCGCCGGCGGCCATGCGATGCTGGTCCGGGCGTCCGAACTGGTGCGGCGCAATGTCGACGTGTTCCATCCGCAATCCGGCGGCGTGGCTGCCTTGAGCGAGCGCGTCCGCCTGAGCTTCGATCCCAAGAACATCCTCAACCGGGGCCGCTTGCTGCGGGCGGTCGCGACATGAAAACCGAATTCTCACTCGCTCAACTGGCCGACCCTGACATCGCTGAAGCCGACAAGATCCTGCGCGCCTGCGTGCATTGCGGGTTCTGCACCGCGACCTGTCCGACTTACGTGCTGCTCGGCGACGAACTCGATAGCCCGCGTGGCCGGATCTATCTCATCAAGGAGATGCTGGAGAAGGGCCGCCCGCCGACCAAGGAGGTGGTCAAGCATATCGACCGCTGCCTGTCCTGCCTCGCCTGCATGACGACCTGCCCATCGGGCGTGAACTACATGCACCTGGTCGATCAGGCGCGGGTCAGGATCGAGCGGGATTATTCCAGGCCGCTGGGCGAGCGGGCCTTGCGCGCGGTGCTGGCCTTTGTGCTGCCGCGGCCGGGTCTGTTCCGCGCCAGCATGATCATGGCGCGGCTGGGCCGGCCGTTCGCTGGCCTGTTGCCGACACCGAAGACCGCACCGCCGACACCCACCCTGCTGCGGCGGATCAAGGCGATGCTGGCGCTCGCGCCCGGCAGCCTGCCGGCGCCGGGACCTGCCGCCGGCAGTGTTTTCCCGGCCATTGGCGGCAGGCGGGGGCGGGTCGCGCTGCTGCAGGGCTGTGCCCAGCAGGTGCTGGCGCCGCGCATCAACCAAGCCGCCATCAATCTCCTGACGCGCCACGGCATCGAGGTGGTGCTGGTTAGGGATGAACAATGCTGCGGCGCGCTCACTCATCACCTCGGGCAGGACGGCGACGCACTGGCGCGCGCCCGCGCCAACGTCACGGTCTGGCAAAGCGAAGCGGAACAAGGTGGCCTCGACGCCATCCTGGTGACGGCGTCGGGCTGCGGCACGGTCATCAAGGACTATGGTTTCATGCTGCGCGAGGACCGCGAATTCGCCGGCCCTGCTGCACGGATATCCGCGCTGACAAAGGATATCACCGAGTATCTCGCCGGCATCGATCTGCATCCATCGAGCCAGCAAGGCGACGTCACCATCGCCTATCACTCGGCTTGTTCGCTGCAGCACGGACAGAAAATCACGCACGCGCCGAAAGAATTGCTTTCCAAGAATGGATTCGTGGTGAAAGATGTACCCGAGAGCCATTTGTGTTGCGGTTCGGCGGGGACCTACAACATTCTCCAGCCTGACATTGCGAGCAGATTGCGCGATCGCAAGATCGCCAATATTGCGACAGTCAAACCGGACATGATCGCTGCGGGCAATATTGGGTGCATGGTGCAGATTGCCGGCGGTACGTCAGTTCCTGTGGTGCACACGATTGAGCTTCTCGATTGGGCGACAGGAGGTCCAAAACCTGAGTTGAAGGGGCCTGGACTGACAAGGCCGGCGTTGAACTAATCGATCGGCCGACTATTCGAGCGCTCGACTGACACGACCAGCGGCAACAGGAGGACCACGATGGCTAAAGCGAAGAAGAGCAAGAAAAGCAAGAAGGCTAAAAAGGCCAAGAAGGCGGTAGCGGCGAAGAAGTCTGCGAAGAAGTCGTCGAAGAAGGCCGCCAAGAAGTCGGCAAAGAAGTCGGCCAAGAAGGCTTCGAAGAAGAGCGCAAAGAAATCCGCCAAGAAGGCAGCGCCCAAGAAGGCTGCCAAGAAAGCCGCGAAGAAATCCGCCAAGAAAGCTGTGGCGAAGAGCCCGGCGAAGAAAAAGAAAGCCGCCGCCAAGCCTGCTGCGCCCAAGCCGGCAGCCCCGGTGGCGGCTCCGGCGCCAGAGCCCGAAGCTGCGCCCGCTCCGAGCTGGGCAACGCCGAGTTCGGAGTCATCGACCCCGTCATGGGGCTCCGGCTCGTCCAATGGCGGCGATCAACACTAGGTTGAACGCGGACCGTCAAGGTTGATCTATCGGAAAGCCGCAGCGGCCACCGCTGCGGCTTTTCTCTTGAGGCCGGCTGATCAATTTCACTACGGGATTCTACGGAGGCTGTTGATTCGGCCGCAGTTCAGGCAAGCGGACAGCTGACCCCTTGTTTTGCCGGTTCCAGATGTCGCCTGCCGGACACGAAGACCGCCAAACTTGTTGTGGGAATGCAACACCCGCAGACAACATTTTCCGAAACAGGCAGAACGCCTAAAAAGGCGGCAGATGATTGTCTTTTTTGCTTCACGCCCATGACAGCAGGTCCCAGATTGCCGTTGAGTTTGGTTGCAGTCGGTTATCGCTCGCCCTGGGGGGCCACCGGAACGGGACTGTTCTAGAAGGTGATGGGGATCGTCATGAAGAAACTGGCTTTGTTAGCAACGGCGCTGGCAATGGTATCGGGTTCGGCTCTCGCGGCAGACTTGCGTGTCAAGGCTGTGAAGGCCCCGCCGCCTGTCGCGTTCGATCCCTGGGATATCGCCTTCGGCGCCGGCATCACCAACGATTACATCTTCCGCGGCATCACCCAGTCTAACCACAAGCCGTCGGTCAACGCCTATTTCGAGCCACGCTACAACGTCACCAAGGACTTCCAGCTGTACGTCGGCCTGGGCGCTGCGAGCATCTCGTTCCCCAACCGTGCAGCCGCTGAAGTCGACGCCTACGGCGGTGCCCGCCTGACGGTCGGCGCCTTTGCTTTCGATGTCGGCGCCTGGGGCTACATCTATCCGGGTGGAACCTGCCAATACGGTGGCGGCGCTGTCGCCGATTTCGCCGGCGTTCCGCTCAGCCCCGAATGCCAGGCTAACACCCTGCTCAATCTCAACGTGCTCAAGAAGGACGTCAGCTTCTTCGAGGTCTACGGCAAGGTGAACTACACCTTCAACGACAACTTCTCGCTGGGCGGCACTGCCTATTATACGCCGAGCTTCCTCAACAGCGGCGCCGAAGGCACCTATGCTTCGATAGTCGGCAAGGCGATCGCGCCGAGCGCCTGGTTCGGCACCAGCGGCCTCGGCATGTATGTGTCGGGTGAGTTCGGCCGCCAGTGGCTGGGCACGTCGGACTCGTTCTACGGAACCGCAGTATTCCCGAACGGCATCAACTACGCCGACTACAACACCTGGAATATCGGCATCGGCTTCACCTACAAGGTGTTCACGCTGGACTTCCGTTATTCCGACACCAACCTGTCGAAGGGCGATTGCAACGCTTTCACCAGCGACTTCACCGCTCGCGGCGAACTCAACGCCTTTACCGGAACCAACGTCACTGCGATCAATCCGTCCGGCGTGGGTTCGAACTGGTGCGGCGCAGCCGGCATCGTCAAGCTCTCGGCTGACCTGACCGCGCTGACCAACCTGAAGTAAGGCCTTTCTCTCGAAGACTTCCTTTCAAAGTCCTTTGGGGGCGGCAGAGCAATCTGCCGCCCCTTTGCTTTTGGGGCGGCTCCGATGAAATGGGATTGGCGGCGCACCGCGGGCGCGACCTCCCGCAACGATCACCGCAATGTTCTGGCGGGGATGGTCGCGGGCCTCGGCGGCGCGCTCGCGATCGGCGCCATGGAGTGGTTCTCGGTGGTCGCGCAATATCCGCTGGCGGTCATTCCGTTCGCGACCTCGATCGTGCTGGTGATCGGATCGCCGGACGCGGAGCCGGCGCAGCCGCGCGCGCTGATCGGCGGCCATGTCGTCAGCGCCCTGGTCGGCCTCGCCGTGCTGAAGTTGCTGGGTCCGCATGCCTGGGCCGCGGCCGCCGCGGTCGGCCTGTCCATTCTGGCGATGTATGTGACCGGTACTTTTCATCCGCCGGCGGGTATCAATCCGCTGCTGGTGGTTTCCGGCAATCTGCCCTGGACGTTTCTGTTCGTGCCGGTGCTGGCGGGCGCGGCGCTTCTGGCCGCGTTCGCGCTGGTCTGGCATCGCTGGATCCGCCGCCAGCCGTGGCCGCGGCGCTGGCTGTAGTCCGGGACGGCTATCAGGCTTACGCCGGCTGGGCGCTGACCGCTTCCCGCAACGTGAACTGGTCGCCGTCGCGGACCATGGCGACGTGGCGCTGGTGGAAGGCCTCGAGCGTCGAGCGGTGGCCGATCGAGACGATGGTAGTTTGCGGCAGTTTCGAGCCAAGCAAATTGTACAGCGCGGCTTCCGAGGGTTCGTCGAGCGAGGCCGTCGCCTCGTCGAGGAACAGATATTGCGGCGCGTGCAACAGCGCGCGCGCCAGCCCGAGGCGCTGCTGCTCGCCAAGCGAGAGCATCCGGTTCCAGTGCGATTCCTCCTCCAGCCGCCCGGCAAGCTTGGGCAGGCCGACCAGGGTAAGCGCTTCCCTGACCCGATCGGCGCTGAAGGTTTCGTTTGCGCCGGGATAGGCGATCGCCCCATGCAGCGATCCGATCGGGAAGTAAGGCCGCTGCGGCAGCATCATGACAGACGCGCCGGCGGGGATGGCGATCGAGCCGCTGCCGAACGGCCAGATGCCGGCGATGGCCCGGAACAGGGTCGATTTGCCGGAGCCCGACGGGCCGGTGAGCAGCGTACGTTCGCCGCCGCGAAGGCTTAAGGCATCGGCCGAGACCAGCGCCGTGCCGTTGGGCAGACGCAGCGTGAGCTCGCGCAGGTCGATCGCTGTGCCGCCCTGGGATGCGACGACGTCGATCGATTCGCTCGATTTCTGCAGCGCCGTGGCGCTCGCGATGGCTGCTTCAAACCCGTCGAGACGGGCGACGATGGCGCGCCAGTCGGCCAGCGTGCGGTAGATGGTGACGAAGATCGACAGCGCCGATTGCACGCTGCCGAATGCGGACGCGGTCTGGGTCAGGCCGCCAAGCTGGACCTTCTTTTCGAAGAAGGCCGGCGCCACCAGGATGTAGGGAAAGATCACCGCGGCCTGCGAATAGCTCGCGGTGAACGTGGTCAGCCGCTTGGTCCGGCTCATGATGCCGTACCAGTTTTCGATCACATGGTGGAAGCGCGCCCAAAGCCCCAGGCGCTCCGCGCGCTCGCCTTGCAACAGCGCGATCTGCTCGGAGTTCTCCCGTGCCCGAACCAGGTTGAAGCGGAAGTCGGCCTCGAATTGCTGCTGCTTGAAATCAAGCCGCACCAAAGGTGAGCCGATCCATTGCGTCAGCGCCGTGCCGAGGACGGCGTAGATCAGCGCGCCCCAGACCAGGTAGCCCGGGATGGCGTACTCCTTGCCGAACAGGTGCAAGGGGGCGGCTGCCGACAGCCCCCACAGGATGATGACAAAGGAAAGCAGCGTCACCACCGAATTCAAAAGACTGAGCCCGATATCCAGCGTCCGCTCGACGAACAGCCTGACGTCATCGGCAATGCGCTGGTCCGGATTGTCGGCCGCGTCGCCCTGCAATTGCATGCGGTAGTGATTGGCGCCGTGCATCCATTCGCCGAGATAGTGCCGGGTCAGCCAGCGCCGCCAGCGAATCTGCAGCCATTGATTGAGGTAGAGCTGATAGACGGCAAGCGCGACAGCGCAACTTGCCAGCAAACAAAAGACGCCGATCTCCCTGACGAAGACGTCCCAATTGTATTCCTGCAGCGCGTTGAAGAAGCGATTCTGCCACTGGTTCACGAGGACGTCGATCGCGACCAGCGCCAGTTGGATCGTGATCACTGCAGCAAGCAGCGCGCGGCCGGCCCATTTGTCCTCGGAACGGAAATAGGGAGCGGCGATCCGCCATACGGTCGCGAGCGTCGAGCGGATGCTGTTCACAGATTGTCGTCTCCGGGAGGTGGCCTTAAAGGCCTGAAAGAACGGAAGAATCAGGGTTTTTGGACTAAAGTAGCAGATTTCGCAGCCTGCGGCGGCTTGTCGCAGCTACCGGGTTGACCCTAGCATGGCTGCCACGGCGAGGGGCGGGGGACCTCTGGACTTCGCGAGGTTGTGAGCGGGTTTCGGCGAACTGCCGAACCAGCAGTCGATCTCGCGGACGAGAGCAACGTTTCCGCTGGCGCCAGGCACGCCGGACCGTCCACACGGCCGGGTGCCCAATAATAATCCGGGGAGAATCCGAACATGTGGGATCAAGTCTATAATCCACTCGACAACGCGACATTGTCGACGCTTGCCGCCGCCGTGCCGGTGGTCACATTGCTGGTGCTGATCGCCAGCGGCAAGGTCAAGGCGCACATCGCGGCCATCACTGCGTTGATCGTCGCCAACATCGTCACCATTGCCATCTACCACATGCCCGCGGGCATGTCGGTCCGGGCATCGCTGCTCGGCGTGGTGGTCGGCTTCTTCCCGATCGGCTGGATCGTCCTCAATGTCATTTTCCTCTACCGCATTACGGTCGAGACCGGCCGCTTCGAATTGTTGAAGCGCGCCATCGGCGGGGTCACCAACGACCGTCGCCTGCAATTGCTCCTGATCGCGTTCGCCTTCGGCGCATTTTTCGAGGGCGCATCCGGTTTCGGCACGCCGGTTGCGATCACAGGCGCGGTTCTGATCGGGCTCGGCTTCTCGCCGCTGGCGGCCTCCGGCCTGTCGCTGATCGCCAACACCGCGCCGGTTGCCTATGGCGCGCTGGGCACGCCGATCCAGGGCCTGGCCTCGGTCACCGGTCTCGATCCCTACATTCTCGGCGCGATGGTCGGCCGGCAATTGCCGCTTTTCTCGCTGATCGTGCCGTTCTGGGTGGTGTGGGCCTTTGCCGGCTGGAAAGGCATGAAGGACGTGTGGCCGGCGATTCTGGTCACCGGCGTCTCGTTCGCGATCCCGCAATTCGTGATCTCGAACTACATCAACCCCTGGATCGTCGACATCGGGGCTTCGCTGATTTCGATGGGATGCCTGATCCTGTTCCTGAAAGTGTGGCAGCCCAGGGAGCTTTGGTTGTCGCCCGCCTTGCGCGGCAAGGATGAATCGGCCGCGACCATGACGACGCCGAAGCCGATGGACAAGACGCCGCTCACGCAAAGCGAATTGTGGAGCGCGCTGCTGCCATGGATCATCGTCTGCGTGGTGATGCTGATCTGGGGCAATGGCGGATTCAAGACCTGGGCGAACGCCAGCTTCGTCTGGAAATATCAGGTCCCCGACCTGCACAATTTGATCAACAAGGTGCCGCCGGTCGCCGCCAAGCCGACACCGGAAGCCGCGCTGTTCGACTTCACCTATCTGTCGTTCACCGGCACCGGCATGCTGATCGCCGCGATCATTTCCGGTTTCCTGATGAGCTTCTCGCCGGCGAAGATGATTGCGGAATACGGCCGCACCATCAAATTGTGCGCGATCTCGCTGATCACGATCTCGGCGATGCTGGCGATCGGCACGCTGACGCGGCTGTCCGGCGTCGATGCCACGCTCGGCCTGGCCTTCGCGGCAACCGGCGTGCTCTATCCCTTCTTCGGCACCTTGCTCGGCTGGCTCGGCGTGGCGCTGACGGGATCGGACACTGCTTCCAACGTGCTGTTCGGCAATTTGCAAAAGATCACGTCCGAGCAGCTGGGCCTGTCGCCGATCCTGATGGCCGCCGCCAATTCCTCCGGCGGCGTCATGGGCAAGATGATCGACGCGCAATCGATCGTCGTCGCCTCGACAGCGACCAACTGGTATGGCCACGAAGGCTCGATCCTTCGTTATGTGTTCCTGCATTCGATCGTGCTGGCGTGTCTGGTCGGCGGGCTGGTGACACTGCAGGCTTACGTCTATCCGTTCACGTTGATGGTCCTGCAGTAGGGTGCAACTGAACGTACGGAGATGTCGTCCCGGCGAACGCCGGGACCCATACCGCGTGATCCCTCTGTGAAGCTCAGTAGCAGAGACCATTCGCAAAACTGCTTCCTGTGGTTATGGGTCCCGGCCCAAGGCCGGGACGACGGCGGTGTTCGTTGTGCCACCATCATACAAAACGCACTTTCGCGATCTCGCGACGCGATGCGCCCGAGGTTTGCTGGAAACTTCCCGCCCTCTCATTGAGAGGGCGCAGGGAAGACCGGGTGCGCGCTGCACCCGCGGTTTGCACAAAACAAAGTGCACACGAGCATACAGGGCAGCGGAGAACACCCGGCCTTCCCTGCGCAATGGCTTTACGGCTTATGCCGTGATCTCCCCGGAGACGAGTTCTTGGTTGACTCCGTCACCACCGGTTCAGCTCTCGCCTACCCGACAGCTTGACACCTGCAACGGGTGCCAGGACCACACGGTTTTGCCGTACGCTAATCCGCGCCATCGTCTCAGCGCAAACCAGCGTCCACCGCAACCCGTCCAACGTCCGTGACGACGGCCGACGCCCTTCTGAGTAGGACGGGATGGCTCTCATATAAACTGATTTGGTCTTCTGTAAAACAGAAATATTTTTTACTTCAGGGCTTGACATGATTTCCGTAAACCAGAAGTGATTTGCCCGTCGGGTCGTTTTGTCGCGGCCAAAGGATCATGTGCAGGTTGTCGGCGCGGCTGTTGCGCGTCGTCCGATCCGTTGTGTGCGGTAACTCACATTCAGTCGATGATGCCTGCTGTAGTCATCACGGATAGCCGAAGCAATCCTTCCCAAGGGCTTCGCGCAGGATGCAGTTGTAGCTCAGTTGGTTAGAGCGCCTGTCTGTGGAACAGGAGGTCGGTGGTTCGAACCCACCCAACTGTACCAGCCTTTCAAGGCGGTCAGATCAGCTTCCATCACAACGTCCATTTGCCTGGTTCTCCATCGAGCCGAACCGACTATTTGCCGAACCCGAGTTTCACTACGGCCGACGTCGCAAGTGAGCAGCAAGGAATTGCGCCATGTCGCGGCGCTGGTTGCGACCTTCAATAGTGCTGGCGATCGTCTTTCCCTTCATCGCCGAGCGGACACCTGAACAACCGTTCAGAAATTTTCCATGAACGATGTGAATGACGCGCGCGTCAAACAGCCATGCACACGATTCGACACATCGACACGATCGACGACGAAGCAATTTCGACGCGCGTCATTGTGGCGCATGCCGAGATGAATGTTCAGTTCGTGTCTGATTTGCCTTGCGAATTCGCTTGCATGTCCACGCTTCAAGTAGAGGCGAGTGCACCAACGTGTTTCAGCTCACGTTCAGCCGCCGACAACGATCATAGGGTTCGAACTACGGAGCAGATCCCCTGCTACCACAACCCAAGGAGCTACCATGTCGTTTCGTAAAGCAATCCTCTCTGCAGTCGCTGCAACCGTCATCCTGGTCGCCGGCGTCTCCGCAAGCAGCGCGGGGCATTGGCATCACCATCACGGTCATCATCACCACGGCCATCACCATCACGGTCATCACCATCATGGCCATCACTGGCATTGGCGTTGGCATGGCCATCATCATCATGGCCATCACCATCATCACCACGGCCATCATCACCACCACGGTCACCACCACCACTAACGACAAAAAGCCGGCCGACAGCCGTCGGCCGGCTTACCACCTCGGGTGGATCGCCGTTGATCCACCTTGCCCACATACCTTTGACGCCTGTCGGCAACCGAACATCTGGAGAATGACAATGAAGAAGTTTCTAATGGTTGCTGCGCTCGTGGCTTCGTCCGCCAGTGCCTGGGCGCACGATCACCACGGCACGAATGGCGGGAGGGTCGAGGATGCCGGCTCGTATCATGTCGAGCTGGTTTCGAAATCCGAAAAGGTCGATCTCTACATCAGCGATGCGAACCAGAAGCCGATCGCGGCAACCGGATTCAAGGCCATTGGCATCTTTGTCGTGAATGGCAAAGCCCAGCGCATTGCGATGGAACCTGCCGGAAGCGCGCGGCTTTCCGGAACCGCCAGCGATGCGCTGTCGGCGCAGCCGAAGGGGGTCGTGCAACTGACCTCGCCCGACGGCAAAACCGTGCAAGCCAAATTCAACTGAGGTTGCGGGGCGCGTCCTGAACGGATGCGGACCGTAATAGTATTCAGTTTCGAGCGTGAATATACACCCTGTCTGGACCAGCGGCCCCGTTCATCAAAGCCTCGTGAACCGTTGCTGGCCTGAAGACGACAGAAAGATGAATGGCCTGCGGTACGCGTTAGCCATCTTTAACCTGACCTATGCAGTGCCGAGAGCCCTGTGATATTGTGAGCATGATGAACGCGAACCCAAAGCTTTGGCAGTTTATTTGTGCGGTGATCGTCTTGATCGCCGTTCAATTTTCGCCTGCCTTGGCCCGCGCCCATGCCGACCAGGCCCACCGCCTGCAGGGACATGTCCACGTTCATCATCATGCGGTGCCTCACGGCGCCCATGCGCCGGTGGCGCACCACCTCACCAAGGCTGCGTTCACCAAGGACGTCTTTGCAGAGGCTGACTTCACCAAGGCCTCTCTTGCCGAGACTATCGGATCTATCCCGCACGAGCTTATCCTGACCGCAGGTCGGCCGCCGGGCGCAGCGCCGATCGATGCGGACGGATGCGTAGACGGTTGTTGCGGGGCGGGCATGGGGTGCTGCGGCGGGGCCGCTTTGGTTGCAGCCTCGCAATGTTTGCCTCCCGCGGTTCATTCGCACCGTCTTGACGTTACCGGTGCCGTGCTTGCTTCGGGCATAGAGCCCGCAAGCCTGCGTAAACCGCCCCGAGCGCTCACCTGAGCAACGATGTCGCGGCGGCACGACGTGCCGGCCGCGCGAGCGAGAACACGCTTCTTCTCAGGTGAGTTATTCAGATGTCCTTTTTGTTCCGTGCCGCGCGGTGCGTGGCGGCTATGTCATTCCTGCTCATGGCAGGCCCGGTGCTGGCGCACGAAGGCCACGATCATGGCGCGCCTGTTCCGGCGCCGAGCGCCAGTCTCGCGCCGCGTGCCGAGAGCGACTCGGACGCGCATGAACTGGTTGCGATTGCGCGCGAAGGCGTGCTCGTCATCTATCTCGACCGGTTCGCAACCAACGAGCCGGTGGATGGCGCCGAAATCGAAATCGAAACGCCCGCCGGGCCGCAGAAGGCCGAAGCCAGGCCGGGCGAGCCCTATCGTCTCGACGCGCCCTGGTCCGGCAAGCCGGGCGCCTACGACCTGATCTTCACGGTCGCGAAAGACGGCAATGTCGATGTGTTGCCCGCCCGGCTGGTGATTCCGGATGCTCCGGGGGCCAAGGCCGGACCGACTTCGTGGTTCTCGACCTCCGCCATCGCGGGTGAGGTCGGCTATCACTTCAATCATGACGGCCCGGCGCTGTTCATCGCCATCCTGGCCGGGCTTGCTGCCGGCATCGGCGTCATGGCGCTGATCCGGCGGCGTCGCAGGGCGGCGGCGATGCTTCTCCTCGTCGCCGGCGCGTTCGTCCTGTCCAACAACCCATCCCGTTCCCATGACGGCCACGATCACACAGCTCCGGCAGCAGCGATGCAGTCGGTTCGCGACCTCGCGCAGCGCCTGCCTGACGGAGGCGTGTTCGTACCCAAGAGCACGCAACACATTCTCGCCCTTCGTACCGTGATGACCGAATCCCGCGCGCACCCGCGCGCCATCGAGCTGCCGGGCCGGATCATTCCCGATCCGAACGCCAGCGGCTTCGTGCAGGCTTCGGTGGGCGGCCGCCTTTCGGCGCCTCCGGGCGGTTTTCCGAGGCTGGGGACGCCGGTCAAGAAAGGCGACGTGCTCGCTTATGTCGACCCGCCGCTGCAGGCCATCGACGTGTCGGATATGCGCCAGCGCCAGGGCGAACTCGACCAGCAGATTTCCATCGTGGAGCGCCGGCTCGCCCGCTATGAAACGCTGGTGCCGAGCGGCGCCATTGCCCGCTCCCAGCTCGAAGACACAAGGTCGGAGCTGCAGGGACTGAAAGACCGACGCGGATCGCTCGACCGGGCGCGCCGTGAGCCCGAAGCGCTGGTGGCTCCGGTCGACGGTGTGATTGCCGAGGGCACGCCGGTAGCCGGACAAATCGCCCAGTCAAATGCCGTGATCTTCCACATCATCGATCCGACCCGTCTGTGGGTTGAAGCCCGCAGCTTCGACCCGCTGGTGGGCGTTCGCAGCGCGACCGCCAACCTCGGGACCGATCGCATCTTCACGCTGGTCTATCAGGGCTCCGGCTTTGCGGACCGCAACCAATCCATTCCGGTCCAGTTCGCGATTCAGGGCGACCATTCCGGCCTTCGCGCCGGGCAGTTCGTCACGGTCCTGGCCACCACCAATGAGGAAAAGGTCGGCCTTGCGGTGCCGCGGGCCAGTCTGGTGCGCAACGCCAACGGCCAAGAGGTGGTTTACGAGCACGTCGCGCCCGAGCGCTTCGAACAGCGCCCGGTACGGGTGGAACCCCTCGACGGCGACCGCGTGTTCATTGCCACCGGCCTCGCCGGAGGCAAGCGTCTTGTCGTGCAGGGCGCCGAACTCCTTGACCAAGTGCGCTGAGGAGCAGGGCAGATGTTTCGCTTTCTCGTCACACAGTCGCTGCGCAACAGCCTGCTGGTCATGGCGGCCGCGCTGGCCCTGGTGTTGCTCGGCATCTTCAGCGCCGGCCGGCTGCCGGTGGACGTGTTTCCCGACCTGAACAAGCCGACGGTCACGATCATGACCGAGTCGGACGGGCTCGCGCCGCCCGAGGTAGAACAGCTCGTCAGCTTTCCGATCGAGACCCAGATGAACGGTGTTCCCGGCGTGACGCGGGTCCGCTCGGTTTCCGGAATCGGCCTTTCGATCGTCTATGTCGAATTCGACTGGGGTACCGATATCTATCGTAACCGGCAGCAGATCGGCGAGCGCCTCAATCTGATCCGGACCCAGTTGCCGCCCAATACCGTTCCGCAATTGGGACCGATCAACTCAATCATGGGCCAGGTGCTGCTGGTCGCGGTGACCAGCGACCGGGCCTCGGCGATGGAAGTCCGCGAGACCGCCGACTTCGTGGTGCGGCCGCGGCTGCTCACGATCCCCGGTGTCGCGCAGGTGATTCCGATGGGGGGCGAGGTCCGGCAATACCGGATCGCGCCCAATCCGCCGGCGTTGCGCAGCCTTGGCGTCACCTACGAGCAGGTCGAGCTCGCCCTCAATCAGTTCGGCGTTAATACCGGCGGCGGATTTACCGATCAGCATGCCCGCGAATATCTGATCCGCAACATCGGGCGGACCACCAATCTGGACGACCTTCGCAACGTGGTGGTGGCGCAGGTCAATGGCGGGCCGGTCTATCTCAAGCAGGTCGCCACCGTCGAGTTCGCACCCAAGGTCAAGCGCGGCGACGCCGGCTATATGGGCAAGCCCGCCGTGGTCGTCTCGGTCGAGAAGCAGCCGAACGTCGATACCATCCGGCTCACGCGCGAGATCGAACAGGCCCTGAAGGAAATCACGGCCTCGCTGCCAACAGGCATGAAGGCCGACCAGATCATCTTCCGGCAGGCCAATTTCATCGAAACCTCGATCGGCAATGTCGAGCGTGTCCTGCTTGAGGCCGGCGCGGTCGTCGCCATCGTGCTGTTTCTGTTCCTGATGAACTGGCGGACGACGGCGATCTCGCTGGCTGCGATCCCGGTGTCGATCCTGACGACCGCGGTCGTGTTCTATTTTGCCGGCCTGTCGATCAACACGATGACCCTTGGCGGCATCGCCATCGCCATCGGCGAACTGGTCGATGACGCCGTCGTCGACGTCGAAAACATCTTCCGGCGCTTGCGCGAAAATCGCGCTTTGGAGCATCCCCGCCCGGCGTTCGACGTCGTCGTATCGGCATCCCAGGAAGTGCGCTCCGGCATCGTCTATGCGACCGCGATCATCGTTCTGGTGTTCGTGCCGCTGTTCGCGCTGTCGGGTATAGAAGGCCGGCTGTTTGCGCCGCTGGGCCAGGCCTACATCATCTCGATTCTCGCCAGCCTTGCGGTCTCCATCACCCTGACCCCGGTGATGGCGTATCACATGCTTCCGCATCTCAAGCGCCTCGATCATGGCGACAGCGCGCTGGTTGCGATGCTCAAGCGCGCCAATGCGGCCTTGCTGGAACGGGTTTTCCACCATCAGCGCGCCTTGATGGCTGCCGCACTCGCGGCGGTCGTCATCGCGGCGGCTTCCGCATTCTATCTTCCCCGCGCATTCCTGCCGCCCTTCAACGAGGGCACCTTCACGATCAACATGCTCTTCAATCCGGGAATCTCGCTCGCCGAATCCCATCGCGTCGGGTTGATTGCCGAGCGCCTCATCCTTGAAGTGCCCGAGGTCAAGACCGTTGGCCGGCGAACCGGGCGGGCGGAGCTCGACGAGCATGCCGAAGGCGTCCATTCGTCGGACCTCGAGGTCAATCTCAAGCCAACGAAACGGCCAAAGACCGAAATCGTCGCGGATATCCGGGCCCGGCTCGCCGTGCTTCCCGCTGCGATCAACGTAGGCCAGCCGATTTCGCACCGGCTCGACCATCTGCTTTCGGGCGTTCGGGCCGAAATTGCGCTGAAAGTGTTCGGCGACGATCTGAACAGCCTGCGCGCGACCGCTGACATGTTGCGCGGCAAGCTGGCGGAGATTCCGGGTCTCACCGACCTGCAGGTCGAAAAGCAGGTGCTGATTCCGCAGCTGGAAATCCGCGTCGATTATGGCCGTGCCGCGCTCTATGGCGTGCAGCCGGCCGCCGTGATCCAGCAGCTCAGCCGGCTCTCGAACGGCCGCGTTATTTCACGGGTGGTGGACGGCTATCGCCGGTTCGACGTCACGATGCGGCTGCCGGATCGGCTTCGCACCACGCAAACCCTGGGCGACCTCTTGATCGAAACGCCGGCCGGATGGATCCCCGCCCGGCAGATCGCCGACGTCAAGGAGACCGAAGGCCCCAACCAGATCTTGCGCGAGAACGGTCGCCGTCGTGTGGTGGTGCTGGCGAACGCCGACGGGACGGCCGACATGACCGACATCATCGAGGCGATCCGGAAGGTGACCGCGTCGACCAGGCTTCCCGAAGGCTTCTACGTTCGGCTGGAGGGAACGTTCCAGGCTCAGGAGGAAGCAAGCCGGACCATCGGCGTACTCTCGCTGCTGTCGCTGTTGCTGGTGTTTGCCATTCTCTACAGCCGCTACCGCTCGACCGTGCTCGCCTTCATCATCATGGGCAACGTCCCGCTGGCGCTGATCGGGTCGGTCGCGGCGCTTTGGCTGGCGGGCCAACCGCTCTCGGTTGCGTCGATGGTCGGATTTGTCACGCTGACCGGTATTGCGGTTCGCAACGGCATCCTGAAAATCAGCCACTACATCAACCTGGCGCTGAAAGAAGGAATGCCGTTCGGCCACGACCTCGTGGTTCGCGGCAGCGTCGAGCGGCTGACGCCGGTCTTGATGACGGCGATGGCGGCCGGCGTGGCGCTGGTGCCGCTGCTGATCGATGCGGCAAATCCCGGCAAGGAAATTCTCCATCCGGTGGCCGTGACGATTTTCGGCGGTCTCCTCAGCGCGACCCTGCTCGACACGCTGCTGACGCCCGTTCTCTTCCTTCGCTATGGCGAAGCTCCTCTGGAGCGGCTGCGGCGAGGTGCCGACGGCAAGGCGGGAACGGCCCCGGCAAATTCAGCCGCCGAAGCTTTTTGACATCAACATGCGGAGAATGACGGTGAATGCGAAATTTCTGATGGTTGCGGCCATGTTGGCCTGGTCGACTTGCGCCTCGGCGCACGACGAGAAGGGAACGAATGGCGGGTGGGTCGCCCATGCCGGTTCGTATCACGTCGAACTGGTTTCGAAATCCGACAGGCTCGAACTGTTCGTCAGCGACGAGAACCAGAAATCGATCCCGGCAACCGGCTTCAAGGCGATTGCCATCCTCGTTGTCGGCGGCAAATCCCAGCGAATCCTGCTGCAGCCTGCCGGGAGCGCGCTGCTTTCCGGCACCGCCAGCGTCGCATTGCCGGTTCAGCCAAAAGGTGTCGTTCAACTGACCGGTCCTGATGGAAAGACGGCGCAGGCAAAATTCGACTGAGCGGATTGCGAAGCAAGGCCCAGATCGATCAATGAAATTCCCGCGGCGCAGCCCGCGGGGATTTTTTCGTCGGTGCGGCATTTTTGCGCATTGGCTGAGGCAGGACAAGAAGCCGGTCTGAACCGGACGGCTCTAGCCAATGACATACTTGTTCAATAGAACGGCGCGATATCGGGGTTGAGGATTTTTCGAGAGAGGTTGTATGGTTTCATTCGCGCGCATGGTGAAGCTCGCAGGCGTTGCCTCGGTGCTGCTGGTTTCCGTCCCCAATGCCGGTCAAGCCCAGGCCGACAACGGCTTTCCGTTCGGAATGGAAATGACCATGGATGTCCCGCCTCAGCCTGGCTCCAAGCGGATACCGAATCTCGAGATTGGCGACGCCGGCGAAGTGGTGCTCGAACTCTGGTGCAAGGGCGGCAAGGGGCAGTTTTCGGTGGCGGGCAACACCGTGATCTTCGTCGCCGGCGCGATGGAGAACCGCAATTGTCCGCCCAATCGCGCCCAGGCTGACGATGAACTGATTGCCGCACTGACCGATGCCGCGACTTGGAAGCGGCAGGGCGATGCGATATCGTTCATCGGCACCAGGACGCTGCGGTTCCGGCTCAATACGAACTAGCCACGCGAGTTCGCAATGCCGGAGGCAACGGCCGCGATCAGCGGCCGAATGAGAAGAAAACCTTCGGCGGCAGCGGCTGCGGATTGAGCGCGACCCAGTCCAGCCTGGAGGTAAACTGGCGCTGCAATCCGCTCACGATGATGATGCCACCGGCAACGCGATCGAGTTCATCGGAAGTCAACGCTTCGGCTTTGACGGGAGTGAAATCGGTCATGGCTGTCTTCCCTTATTATGCGCAGCACGACGCTGCGACGAACGGGACATTGCCTTCTCCGACCCGGCTTGTTTGTGATCCAGATCACTCAGCCCACGATTCGTTCCGTGACCCGTCCTGACTTCACGCGTCCTTTGCATAGCGCTTAAGCGAAGCTTTGAGGATCTCCAGCATTTCGTCCCTGATGAGATCGCGCGCGCCGCGGGTCCAGGCGGCTGCGAGCGGCAAGCGGTTCATGTCTGACCCCGCGAGCGGAACAAACTGAACGCCACGCGCCGCCATTCGCGATGTCCATCGTGGCACGATGGCAACGCCGAGTTCGGCCGCGACGAGGTTCACGATGGTCTGCTTTTCATTGGCAATTTGGATGATTCGCGCCTGCAGTCCAGCCTGAGCAAACAGTTTCATGGTCAGATCGTGGCTATGCGGGCGCGACCGGCGCTCGGGTACGATCAGCGGCTGTTCGGCAAGATCGGCGACGGTCACCCGTTTTCTCGACGCGAGGCGATGATGATCCGGCACCGCGACGACGGCCGTCTCGTGCAGGAGAAACAGAAATTCGAGCCGCTTGTCGGGCTTTTCCGGAGGGCGCACCAGGGCGATGTCGAGCCGGCCGGAGAGCAGCGCCGGCAACAGCCGGATCGTCTTGTCTTCCGTCAATTTCACCGTGACATCCGGTCTCTGTTCGCGAAAGTCGGAAAGCAGCATCGGCAGCAGTCCCGCCGCTGCGCTGTCGATCGCGCCGACGCGGATGATCGCGCCCTGCTTGCGGCCCCGCGCCTGGAATTTGACCGCCAGATTGTCCGCCTGCGCCAGCAGATTGCGGGCCTCCTTGAGCAGGACGACGCCATCATCGGTCAGCGTCACGCTGCGCGTCGTTCGCGTCATCAGGCGGGTGCCGAGATCGTCTTCGAGCAGGCGGATGTAACGGCCGAGCGCGGAGGGTAGCATTTCCAGCCGTTGGGCCGCGCGCCCGAAATGCAGCTCCTCGGCCGCCGCCACGAAGCAGCGAAGCTGGTGCAGTTCCATATTTCGTCCTCCTCCGGCAGATTATATCAAATATTTGTATAATCGTATGCCGATTGAAGGCGCGTGGCCTTTAGCCGTAGCGTGTCCGGAAGCGCTGAAATCAGCCAATCAACGAATTCTGCAGGGAGCGACCCAATGCGGTTCAATCGTCGTACGATCCTTTCCGGCGCCCTCGCGGCCGCGTCGCTATGGGCGTCACCCACGGCCTTCGCGCAGACCGCCTTTCCGACAAAACCGGTCACCATCATCGTTCCGGCGGCGGCCGGAGGGCCGACCGACACCGTGGCCCGCCTGATCGCGGAATCGATGGGCCGAAGCCTCGGCCAGACCATCCTGGTCGAAAATGTCGGCGGCGCCGGTGGCACGCTCGGCATGGCGCGCGTGTCGAAGTCGGCCGCCGACGGCTACACGCTCGCGATCTGGCACATCGCGCATGCCACCGCACCCGCGCTCTACGACTCCCTCAAATATGATGTCGTCGACGATTTCGATCACCTCGGCCGCATCACCGACGTGCCGATGACCCTGGTGTCGAAGCCGACACTTGCTGCCAACAATGTGACCGAGTACGTGGCGTGGATTCGCGCAAGCGGCGACAAGGCCGTCTACGGACATGCCGGCATCGGTTCCGCCTCTCATCTTTGCATGCTGATGCTGATGAAGGAGCTCGGCGTGCAGATGAACGGGATTCCGTATCGCGGCACCGGGCCGGCCATGAACGACCTGCTCAGCGGCCAGTTCGACGTGATGTGCGACCAGACCACCAACACCACCAACCAGATCAAGGAAGGCAAGATCAAGGGCTTTGCCGTCACGACCAAAGCCAAAGTCTCGTCATTGCCTGACCTGCCGACGCTCGACGGCGGCGCCGTCAAGGGATTTGAGGTCTCGGCCTGGCATGCGATGTGGGCCCCGAAGGGATTGCCGAAAGAGGTGACCGACAAGCTGGTCACAGCCCTTCAGGCCGCGCTGAAGGACCCCAAGGTGATCGAGCGGTTTGCCAATCTCGGCACCGAGCCGGTCCAGGCGGAGCTGGCGACGCCGGCGGCGCTCAAGGCGCATCTAACAGCCGAAGTGCCGCGCTGGGGCGCCGTGATCAAGGCAGCAGGCGCCAAGGGAAACTGAGCTCGAAATTGAACCCGCCGTCGCAAGCGGCCGGTCACCCATGGCTGAACAACGACATTCGCAATCCGGAGACCAATCGATGAAGACGTACGCCATAGCCGCCATCCCGGGCGACGGGATCGGCACCGAAGTCATTGCCGCGGGTGTCGAGGTGCTGCACGCGCTGGCCCAGCGCGACGGCAACTTCAAATTCAAGGTCGATCATTTTGACTGGGGGTCTGAATACTACAAGAAGCACGGCATCATGATGCCGGAGGATGGCCGCGACCAGATCAGGAACCACGACGCGATCCTGTTCGGCTCGGCCGGCGCGCCTGACGTGCCTGATCACATCACGCTGTGGGGTCTGCGGCTCGCCATCTGCCAGCCTTTCGATCAATACGCCAACGTCCGTCCGACGCGGATCCTGCCCGGCATCACCAGCCCGCTGCGCAACGTCCACGGCAAGGAGCTCGACTGGGTGATCGTCCGCGAAAACTCGGAAGGCGAATATGCCGGCGTCGGTGGCCGCGTCCACAAGGGCTTGCCGCTCGAAGTCGCAACCGACGTCTCGATCCTGACCCGTCCCGGGGTCGAGCGCATCATGCGCTTCGCCTTCAAGCTCGCGCGGTCGCGGCCGCGCAAGCTGCTCACCGTCGTGACCAAGTCCAACGCCCAGCGCCATGCCATGGTGATGTGGGACGAGATCGCGACCGAGATCGCGGCCGAGTTCAAGGACGTGACCTGGGACAAGATGCTGGTCGATGCGATGACCATGCGCATGGTCATGAAGCCGGAGACCATCGATACCGTGGTGGCCACCAATTTGCACGCCGACGTGCTGTCGGATCTCGCTGCCGCGCTCGCCGGCTCACTCGGCATCGCGCCGACCGCCAACCTCAATCCGGAGCGGACCTATCCCTCGATGTTCGAGCCTATACATGGCTCGGCCTTCGACATCATCGGCAAAGGCATCGCCAATCCCGTCGGGACGTTCTGGTCATCGGTGATGATGCTGGAGCACCTCGGCGAGCCGGCAGCCGCGACGCGGTTGATGCAGGCGATCGAGCGTGTCACGGCCGATCCCCGCTTTCACACGCCGGACCTCGGCGGCAAGGCCAGGACCGACGAGGTCACGGCCGCGGTCGTTGCCTCCATCCACGGCGCCAACGACTGAGATCGTGCGATCCGTCGCAGCGATCCGAAACGAAGAAAGGGCGACCTTGCGGCCGCCCTTTGCATTGCCGGTTTGCTTTGCAGCTCCGGCAGAGTCCATCAAGTCACGCGGACCGCGCCGGTCGACTGGCCGTACTTGTTGTGACCGACAATGTACCAATGGCCTCCCATTTGGTAATAGGTGGCCTTGCCGCCGGTGACGGCTTCGAGTTCGTGGTCGGCAAGCGCGCGCGTGTCGAGGGTATCGGCATTCCTGATCCTGGTATTCATCGCAGTATCTCCCTTTGCGCCGGGCGGCGCGACCATCGCGTCCGCTGTCCGGTGAGGAGGACAATGCCTGCTGCCGCGCCGGCGCGCTGTTCCCCAGGTGACAGGCGGGGGGCGGGTGAGAAAATGTGGGCCGGGTAGCTCCCGCACCGGCCGGCTCCGAAGATTCGGTCTGGCTTCGGCTTGCGGAAGGTCCCAAAAATCAGGAGTATTCACGCCAATGCGGGAGCCAAATCCCGGGATAAATAATTGAGGGGAGACGCCTATGACGGCTTTCACGCGCCGCGATCTGTTGTCGGCTGCCGCAGGCGCGGCAGCGGCCACGAGCCTGCCGTTCAGTCAGCCAGTTCGCGCCGCGACGCCGCCAGCGGGCAAGCAGACCGCCGGCTGGTACCGCTACAAGATCGGCAGCATCGAGGTGACCGTGGCCACCGACGGCGTCAACCGCTTCAAGATGGCGGAGGATCACGTCACCAACATCAAGAAGGATGCGGTGAACGCCGCGCTCGCCGAGGTCTTCATGGAAAAGGACATGATGACCACGCCGTACAACCCGATCGCCATCAACACCGGATCGAAGCTGGCGATCATCGATACCGGCACCGGCGAGAGCAATTACAAGAAGAGCAACGGCACCGCCGGCCAGTTCGTGACCAATCTCGCCGCCGCGGGCATCGACCGCAATGCCGTCGATGTCGTGATCATCTCGCACTATCACGGCGACCACATGAACGGCCTCCTGATGGACGACAATTCACTGACCTATCCGAACGCCGAGATCCTCGTGCCCGCCAGGGAGCACCAGTACTGGATGGATGACGGCGAAATGAGTCGCGCCCCCAAAGGCCGTATCGAGGGCGTCTTCAAGAATGTGCGGCGGGTGTTCACGCCGGAGGCTCTGAAGCGTGTAAGAACCTATGAGGGGGGCAAGGAAGTGATTCCCGGCGTCACCGCGCAGGGTACGCCTGGGCACTCGCCCGGCCATAGCTCGTTCGTGATCGCCTCGGGTTCGGATTCCGTCTACGTGCAATCCGATGTCACCCACGTCCCGTTCCTGTTCGTCCGGCATCCCGACTGGCACGTCTTTTACGATCAGGACCCGGCGATGGCGGAAGCGACCCGCCGCAAGGTTTACGACATGCTGGCGGCCGACAGGATACGGGTGCAGGGTTTTCATTACCCGTTCCCGTCGCTCGCGCATGTCGAGAAACACGGCAGCGGCTACCGGGAGATTCCGGTGATGTGGAATCCGAATATTTGATGTGCGATCGGCTTCACCTCGCCCCGCTTGCGGGGAGAGGTCGGATCGCACTTGCGATCCGGGTGAGGGGGTACAGGTCTATCAATTTGCATCAGCGTTCGCGGAGAGAGCCCCTCACCCCGACCCTCTCCCCGCAAGCGCGGGGCGAGGGAGCAGTAGCCGGCGCTAATCCACCTTCAGCCCGAGCTGATGCACGAGCTTGCTCCACTTCTTCTCTTCCTTGTCGATGTCGTCGGCGTATTCGGCAGGTGTCGAGGCCAGGGGATCGCCGCCTTCGATCCGGATGCGTTTTTGCACCTCCGGATCGCTGCCGAGTTTGCGCAGCTCGGCGCTGAGGATTTCGACGATCTCCGGCGGCGTGCCTGACGGCGCCAGCAGCCCGTAATGCAGCACGGCTTCGAAGCCGGGCATGCCAGATTCGTCGAAAGTCGGCACGTCAGGCAACAGCGAGAACCGCTGCTTGCTGGTGACGGCGATGGCGCGCAACTGGCCGGCCGCGATATTGCCGAGCGCCGGCGGCAGCACGCCGAACGCGACAGGCACATGGCCGCCGAGCAGGTCGTTCATCACGGGCGCCGTGCCCTTGTAGGGAATGATAGCGGCATCGATACCGGCTTCGGCCTTGAACAGTTCCGCGCACATGTAGCCGCCGGTGCCGACCGGCGACGTGCCGATATTGAGTTTGCCCGGCTCCTTCTTGGCGAGCGCTATCACATCAGCAACCGTCTTGGCGGAAAACGACGGATGCGCGAGCAGGGCCACCGGCATCGATGCGACGAGACCGATCGGCGCAAAATCCTTGCGTGGGTCCATGCCGAGCTTGGTGTAGAGGCTGGGGTTGATCGAGAGGGTGCCGGTGTGGCCCAGCAGCAGCGTGTAGCCATCAGGCGCGGCGCGCGCCACGGCGCGGGTGCCGATGGTTCCTCCGCCGCCGCCGCGGTTGTCGACGGTCACGGTCTGGCGGAACGCATCGGACAGTTTTTGCGCCACCACGCGCGCCATGGCGTCGACGCCGCCGCCGGCCGGGTAGGGGACAATGAGCGTGATGCTGCGCGCTGGAAACTCAGCGGCATGCACGACCGCGCTTGCCACCAGCGGGCCTGCGAAGGCGACGGCAGATGCAAAGGTGATCACGGCATTCATGACATTGCGACGATGTGAGAGCTTAACCACCAGATTGCCTCCGTCCAGCGATGTCGATCCACGTTCTTATGGGTGGCCTTGTTTCACCGCAAGCCCGGCGCGCCGCAACATTCTTCATCGAATGCTCGATTGGCCTGCAAAGGGAATCATGCACTGCAGCAGAGAGGTTCGATTCATCGCCTCGCGCAGCCCCTGGAAAACGGCCAACCGTCAGACCCAACCTTGAACTGCCTGCCAAGGCCGCATAGGCTCGGTGATTGGAAACGCCTGCCAGGCAACAAACAACAAGAGGGATACCCCCCAGTCGATGAGCTCCGCGTTGCGGCGCCCTTTTGCCCACCGCCGGGGCCTGATCATCGTCGCGACCTTGGCCACGGCCTATGTCGCCAGCCATTTTTTCCGCGCCGCCAACGTCACCATCGGCCTCGACCTGATGCGCGACCTCGCCATCGGACCGGAAGCCTTGGGCGCGCTGACAGGCGCGTTCTTTTTCGGCTTCGCCGCGATGCAGATCCCCTGCGGCCTTCTGTTCGACCATTTCGGACCCCGGCGCACCGTGGCTTGCATGCTGATCCTCGCCACGACAGGCGCTGCGATCTTCACGCTGGCGCCGACCTGGCCGGTGCTGCTCACCGGCCGCGTTCTGATGGGCGCCGGCTTCGGCGTCATGCTGATCGGCAGCATGGTGGTGATCTCGCGCTGGTTTCCACCGGATCGTTTTTCCACGCTCACCGCCATGGTGCTGTCGATCGGACTGCTCGGCAATCTCTTCGCCACCACGCCGCTGGCATGGGCCTCGCAGGCCGTCGGCTGGCGCGCCGTGTTCGGCGTCGTCGTCGTCTTCATCGCACTCGCCACCATCGCCGTGTGGCTGGTGGTGCGCGACGCGCCGGCCGGCCACCCGTTTCTCGACCGCACCCCGGAGCCGCCACGCCAGATGCTGCAGGGCCTGATCGAGGTGCTGGGCAATCCGCGCCTGAGGCCGATCCTGGCGATGAATTTCTGCAACTATGCCTGCACCTTCACCGTTCAGGGTCTGTGGGGCGGTTCGTTCCTGCGCGAGGTGTATGGCATGAGCCCGATCGAGGCCGGCAACGTACTGCTGGCCGCCGTGATCACCTACCAGCTTGGCATCGTCGCCTTCGGCCCCTTGGACCGCGTGCTCGACACCCGCAAATGGATCGCCATCGGCGGCACCATGGTGACCATATCCATGCTTGCGACGCTGGCGCTCGCGTCCCGCCCGCCCGTCTGGGTGCCCGTCGGCGCCATCGTCGCCATCGGTTTCTTCAGCGCCTCCAGCACCATGGTAATGACCCACGGCCGCGGCATCTTCCCGGACCGGCTGATCGGGCGCGGCATTGCGACCATCAACACCGCCGTGATGCTGGGCGTCGCCTGCATGCAGACATTGTCGGGCATCATCGTCGGCGGGTTCGAGCCTCTCGCCGATGGCACCCGCTCCGAGACCGCCTACCGCGCCTTGTTCGGCGTGCTCACCGTGGTGCTGATGTCGGCCGTTGCGATCTACAGCCGCTCGCAGGACGTCAGGCCCAGCGACGAAATGCGCGCCCGGGCGGCCACCGCGTGATGCCTCGGCGCGGCGCCCTGCATGGCTTGCCATGATGCGGGTAAACCTGTGAACATGCCGCCATGAACCTCGGCGCGCTGAAAAGCAATATCCGGCAGCTTTACGAAAGCGACACGCCGCTCGGCGTCCGTTTTCGCTACGCCCTGCTGGCGTTCGACATCGTCACGGTGCTGTTCATCGTCGTAACGTCGTTCCTGCCCCCAAGCGAGATCGTCGAAACGCTCGACGTCCTGTTCGGCGCGGTGATCCTGGCCGACTTCGCGGCGCGCCTGTTTATCAACCGGCGCCGGTTGCGGGCATTTACCCGCATTTCGACCTGGACCGATCTGATCGCGATCGCCTCATTCCTGGCCCCGCTGGCGGGAGAAGCGGGCGGCTTTCTGCGCATCCTGCGCACCTTGCGGCTGCTGCGCGAGGTTCAGATGCTGACCCGGTTGCGCGGCGACAGCACGTTTTTCCGGCGCAACGAGGAAGTGATCTTTGCCGTCACCAATCTTGCGGTCTTCATCTTCGTGATGACCGCGATCGTCTACGAGACCCAGAAGTTTCGTAACGAGCAGATCACGAATTATGCCGACGCGCTGTATTTCACCGTCACGGCGCTGACGACGACCGGCTTTGGCGACATCACCCTGCGCGGAACGGTCGGCCGCATGATTACGGTCGTGATCATGATCTTCGGCGTGACGCTGTTCTTCAATCTCGCCCGCGCGCTGCTGTCCCCGAGCAAGGTGCGTTTTCCCTGCCCCTCCTGCGGCCTGCAGCGCCACGACAGCGATGCCGTGCACTGCAAGGCGTGTGGTGTGGTCCTGAATATTCCCGACGAAGGGGCGACGTAGCCGAGCCGCGCGGAAATTACGATAATTTCGTACAGTGGTATTTGCCTTAAACGCTTACTCTCCGAAGGCGGCGGCATCATCGCCGGCGTTTGAACCTCTGGCCGGAGCGGTCGTACGGAAACCATGCCCTATTTGGGGTAGACTGCCGCGCAATAGACCCATGCAATAGACAACAGCGTTGCCATGGATGATGATGCCACCCGCAAGGTGGCGACAGGCGCCGGTTGCATCGGCCATGTGCGAAAGCCTTTTGCGCCGCAACGCTCGCCAGGTGCGATCCGCGGTGGCCTGGGAGTCGGAACGCAGATGTTCACATTCCGGACCTCCATCACGTTTGTGGTCATGGCGTTTATCGTCGCGTTGACCGTGCTGCTGATCGCCATTCAGCTCCGGTCGCTGCGCTTCGCCACCCACGAAGCCGCGTCTGCCTACATGGATGCAACCAGCACCAAAGTGCTTGGACGTCTTCGAGGCGAGCTGTCCGCGATTTCATCGCTGGTCAATGTGCTGGCTACCAGTTCAAGCGTGGCCGACTCCGATGAACGAAGCGAGACCGGCCGCGCCATTCCGCTGTTCAAGGCCGCACTGCAGGAATTGCCGCAGATGGACAGCATCTATGCCGGCTTCGAGAACGGCGCCTGGCTGCAGGTGCGGCGCATCAGCGACCTTACCGAAGAGCAGCGCGAACGCCTGCGCGCGCCCTCCAACGCAGACATCGCAATCAGTCTCATTCGTCCGACCGCTGGAGGTCAACTGCCGCTGCGGCGGATCTTCCAGGACAAGCAAGGCAACGAGATCGATGAAATCGATCTGTGGAAATACGGCTACGACACCCGTAAACGTTCCTGGTACTGGGCGACGATGCAGGCGGACCGGCCGTATGTTTCAGAACCCTATCTCTCGTTCAGTATTGGCGCCCCGGTCATCACCGTCAGCGCGCCACTGCGCGGCAAGGTGCCGGGCGTGATCGCCGCCGATCTCAAGCTCGATACGTTCAGCGAATTCGTCCAGGCGCAGCGGGCGGGACAGCACGGCACGGTGATGATCTTCGACCAGGCGGGATCGATCATCGCCCACCCCCAGTTTTCAGATCTGGTGACCAGCGCGATGACGCACCCGGCCCGATCGTCATTGCCCAGCATCGACGAGATCAACAAGGGAATCGTGGCCTCGGTGATACGCGGTGCGTACAACAAGGACAATTACGAAGGAAACATCGAGGACGAAACAGGGAAAGGCTTTCTCTTCAGGGTGACGAAGTTCGCGCTCGGCGAACGCTACAGCGGCAACATATTGCTGCTGGCGGCCCAGGATGACTTCGTCCAGAACGTCCGCGAGCTCCAGTTCAATGGGTTGGTTCTCGCGATCCTGGTCGGCGCGGGCTTCATTCCGGTCGTCTGGATGTTCGGCAGCCAGATGTCCCGGGCCATCCAGCGCATTACCGCGCAGGCGCGCCAATTGCAGACACTGGCTGAACCCGAACTCGTGCCGGTGACGTCCTACATCAGGGAGATCCACGCGCTGGGCAGCAACATGAATCTCGCGCAGCGGGCGATATGGTCGTTCGCGCATTTCGTTCCCAAGGAGATCGTTCGCGGGTTGATCGATAATTCCATCTCAACCGAACTCGGCGGCGTAAAGCAGGACATCACGCTGGTGTTTACCGACGTCCAGGGGTTTACCACGATTGCGGAGTCGGCCGATCCTGACGTCCTGATGCGGCAGACGTCGCGGTACTTCTCCGTGATGACAGAGGCGTTTCTCGCCGAAGGGGGCACGGTCGACAAGTTCATCGGCGACGCCGTGATGGTGTTCTGGAATGCACCCAATCCGCAACCCGACCATGTGGCGCGCGCTTGCCGGGCGGTGCTGGCAGCCAGGGCTGCCGGTGAACGCCTTAACGCCGAATTCGAGGCCGGCGGATTGCAGCCGTTCATTACAAGGTTCGGCATTCATGTCGGCGAGGCCGTGGTCGGCAATGTCGGATCGACCGAGCGCATGAATTACACGGCACTGGGCAACACCGTTAATCTGGCGGCCCGTCTCGAGGGCCTGAACAAGCAAACCGGGACAACGGTCCTGGTCAGTGAGGATGTGTTCCGGCGGGTTGGGGATCTCTTCAAGTTCAGGGCTCTTGATGCCGTGGTTGCCAAGGGCATGACCAAGGAAACCCGCATTTTTGAACTGCTGGGAGCATCGACATGAAGCGGACGCCGATCCCTTGCGGGATATTGTCGACGCTGCTCACGCTCTGGCTGGGCTTCACTGCGTCGGCTGTTCACGCCGCCGAAGACACGATCAAGGTCGGCATTCTGCACTCGCTGTCCGGCACCATGGCAATCAGCGAGTCCGTCCTGAAGGACACCGTGCTGATGCTCATTGCGGACCAGAACAAGAAGGGAGGGCTGCTCGGAAAGAAACTGGAGCCTGTTGTCGCCGACCCCGAATCGGACTGGGATGCCTTTGCGGAAAAAGCCGGCGAGTTGCTGACCAGGGACAAGGTCGCGGTGGTATTCGGCGGCTGGACCTCTCTTGCGCGAAAGGCGGCTCTTCCCATCTTCGAGCAGATGAACGGGCTGCTTTACTATCCCATTCAATACGAAGGTGAAGAGAGCTCCCGTAACATCTTTTATCTGGGCGCAGCACCGAACCAGCAGGCCATTCCCGCTGTTCGGTACCTGATGAGCAAGGAAGGCGGCGACGTTCGCCGATGGGTTCTGCTCGGGACCGATTATCTTTATCCGCGCAAGACCAACCAGATTTTGAGCGCCTATCTTGCGGCCGAGGGCGTGTCTCTGGAGGACATTACGACGATCTATGGAGCGCCGACCCAGTCCGACTGGCGGGAGATCGTCGAACGCGTGAAGTCGTTCGCCGCATCAGGAAAAAAGACCGCGGTGATCTCGACCGTCACCGGGGACTCAAACGTTCATTTGTACGCCGAGTTGGTCAAGCAACAGATCGACGTCAGCAAAATGCCGTTCATGGCGCTCTCCGTCAGCGAACGTGAGCTGCGCAGCGTGGACCTCGGCAAGTTCGCCGGGCACATGGCGGCGCGAAACTACTTCCAGTCCGTCAAGTCGGCAGAAAATGACGCGTTCATCAAGATGTGGACGGATTTCAACGAGCAGCGGGACAAGACCACCAACGATGCGATGGAGGCGACCCTGATCGGCTTTCGGATGTGGGCGCAGGCCGTCAGCCAGGCCGGCACCGCCGACGTCAATGCGGTCCGGCAAGCGATGTACGGCCAGCGCGTCAGGGCGCCGAGCGGTTTTGAGGTTGTGATGAACACCAATCATCTCCTCTCCAAGCCGGCCATGATCGGCAAACTCGAAGCTTCCGGAAGTTATGACGTGGTCTGGCGGTCAATCAGCCCGATCAAGGCGTCGGTCTGGAGCAGATATCTTCCCGACAGCGCCAGACGGATTGCCGATTGGACCTTTCCCTGGGTTTGTGGCGGGTGCACCGAGCCGACCTACAAGGATTGGTGACGGCCCGCACGATGAGGCGGGAGCCTCACTCTTCGGTGGCGTCGGGTAGTTCGGCGAGCCGGGGAATCAGCCGAACCTCGATGTTGGCTTCGTTCAGCATCTGGCCGGAGATGGAGAAATCCTCGGCCCAGTTCGAGTTGGGCCGGTCGGGTGCGTAGGCGACGAGCGCCGTGATGCCGCATTGGATGATGGCCTTGGTGCACTCGACGCAGGGAAACCAGGGAACGTAGATGGTGCAGCCCTTGAGCGCGACGCCAATGCGGGCCGCATTGAAGATCGCATTCTGTTCGGCGTGGCAGCTCCAGATATATTTGGCGCCGGTGATGCGCGAATGACGCTCCTCGAGATCATCGCGAACACCGCGCGGCAGCCCGTTGAAGCCGGTCGAGCGGATTTCATGATCCGGCCCGACGATCACGGCGCCGACGCGCCGCCCTTTCTCGATACTCCAGGTGGCCAGATGATGCGCCAGGAGCATAAATCGCTCATCCCATTTTGGATCCAGCAATACCGTTCCCTCAAAAATCAGTGCGCTCTATGCGCCAATGTTCCACCATCAACCATGGCGAGACAACAGCGAGAGCATCAACATCCCGTTAATGCCCGTGTGGCCGCGGTCAGCACCTGACAGATTTAAGCCCGGCGGTAGCCGCTTGTCGATGACTGCTTGGATCGTAAGCTTAACGCCTGGATACGCCTATTCCTCGTCCGCGCCCGGCGCCTGCCTCAGCATGAAATGCCCGAACGCCGAGGCGATCGGTTTGGTCCGGTCGTCCTGCCAGGCCTGCGCCTCGAAGGCGACGACGCGCCGGCCCTGCTTGACGATCGAGACATTGGCGTAGCTGTCCAGCGCCCGGCCGGAGCGCAAATAATTGATCGTCAGCCCGATCGGCTTCGGCAGCGACACGCCGAGTTCGCGCGTCACGCCGACGATGGCGGTGGTTTCGAGGAAGGCGCCGGTCATGCCGCCATGGATCGCGGGCAGGATCGGGTTGCCGATGATCTTCTGTGAGAACGGCATCACCAGCGTGCCGTCCTCGCTGACGCGGATGCCGAGGCAGCGCGCGAACGGGCTTTGGGCGAACGGGCCCGTCGGATCTTCCGGCGCTTCAAGCGTCGGCAGCGCGAGATCCTCCCTCGAGCGGCCCTTGAGCATATTGGTGCGGTTGGCGCCGACCATGAAGCAGGCCGTTGCGGTGGCGACCGGATCGTCCTCGGTCTCCTGATAGGCCGTTGCGCGCACGAAGGCGATCGAGCGGGTGACGCGGTAGCAGATCGCATGCGCCCGAATGTCGAGGCCGGGCGTTGCCGGCTTCAAATAGTCGATGCGCAGATCGAGGGTTGCGATCGCGCGCGTCCCGTCGAGCGCGAGCTGGACCGCCATGCCGCAGCTCTCGTCGAGCATCGCGGTGACGACGCCGCCATGAAGTACGCCGGTCCCGGTATCGCCGACGAAGACCGGGCGGTACGGCAGGCTCGACCAGGCCTCGCCAGGGGCGGCGCGGTCGAGCTGAAGTCCGCTGATGTGCCCATAGACGGAGCGGTGGCTCTTGATGGCGTCAGCCAGTTCGTCAAACGGCAGCGGCGTGTCGACTTTTGATGCTTCGGACATACGGACGTTCTAGACCATATTGATGGGTGAGCCAAAGACGACTCAGCCGTTCGTCGCGTGCACGCCGGGCTTCCGTCCCGAGTTCCATTGGCCGCCGAGCGCGCGCTCGATCTGCGCTGCGAGCTGCAGCAGCAGCCCGTCATTGGCCTGCCTGGCCTGGGCCTGAATGCCGAGCGGCAAGCCATGCTCATGCTGCGCCATCGGCAGCGAGATCGCGGGAATCCCGCACAGATTGGCGAGCGGCGTGAAAGCGAAGTTGCGCCACAGATTGCCGAACCAGTCCAGCACCGACGGATTGTCGGAGATGGTCAGATATTCCGTGGTGCCGACCTTGGGCGTCGGCAGCGCGGTGATCGGCGTCAGGATGATGTCCCAATCCTCGAAGAATGCGCCGAAGCCGCGCGAGGTCGTGTTGAAGACCGCCTGCATGCGCGCCCGCTCGGCGAAGGTTGTGTGCCGGCCGGCTTCCCAGATCCTTATGTTGACCGGTTCGATGAGGTCCTCGGGCGGCTTTTCGAGCCCGCGCGCGGCGAGCATGTTGCTGATGACCACCGCAAAATTGCTGATGTAGCAGGTGGTCTGGGCTTCAAAGGCGGCGGGGTAGTCGATCGCCGGCAACGCGTAATCGACGTGGTGGCCGAGGCCTTCGAGGAATTGTCCGGCTTTTTTCAGCTCGGATGCGATCTGCGGTGTCGCCTGGTAGTCGCCCCATTGGTGCGAGAGCGCGATTTTCAGCTTTCCCGGATCGCGCTTGATCATGTCCTGATACGGCTCCGGCGCGGTCCAGAACGGCATCAATTCGCCGGGCGCGGGACCGCGGCAAGCATCGACGAAGGCGGCGGTATCGCGCACCGTGCGCGACTGGCAGCCCTGGATCGACACCAGCCCCGACAAGTCGGAAAGGTGCGGCGCCAGCGAGAACACGCCGCGTGAAACCTTCAGACCGATGTTGCCGTTGACGCCGGCCGGGATGCGGATCGAACCGCCGCCGTCGGTGGCATGCGCGATCGGCACCGCGCCCGCCCCAACCATCGCGGCGCTGCCGGCCGACGATCCGCAGGTGGTGTAGTCGGTATTCCAGGGGTTGCGCGTGACGTAAACGGCGGGATTGTCAGCCGAACTGCAAACGCCGAACTCTGGCGTCGTGGTCCGTCCGATCAAATTGAGTCCGGCCTGGCGCATCTTCGATGTCAGGAACGTATCTGATGTGGCGCGATTGCCGCGCATCAGCAGCGATCCCATTTCCTGCAGGCGTCCCTGCATGGTCGGACCCAGATCCTTCATCAGGAACGGCAGGCCGGCAAACGGTCCCGCAAGATTGGCGCCGGCCTTGGCGGGATCGTCGATGGCGTCTTCAAACAATTCGACCACGGCAGACAGCGCCGGATCGACTTTTGCGATGGCTGCGGCTGCCTGGCTTGCCAATTCCTGCGCCGTCAGTTCGCCCTTCCGCACGCGCTCCGCCAGCGCCACGCCGTCGTGCTGCGCCCATTCGTTCCAGTTCATCGGCAAAGTCATGCGGTCCATTTCCTTACGCGCGGCGTCTTAATGGGGCGCGGCTTCATGCGCCAATCCGGTTTCCTGTATCGTCGGCATCCACAACCGTGCCAGCACCGGGATCACCAGCAGGCTGCAGATCGGGGACAGCAGCATTCCGCCGACGATGACGCAAGCCAGCGGCTGCTGAACCTGCGAACCGATCCCGGTCGAGATCGCCGCCGGGACCAGGCCGATAGAGGCCGAAAGCCCGGTCATGAAGATTTGCCGCATCCGTGTTTCGGCGGCGCGGATGATCGCGTCCTCCGTTCCCATGCCTTCATCGATTTCGCGTCGGATATAGGACATCAGGAGAATGCCATCCATGGCTGACACGCCGAACAGCGAGATGAATCCGACCGCGGCCGAGACGCTGAAATTCAGGCCGCCGATATAGAGCCCCAGAATCCCGCCGGCCACCGCAAAGGGGATGCCCGACAGCGCCAGCAGACTGTCGCGAATCGAATTGAACAGGCTGTACAGCAGCATCAGGATCAACAGCAGGCTCAGTGGCACGATCAGTGCGAGCCGCTTCTTGGCATCGACCAGCGCGCCGTATTCGCCGGACCATTCCATCGAGTAGCCTTGCGGAACCGGGACCTTCTTCGCGATCCGGTCCTGCGCCTCGACCACGGTCGAGCCGAGATCGCGGTCGCGAACGCTGTATTTCAGCGGGATGAAGCGCTGGCTGTTCTCGCGGTAGATATAGGCTGCACCGCTGACGAGCTTGACCTCGCCGAGATCCCCTAACCGGATATAGGCGGTTGGCGTCTTCGGATCCGAGTTCGGCAGCGCCACCGGGATCGCGCGGATGGCATCGACGTCCCTGCGGAATTCGGGCGCCAGACGCACCGTCAGCGCGAAGATCATCTCGCCTTCATAGACCTTGGAAACTTCCTGGCCGCCGATCGCGGCCTGGACCACGGAATTGATGTCGCTGATCGAGAAGCCGTAGCGCGCGGCCTTGGCGCGATCGATCTGGACGACCAGATTGGGCTGGCCGAGCAGATTGAAACTGGCGGGATCGGCGACGCCGCGCACGCCAGAGAGTTCGGTCTTCACCGATTTGGACAGCCGCTCCAGCTCGTTGAGGTCCTTGCCGAAGATCTTGATCGAGTTCTCGCCCTTCACGCCGGAAACGGCTTCCTCGATATTGTCCTGGATGTATTGCGAGAAGTTGAAATCGATGCCGACGAATTCGCGGTTGAGCTTCTCGCTCATCTGCTTGACCATCTGCTCCTTGGTCAGCCCCGCCGGCCAGGTGTCGGCCGGCTTGAGCGGGACAAAGAACTCCGCGAGGAACGATCCGTCGGGATCGGTGCCTTCCTCGCCGCGGCCCTGTTCGGAAAACACGGTCTGGACCGGCGGATAGCTCGATATGATGGCGCGGATCTTGGTCACCGTTTCCATCCCCGCTTCGAGCGTGATCGTCGGCGGCATCACGGCGCGGATCCAGAGATTGCCTTCTTCCAGCTTGGGTAGGAATTCGGTGCCGAGCCGGAAGCTCAGGCTGAGGCACAGCGCGAGAAACACCGCGGCGATGACAGCTGATCGGCGATAGTTGCGGACCGCGGGCACCAGAATGGCCTGGTAAACGGTGCGTATATGACGGACCACGAAGGTTTCGACTTCCCTTACATGGGCCGGCAGCAGGATCGAGGCCAGTACCGGCGTCACGGTGAAGGTGGCAATGACGGCGCCGAGCAGCGCATACGCATAGGTGCGCGCCATCGGCCCGAAGATCTGGCCTTCGACGCCCTGCATCGTGAACAGCGGCAGGAAGGCCGCGATCGTGATGATCACCGAAAAGAAGATCGCCTTGTCGACCTCGATGGCGCCGGTCAGGATCCGGTGCAGCTTGTCGCTGAGTCGCGCCCGCCGATCCGGGGCCACCCCCGGCGTGTGGTGGGCGATATGGCGGAAGATGTTCTCCACCATGATCACGGTGCCGTCGACGATGATGCCGAGGTCGATGGCGCCGACCGACAACAAATTGGCGGACTCGCCCCGCATCACCGTGATCATGACGGCCAGGAACAGCGCCACCGGAATGTTCGCCGCGACGATGACGGCGCAGCGCAGATCGCCGAGAAAGACCCACTGGATGAGGAAGATCAGCGCGATCCCGAACAAGAGATTATGCAGCACGGTCTGCACCGTGATCGCAACGAGATCGCCGCGGTCATAGAACGGCACGATCTTGACGCCTGAGGGCAGCGATCCGTCGGTGTTGATCCGCTCCACCGCCGCGCGCACGCGCTTGACCACGTCCATGGTGCGTTCGAGCTTCTGCATCAGCACGATGCCGGTCACGACGTCGGTCTTGTCGTCGCGGCCGGCGAGACCGAGCCGGGGCGCGAACCCGATCTGGACCTTGGCGACGTCGGATACCAGCACCGGAACGCCGCCCTGCTGGGTCAGCACGATATTGCCGATGTCGTCCATCGAACTGATGACGCCGATGCTGCGGACATTGACCGACTGTTCGCCGATCGAGATGGTGCGGCCGCCGACATTGGAATTGCTGCCCGAGATCGCGGTCATGATCTGCGGCAGCGTCAGCCCGTAGGCCATCATGCGGTCGAGATTGATCTCGGCCTGGAATTCCTTGGTCTTGCCGCCGAGCACGGCGACGTCGGCGACGCCGGGCACGATGCGCAGCTTGCGTTCGACCACCCAGTCCTGCAGCGCCTTGAGCTTCATCACGTCCATGCCCGGCGGGCCGACCAGCTCGTAGCGGAAGATCTCGCTGATGCCGCCGGCAGGCGAGATCACCGGCAGCACGCCGGCCGGCAGCACCGCATCCTTCAGCCGGTTGAGGGTCTGCTGGCGCACGAAATGATAGTCGCGGCCGTATTCGAACTGCAGGCGGACGAAACCGAGCCCGTAGACGGTATTGGAGCGAATGAACTTCAGCCCCGGCGTAGAGGCGACCGCGATCTCGATCGGGATCGTGATGTAGCGCTCGACTTCCTCCGGCGACTGGCCGGCCTGCTGGGCGATGATCTCGACGATCGGCGGCGCCGGGTCGGGATAGGCCTCGATGTTCAGCATCAGGAAAGTGACGTAGCCGAGACCGAGAAAGGCCGCGAACGCGACCATCACCAGCAGCCGCCGCGACAGGCAAAACGCAATCAGACTACGCAGCATCCGTGGCCCCGAAACGCAAAATCATTGACGCCACTCGTTGTCGACGAAGATCGCGCCGCGCGCGAGGACTTTTTCTCCGGCCTCGAGGCCGCTGCGAATTTGCGTCAGGCCGTCCTGCTGGATTCCGATCTCGACCGGACGACGCTTGAACAGCAGCGGTTCGGTCTCGACCCAAACGGTAGCCGTGTCGCCCTCGCGGATCACAGCGTCGGTCGGCACCGCAGGATTCCTCGATGTTTCGCCGATGCTGATCCTGAACATCGCGAACATCTCGGATTTGAGCGCATGATCCCTATTCTCGATCTCGGACCGGACCACGACCCGGCGCGTCGTCAGGTCCGACGTCGAGTTGATGGCGTTGATGCGCGCCTTGAACACCCGGTTCGGCACGGCGGAAACCCTGGCCTCGATCTCCTGGCCGATCCGCACCTGCGCGATATCCTGCTCGAAGATCTGGGCCTTCAGCCACACCGTCGAGAGGTCGGCGATCGTGTACAGGGCCTCGCCGGAATCGGCTTTGACATATTGCCCCGGCCCGACCTTGCGCGAGACGACGGTACCATCGATCGGCGCGGTGATCGTGGTCACGCGGCTCAGCATGCCATCCTGCTCGAGCTTCGAAATTTCCGCATCGGTACGGCCCAAAATCCGCAGGCGGACGCGGGCGGCTTCGAACGCCGTGTCCGCCGATCGCAGGTCATGTTCGGCGGCGGCAAGCTGCGCCTCGGCCTGCTGCAGGTCCTTGGACGGCGCAGCCTTGCCTTCATGGAGATCGCGAACGCGCTTTTCGAGGATCTGCGCCAGATTGTGCTGGGAGCCTGCCTTGCGTCTGGCGGCCTGGGCGGCGATGAAGTCGTTCTGCGGGACCAGTTGCTCGGGGCTGTCGATTTCCAGCAGCGGATCGCCCTTTTTGACCTGATCGCCGAGCTTGGCAACCAGACGGGTAACGCGGCCGGAGAACGGTGTCAGGACGATCGTGGAGGCATCCTCATTGTATCCGATCTGGCCGATCGCCGATCTTTGCGGGCGAAACGCAAACGTCTCAACCTTTGCGACCTCCAGCTGATGCATCTGATCGGGGACGACCCGGACAAAGTCCGCCCCCTTCATGGTGCCCTCGGCCACGGCCGACGATGCGGTCAACGACACGCCGAACAGCGCGGCAATCAGCCGAACAAAATGCGTTTTCGCCGTAATTGACATGCCCCGGACGATACCCCAGCCGCGCAACCCAAACCAAAAGAAATCCGCGCCGATTTTGCCCGGGCGGACCAAAGCATGCCGGTCGCGCCGCAGCTAGGGGCTGCGAGCTTGAAATCACCGGAAAGGCACGCCAGGCGCCACAGGATTGGAGCCGACTTGTCTGCCGTGCCGCCCGATCGGTTTTGCACTCGGTTGTGGTTTGGAGTGGCTATGGTGCAAGAGCGATCAGGACGGCACCCAGCGCGGGACGCGTAGCGGTTTTAAGTCAACTGTTGCGCCGGGTCGGCGCCGTATAGGTTCGTCCCCTTGGTGCCCGGCAGAATGCCGAGCTCGACGATGCCCCATAGCGCGGGCGGAAGGCTCGCAAAAATCAGGATCGAGCCGGTCAAGAAATCTCCGCTCCGGCCGGTTCTGGGGTCGTCAAAGAGGTAGATGCTGAAGCCGCCACAGAACAGGGCAAAGGGGAGCAGCCAGAAAACCAGCAGCCACCAGCCGTTCTTGTTGCGGTCGTGCAATCGCTTGCTGCCTACGGCCAGTATCGGCCACAGGCTCAAGAGCCATATGAATTGCGAGGTCAAGGCGAGCAACAGGACGGCCGCCTTTTCGCTTTCGAGGAGAAAGGGGGCGACGGTCAACACTTGCACCGCGACGATCAGGGCGAGGATCGCCAGCCAATAGGTGCGGCGGCTGATCCGGCCGTCGAAGCTGAAAAGGATCTTCTGCAGTTTCATCGCATCTCGCCAGGGGCGTCCTCCCGGGTGCTTTGATTGGTCGATACGGCGGCAGATTTGGTTCGAAACGGAGCGCACAGGCGGATTAGCGTCAGCGTAATCCGCCGTCCGAACCGAAGACAACGGGCGGGTTACGCCTTCGGCTCAATCCGCCCTACGGCCCCCAATGGCCGCTGTCGCAGCGTGAATGGTTGAACAGGTCCAAGTTGAGGCATACCCGTTCGGCGAGCCATCGGCATCTCCGCTAGGGGGCATTGCGCTTCGTTCATCCCCTCAACCTAGCGCTGCTCCAGACTCCGCTTCTCCGCCGGCGTGACTGCAAAGATGGCTCCGATGGCGACGAGAACGACGGATGCCGAGATAATGGCGACGGCCGGACTGGTGAGGTCAGCGAGCAGGCCTAACCCGGGCGGCCCAAGAACATAGCCCGCGTCCGCCGTCATCCGATAGGCGCTCATCGCCGAAGCGTTCATGGCTGGAGCTGAATCGGCGGCGTAGGCTGCCGGCGCGGAGCTGCTGATGGAGGTTGAAACACTCCAGACGACGGAAGCCGCGATAAACCACGCGTACGAAGGCGCATAGCAGAACAGCACCATCGACAATCCCGTCAGCACGGTTGACGGGACAATGACCGCCTTGCGGCCGACGAGGTCGGCGAGCGCCCCGGCTGGATAGGCGGCGGCAAAGCCGCATACGCCGGACACCATCATGGCAAAGCCGATCTCGGCGACCGAAAGGCCCAGCGTGGCTGTCGCAAGCAGCGGGATGAGTGCAAACAACCCGCCCGTGCGAACGACCGCGTTCATCAGCGAAATCAGGCTGACCAGCAGAAAGCCCCGATGAGACAACAGCCGCAGCATCTGCAGGACGAAGGGGATCTCAGCTGCCTTGCCGGAGGCTGTCGCGCTCGTTCTGGTGGACCGGGTCTCGCTGACCAGAAACCACGCAATCGCCGTCGTCAGAACACTCGCCACGCCCGTCATCCAGAATGGCGCGGCCAGGCCGTAGGCGCCAGCGAGCAATCCACCGGGGAAAGGGCCGATGCCGAAACCAAAGAGAAACGCAGCCTGATACGTCGCGATGTTTCGTCCGCGCCGGTCGGGCGAACTAATGTCGGCGAGGACGATCTGGCCAACCGTCAGAATGATGCCCGCGCCGGCACCTGCAACAATTCGCGCCAGGTTGAATTCCACGAAACTATGCGCGCCGGCGCACCAGAAACTTCCGACCGCCGAAATGATGCCGCCGATGGCGAGCACGGGCCGCCGGCCCCAGCGGTCAGCAAATTGTCCTCCCGGCAACACTGCCAAAAACCGCGCGAGACCATAGACGGCGACGGCAATGCCGATGGCTGAAGCCGAGACACCGAATGAGTTCGCATACAGCGGCAGTGACGGCACCATCGCGCCGAAGCCAAGCTGGTTCACGCCAACGAGAAGGCACATCCAAAGCAGGACCCGACGCTCGCTTGTCAAGCTTCTGCATCCGATCGCTGGGGCGTTGGCTCGGGGGTTACCATCGCAAACAAGAGTAGCTGCTGTGACGGCTCGCATCAATCTGGCAAGTTCCTGCAGCTGTATGCCTGAGTGGGGATCACCAGCTTCTCCTGACGGGAGCGGCAAGTATCTGCTGATATTCAGCGCGTAGCGCAAATGGTTTCCGATTTACGGAAATTATGCTTGACAACTTCGCCAAATCAGAATATATCGGTTTCGTCTCATCCCTTCACGAGGGGCGTATCGCGATCGTCACGGACGTGGGGTGGGCTGCGGTGGACGCCGATGTTGCGCTTGACGGGCGCAGCGGAGGCGTACGGCGAAAGCGTGTGGTCCTGGCGCCCGTAACGGCGTCAAGTCTTGCGGAGCGATCTGCGAGGCGACGGTGGCAATAGAGGCCGTCTCACCGGGGAGAGCGCGTTATAAGCCGTAAAGCCATTGCGCAGGGAATGTCGGATGTTCTCCACTGCCCTGTATGCTCATGTGCAGCTTTCTTAGCACAATCGCACATGAGACCGCGGGTGCAGCGCGCATCCGGCATTCCCTGCGCCCTCTGCTATCGGGGGCGGGAAGTTCACGAGCAAAACTCGGGCGCATCGCGCCGCGAGAATGCGAACGCACATTCTTGTCGTCCCGGACAAGCGAAGCGCGATCCGGGACCCATAACCACAGGGAAAAGTTTTGCGAAAGGTCTCTGCTACCGAGACTTCACCGAGAGATCACGCGGTATGGGTCCCGGCGTTCGCCGGGACGACCAGGACGAGATGTCGTCGTTCGACGACCTCTAGCACGCAAGCGCCCTCAACCTTCCTTCTTCGCCTTCGCCCGCAGCTTCATCTCGCGGTAGCGTGCCGCGCCGCCGTCGCGGTTGTTCTGCGGACTGCGCTCGACGGCCAGCGCATCGTCGGGCACGTCCTTGGTGATGACGGAGCCCGAACCGATATAGGCGCCTTTGCCGATTTTCACCGGCGCCACCAGCGACGAATTGGTGCCGATGAAAGCGCCCTCGCCGATCGTGGTCTTGTGCTTGAAAAAGCCGTCATAGTTGCAGGTGATGGTGCCGGCGCCGATGTTGGAATTGGCGCCGACATGGGCGTCGCCGATATAGGAGAGATGGTTGATCTTGACGCCGGCTTCCAAATGAGCGGCCTTGGTCTCGACGAAATTGCCGATCCGCGCGCCGTCGCCGAGCGAGGTGCCGGGCCGCAGCCGCGCATACGGGCCGACCGACGCCTTCTTGCCGATCGAGGCCTGCACGATGTGCGAGAACGAATGGATCACCGCGCCGTCGGCGATGGTGACGCCGGGGCCGATCACCACGAACGGCTCGATGGTGACGTCGTTGCCGAAGGTGGTGTCGGCGGCAAGATGCACCGTTTCCGGCGCGATCAGCGTCACGCCGGCGTCGAGCGCTGCCTTGCGCAGCCGCGCCTGCATCACAGATTCGGCCTCGGCGAGCTGCGCCTTGGTGTTGATTCCGCGCACTTCATCCTCGCTGGTTTCAATCACGACGGCCTCCAATCCCATGTCCCTGACGAGTGTGACGGCATCGACGAGATAATACTCGCCCTTGCTGTTGGCATTGCCGATCCGCTCGAGGATCGAGAGCGCCTTCTTGCCGTCGAACGCCATCACCCCGGCATTGCACAGCGTGACCTTGCGCTCCTCGGCGCTGGCATCCGCATGCTCGCGGATCGCCACCAGGTGATCGCCTTCGATCAGCAAGCGACCGTAACCGGTGGGGTCGGCGGCGTGAAAACCGAGCACGGTGAGGGCTGCGCCCTTCTCCAGCGGCGCGCGCATTCGCGCAAACGTCTCGGCCGATATCAAAGGCGTATCGCCGAAGGCGACGATCAGGTCGTCGGCGCCGCGCGCCAGCGCCTCTCGGGCCGCCAGCACCGCATGCGCGGTGCCGAGGCGTTCGCGCTGGATGAAGGTCGCGGCATCGGGGCGTATCCGCGCAACCTCGTCGGCGACCGCCTTGTGATCGGGGCCGATCACGACGGCGAGCGAGGCGCCCGCGCCCTTCGGGGCGGCATCCAGCACATGCGCCAGCAGCGACTGGCCGGCCACCGGGTGCAGCACTTTCGGCAACGAGGACCGCATCCGCGTCCCCTCGCCGGCCGCGAGCACCACCGTCAGGCTGGATCGAGCAGTCATGCGAAGTCCTCAAATATCAAAAAATGCGCCGGCGCCGTCTTTAGGTGTTTTCGCTGTGAGTGGAAACCTGATTCGCCGTCCCGCAAAGTTCCGGATTCAAGATCATGGCAGAATTCCTGTTAATGTTTGCCCTGTGATTCGGCAGGCCTCGGGAGGGCCAAAGACGTTTGGCCAAGAATTCCGACCATCGCGCTGGCGGCCTCGAGACGGACAATACCGGCGGCGTGCTGAGCGGTTTGCTGGCCGAGGAAGAGGATCTCGACCGCCGCGCGCTGTGGCGGCTCGGATCGTGGGGTGTCGGTGCGGTGGCCGCGGTCGTCGTCGCCGTCATGGCCAACCAGACCCAGTTTGGATGGAAGCGCGACCAGATGGCCGCGGCCGATCTCGGCCAGCGAGCGCAGCAGATCCAGAATGTTGCCAATCAAACGGAACGCGAGGCGCGACGGCTCGCCGCGGCCATCGATACGCTCAACAGCGATCGCGACCGGCTCTACACCCGCGTCACCGGCCTGGAACGCGGGCTGGACTCCGTGACCGGGTCCATCGCCCGCCAGAATTCCGCCGCGACATCGCCGGCCCCGGCTACGCCCTCGATGCCCGCCGAGCCCCAAGCTTCCCAGAATCAGGCCGCGCAAAGTCCAGCTCCCGCCGTGGCGCCGGTGGCGACGCAGACGGCTGCGGCAGTGCCTGACAAATCCGTTGCCAATCCGATCCCCGCCGAACCGGGTCCGGCGGCGGTTTCATCCGTTGCCAAGGATCCGGCCAAAGAACCTGGCAAGGACCCCCCCAAAACCGAGCTGCCGAAGATCGAAGCAAAGACGACCGACCCGACAAGGTCTGAAGCCGCCAAACCTGAGGTGGTAAAGCCTGAAGCGGTAAAGTCCGATACTGCGAAAATCGATACCGTGAAGATCGAAGTTGCGAAGGCCGACGCTGCGACGCCGGCTACGCCGCTGGTCGCCTCACAATCCTTCATGGCGCCGCCCGATACGTCCGCCACCAAACTGATCGAACCCACCAGACCCCTGAGTCCGGTGACAGCGAGCCCGATCCCGGAAGTGATGGCGGCCGCGCCGGCCACGGACGCCGAGGCGGACGAGGAAACCGCCCCGAAGGTCCCGGTCCAACGGACCCAATTCGGGGTCGATCTCGGCACCGCCAATTCGGTCCCCGGCCTGCGCGCGCTGTGGCGCGGGCTGTTGAAATCAAGATCGAACGCGCCGCTCGCCGCGCTCCGCCCGATCATCGTGATCAAGGAAAGCACCAACGGGCTCGGCATGCAGCTTCGGCTGGTGGCCGGTCCCATCAACGACGCCGGAGCTGCCGCCCGGATCTGCGCCGTCCTCACCGAAAACAAGCGGAACTGCGAGACGGCGATCTTCGACGGCCAACGGCTGTCGCTGACCGGTGACAACCCCGCGCCTGCGCCGAGCGCAAAACCTTCGCCGCGCCGGCGGGGTGCGGTGGCGAAACGAGCGGCCGTCGTCGCGGAGGAGCCGCCAAAGCGACCGGAAACATCGACATCGGCGGTCTCGTCCTGGTTCGGCAAGAGAGGCCAATAGATATTTCATTGTAATACAATGGGTTGCGGTCAGACTCTGATCTGCTTGTGACACTCCTTAATGTCCTGCAATGACTTGTCCCGGCGGCCATTCCCGACCATATTCGCCCCGCCATCCATCCACGCTCGAGAAAATGCCGCTGTGAAAAAAATTCCGTTCCGGCTGACGCCCTATCAGGTGCAGTTCCTGTTGGTGGTCGGCTTCGTCACCGTCGGCTACGCGCTGTATCTGCGCTATCTCGCGGTCGAGTTCTCCACCGTCGCGCTGGCGTGCGACGCCGGCCTGCAGACGATGATCTGCAAGGCCCGTACGCTCGCCACCACCCTGTTCAAGAATTCGGTGTTCGGCATCGTCGCCCTGATCATCGCGGTGCTTCACGTGATGCGGCCGTCGATCGTGCTTTTGACCGGCGGCCTGATCGCAGCCGGGCTCGGGATCGTGCTCTATAACGTCGCGCTGTCGGGGATCGCGATCGGGCTGCTTATTTTGGGATTTGCACGGCCCGCGCCCGCCACAGCGTAAGCGCGAGCAGGAAGTAGATCGCGCAGGTCCACATCGCCTGCCAGTTCTGCGGGCCTTCGTTCAAGCCGATATAGAGCGTGGCCACCGCGAGCAGTCCGGCAAAGGCCGATTCGGCGATCGGGCGAGTGCCCTCTTTCGGCCGGTTGACCAGCATCAAGGCGGCGAACGGCACCACGGCCATGGTCAGCGACGCGAACGGAAAATCGCGATAACGCGGATCGAACGCAAAACCGAGCGCGGTCGCCGCGCCGATCAGCGTCGCGACCACCAGCGTCAGGCCGAGCAGCACGGACAGCACCGATCCGGTCCGGCCGTCGCGCGGACCGAGCAATTCGAGGAAGGTCGGCAGCGGCCGTCCTGACATCGCAGCGTTGGCGCACAGCATCGGTGAAGCAATCGCGGCCGCGAGCAGCGCCCCCCATTGCAGCCAGCCGCCGGTCCCGTAGCTCTCGTAGAACATCTTGTCGGCGGCGACGCCGAGCAGCATGCCGGAGATCGTCGCTGAGGTGCCGACCACAAGCCAGGCGGCCAGCCGCGGCTGCCAGGGTCGCCGCCGCAACGTCAGCCAGCCCGCGAAAAACACGAAAAAGCTCAGCGCCATGCCGCATCCCATCTGCAGCTTCCAGAACGGAAAATTGCTGATGGCCTCGCCTGGCGGATATTTCACCGCCCGCTGCGCCGCGTCGATCAGGCCCCAATAGCCGCCGACGGTGCCCTCGAGCTGGCGCTTCCAAGGCTGGTCGTAGGCCTCGATCAGATTGACGCGAAAGCCTTCGCGCTTGGCGAGATCGAGAATTTCGGAAACCACCCGCGCCTGGTTGGTGCGCGACGGCAGCGCGCCTTCGCGCATCCGCCCGGCGCTGGGCCAGCCGGTCTCGCCGATCAGGATTTCCTTGCCCGGAAAGGCGACCGCCATCCGCTTGCGGATCGAATCGACATGGGAGGCGGCAAACTTCGCGCGCACCGGAATGTCTTCCCAGTACGGCAGGATATGAATCGTGACGAAGTCGACCGCGTCGTAGATCTCACGGTTGCGCAGCCAGAACTCCCAGACATCGGCATAGGTGACGGGAACGGTGACCTGCGGCTTGACCCCGCGGATGTAGGCCGCCAGATCCGACGTCGTCATCTCGCCGCGCAGCAGCACCTCGTTGCCGATCACCAGAGCGGTGATGACGCCTGGATATTGCTTGGTCAGGCCGACCGCGATCGCGATCTGCGAAAGGTTCTTGATCCGGTTGCTGCTGAGCCAGACGCCCTGCATGACCTTGAGCCCGACCTTGGCGGCGAGTGCCGGAACCTGGTCGAGGCCGTTCTCGATCGAATAGGTGCGCACGCAGTCGGTGATCTTGGCGAGTTGCGCCAGATCCTGCGCAATCTGTTCCGCACTGATATGCGTGGTCGGAATCAGCGGTGTCTGCCCGTCGCGGAACGGCGCGTAGGAAACGCATTGCAATTTGGCGTTGGGATCGATCGGGGCGCGCACAAGCGTGATCGGGGTGGCCAACCACCACCACAAAGCTGCGATCATACCTAGCGATGTCAGGAGAAGCGCCAGCGGCGTACGAAGAGAAATCGGTTCCATCCTCCGGGCGGGGACCGTCGATTAGCCGGTCACCGGCGTTCTGCCAAGTCCAGGATAGACCTAATCCAAAGACCTGCCCCAAGTCTCCACCTAAAGTCTTCACCTAAGACTTCATCCAAGTCCTCTCGATCCAAGTCTTCCCGCCGACCTTCCTGCGGCGATTTTACCACGCCACGATAAAGTTGTGAGTTTGCTGGACAAAAACCGAAATAACGGTCATGGGAATCCGGCAGTGTCTCCGCCGCATTGGAGACCTATTTGGACGGCAACTAGCCAAGCCATCACGGGCCGCGGGAATTGCCTTTTTGGGAATTCAGTGGCCATGAAACAAGTCGGGGAATGTATGCGTCGCAGTGGGCCTGATCTCAAGAATGCGGTTTTGCGCCATCTCGCCGTTGCAGGCCTTGCCCTCCTGCTCGGCACAGGCGGGGTTTTCGCCCAGAGCGGCACCCCCGCCCCGGACCAGTCCGGCAAGCCCCCGGCGGCCAATCCGGCCGACCCGACCAAGGATAATCAGCGGAAAACCGATGAATTCGGTGAGGCTTCGCAGGTCATCAACGGCCCCGGCGGGAACCCGGAATGCGTCTGGCTCGGCCGGCGCGTAGTCCGCCTGATGTGGCGCGACGACCTTGATACGGCATTCCGGCATCTGGACCTCTATGACCGGTTCGGTTGCCCCGGCGGCCATGTCCAGGCGACGTTCCGCTGCCTGACCCGCTTCGGGGGACAGATCGACGACAAGGTGCCTAGGAGCCTCGACGACAGGGTTCACGCCTGCTGGATCAATCCGGCGGCCCAACCGCAGGCTGCGGTGGCGGCCAGCCCGGCCACGCCCCCGACCGCCGGCAACGCAGCTCCCACGCCAGCGGCAGCGCCCTCGCCGGCCCCCAGCGCCAGCCCGACGCCGGCGAAGTAACCGGCCGTAACTGCCGGGAACGATTCAAATTTTTCAGCGTTTGAATCGTCCGCGCCCTTAAAACGCCATGGCGTCATACCAGTTGTTAAATTGTGCGGCAGGATTATCCTCATGAAGCCGCGTTGTCGGTCGAACCTAGGGGACGGGTTCGCTTTCCCCTCATTTGGGCCCCGTATGGTTTAGCCGCCGATGCGCGTCGTCGTCGCCGTTCTGCTGTTTGTGACTGCAGCTCATGCTGCGTTGTGGGGTCTGTTCCAGGAAAAGCGGCCAGCGCCCGATTTCCGGGGCAATCTGCCGAGCCTCTCCTACACGCCGTTTGAGCCGGAGCACGTCGTCGTTGACGGCGACGCGGAGAAGATTCGCGCCGATATGAAAAAACTCTCGACGCTGACACGGGCGATTCGCCTGTACGCGTCGACCGAAGGCAACGAACTGGTGCCGGCAATTGCTGCTGAGTTCGGCCTCAAGGTTACGGTGGGCGCCTGGATCGACAAGGACAAGGACCGCAACAAGCGCGAGATCGAGGCGGTCATCAATCTCGCGCGGAAAAACAGCAACGTCATCGGGGTCGTCGTCGGCAACGAAACCATCTACCGGGGCGAGCAAGTCCCGATCGAGAACCTTGTGTCGCCAGCGGACCTGGACTCCGAAGGCGCACGCATCGTTCGCGAGGAAGCCCAGCGGCTTCAGGAAGCGGAAGCGCAGCCTGAAGACAAGCGGGCCGAAGCGGTGAAATGGATGACGGCGCAAAACAACGTCATTCGTTTGGGACGGCTGATCCAGCGGATCAAGAAATCCGTCAACGTTCCCGTGACGACAGGCGAGATCTGGAACATCTGGCGCGACTATCCGCAGTTGGCCAACTCCGCCGACTTCATCGGCGCGCACGTCCTTCCCTATTGGGAAAACTTCACCGACAAACAAGCGGTGGACCAGGCCGTCGCCATGTACCAACTGTTGCGCGACCAGTTCCCGGGAAAGCGTATCGTCATTGCCGAATTCGGCTGGCCGAGCGCAGGCTACAATCTGCGGAACGCCGAGCCCGGTCCGTTCGAGCAGGCGTCGGTGCTGCGCAATTTCGTGACCCGTGCCGACGCCATCGGCATGGACTACAACATCGTCGAGGCGATCGATAAGCCCTGGAAATTCAACGAAGGCGGTGTCGGACCTTATTGGGGCATCCTGGATGCTTCGCGCGAACCCAAATTCGCATGGACCGGCCCGATCGTGAATGTGAACTACTGGAAGCTGGCGCTCATCGCGCTGCTGGTCGGCATTCTGTTGTCGTTGCCGATCCTGCGCCTCGACCGGCCGACGGTCATGCAGACCGTCATGCTGTCGGCGGCCGCGAACGGCGTCGGCGCCTGGACAGCCACCGTGTTCGCCTATTGGGATACTCACTATTTCGTATTCGGCTCAGCCTTCGCGCTGACCTTGGGCCTGATCCTGCTGGTGCCGCTGGTGCTGATCGCGATGGCGCGGATCGAGGAGATCGCGGCGGTCGCCTTCGGCCGCGGCCCGCGCCGGCTGATCACCAAGAGCGCGCCGCTGGCGCCCGCCACCATCGGCGAGAACGTCACCTTCCCGAAGGTGTCGATCCACATTCCCGCCTATTTCGAGCCGGTCGAGATGCTGAAGCAGACGCTCGACGCGGTGGCCCGGCTCGACTATCCGAACTTCGAATGCGTCTGCATCATCAACAACACGCCCGACCCGGCATTCTGGCAGCCGATCCAGGATCATTGCCGTGCGCTCGGTGAACGCTTCAAGTTCATCAACGCCGAGAAGGTGCAGGGCTTCAAGGCCGGCGCGCTGCGCATCGCGATGGAGCGCACCGCGGCGGACGCCGAAATCATCGGCATCATCGACGCCGACTATGTCGTGCATCCGGACTGGCTGAAGGACCTCGTCCCTGTCTTCGCGGACCCCCGCGTCGGCCTGGTGCAGGCGCCGCAGGAGCACCGCGACGGCGACCTCTCGCTGATGCACTACATCATGAACGGCGAGTATGCCGGATTCTTCGACATCGGCATGGTCCAGCGCAACGAGTTCAACGCGATCATCGTGCACGGCACGATGTGCCTGATCCGCCGCTCCGCGATGGATATGGCTGGAGGCTGGTCCAGCGACACAATCTGCGAGGACACCGATCTCGGGCTGACCATCCAGCAACAGGGCTGGCTGACGCATTACACCAACGTCCGCTACGGCGAGGGCCTGCTCCCCGACACCTATGAAGCGTTCAAGAAGCAGCGCCACCGCTGGGCTTACGGCGGCTTCCAGATCGTCAAGAAGCACTGGCGGCGTTTCCTGCCCGGCGCGAGCCGGCTTAGCCCCGATCAACGCCGGGAATTTTCGCTCGGCTGGCTGAACTGGCTCGGCGCCGAGAGCCTTGGCGTGGTGGTTGCGATCCTCAACCTGATCTGGGTTCCGATCGTGGCGTTTGCCGACATCGCCATTCCCGACAAGATCCTGACGTTTCCGATCATCGCCTCCTTCGTCGTCTCGCTGGTGCATTTCATCGCGCTCTATCGCCTGCGCGTGAAGATCAAGGCCGGCCAGATGCTGGGCGCCATGATCGCGGCGATGAGCGTGCAGTGGACCGTGTCGCGCGCCGTCGCCCAGGGCCTGATAACGGAGCACCTCGCTTTTGCCCGCACCTCCAAGGGCGGCCTGTCGCGGATGTCGATCGAATTCCAGGCGTTCTGGGAGGCCGTGATCGGCGTGCTGCTTCTGATCGGCGCTGCCGTGCTGGTGGTCACGAACGGATCCAAGCAGGTGCACGAAATCTACGTGTTCGCTGGCGTGCTGGTGCTGCAAAGCCTGCCGTTCCTGTCCGCGGTCGCGATTGCGCTGTTGGAGAACTCCCGCACCAACTCGTTCGCCTTCTGGCGCAACAGCGCGGTGCGGACGGCGGAACTGATCGGGATCCGGCCGGTCCGGCTGCCGACGGTCGCGCGCCCCTCCCAGCCGGTCGCATCCGAGATTCGCCGGGAAGCCAATTAACGGACGGTGAATCCATCGGCGCAGCCCGCTTGAAGAAGCCGGACTAACCGCAAGCCGAACCTCAGGAATTTGGATCGCACAGCCCAACATTTTCTGGCGCCGGCGCTATTGACCCGCAGGGGTCCGCCCCCTACACAGCGCGTCGAGTGAGCGCGTAGCTCAGGCGGTAGAGCACGTGACTTTTAATCATGGGGTCGAGGGTTCGAGTCCCTCCGCGCTCACCATGCAAAATCAATAACTTAGACCGATTTTCTTCCTCTCATCACCCCTCTCGAAAATCGTCTGTGTGGGCACTGTGTGGGCAAATCAGTTGCCGCAATCTCCGAGTGAAGCGCGAGCAGAAAATCACGCTCGGGGAAATGCGATCGTCGGGCTCATCGTCTATTGCGGCGACTACAAACCCGTTCCGACGCGATAGACGATTCTTGGCAGCTACTTCATGAACCTTCGTTGCCATGAGTAGCATTGCGCTTGCCGCCCTTGCCGAAGGCTGCCCGATAGATCATCCAATACATTGCGCCGACGAGGCCGGCACCACCGACGATGTTGCCGAGCGTGACCGGCACCAGATTGTGAATGATGCCCGCCATTGTGATGACTGACGCGTCGAAATCAGGAGGGACATTGCCTGTTCGCGCCATCAACCAGGCCAAAGGCAGGAAATACATGTTGGCGACGCAGTGATCGAACCCAGCGGCGATGAAGGCGGAGACCGGAAATAGGAGCGCAACAATCTTGTCGGTAACCGACCGGCCGGCATACGCAAGCCACACCGCCAGGCAAACGAGCAGGTTACACAAAACTCCCTTGAAGAATAACGTCACGGCGTCGGGCTGGATCTTGGCGACAGCCGTATTCAATATCGACAGGCCGACGCGGCCTCCATTCATTTCGAGATGATGCGAAAGGAAGACCAGGACGACAAGTCCGAGCGCGCCGATCAGATTACCGAAATAGACGACGACCCAGTTGCGCAGCATTTCCTTCGTCGTCACATGTCCGCTCGCCCAAGCCATCACGATCAGATTGTTTCCCGTGAAGAGTTCGGCTCCGCCGACCAGAACGATGGCGAGCCCGAGCGAAAACGCCACTCCGCCCATCACACGCGCCGCGGCGAAGCTCAGCCCCGCATCGCTGACGATGACGGTATAGTAAAGCGCGCCTAGTCCGATGCTGCCCCCTGCGATTACCGCCAGCATAAATGAAGCCAGAAAGGGAAGGTTCGTCTTCTTGACTCCGACTTTTTCGACCGCCTCCTTGATCTCAGCCGGGCTGTACGCATTCAAATTGAAGATCGGTGGTTGCGGCGGGGATGCCCGATCAGCCATTCCGTGTCTCCCGTGCCTGCCCAGCGAGCGATCTTCACCAGGACCGTCGATCTGCGAGATCCTGTTCATGAATGAACCATGGCAAGGGCCCGGTTCTGATCAGTCACCTAGTCGGCGCTGCTGCCAACCATGAGGAGGCCCACAATCTGCGTGGCGATTACCTTCACTATCGTCATGGAAGGAAAGATCATGGCGTAGCCGATGTCGGGCCGCTCCGTGGGCGCCATTTTGGTCGAATAGACGAGAATCGCCGGATTCCCTGTCGCCCCGGATGCCACGCCCACTAGGTCGTCGTACGGGATCTTCAGAACGTAGTGGCCGACCAGCAGGACGATGAACACCGTCGTCAGAAGAACGGCAACCCCGATAAAGAGCATTGTGAACCCGGATTCCGCGACGGTTCGAACAAAGGGCTGCCCTGCGTTGACGCCGACGGTAGCAAGAAACATCGCAAGTCCGAAGTTTCGCAAGACGATGTTCGCTGGTAGCGGCATGGTCCAGAGCATTGGGCCAGTGCGCCGCAATTTGCCAAGGATGAGAGCGACGATCAGCGGTCCTCCTCCGATACCGAGCGTCACCACGCCTACTCCAGGAATCGGAATCGGAATGAGCCCAAGCAGGACACCCATGACCATTCCGAGCCCGAGCGAGACGTAGCTGAATTCGGCCGCCGCCTTCACCGTGTCGCCGAAGTAGCGCCGAATCTCCTCCTTGCGGTCCGGAGGCATCAGTATCCCGATCCGGTCGCCGAATTCGAGCATCAGGTCCGGCGCCGGCACGAGGTCCGCATCATAACGACGGACATGCAATAAATGGGTTGGATAGCCGGTCGGCATCGGGAGATCGGCAAGAGGTATTCCGACCACGCCGGCTTTGCCGACAAAGACTCTGATGTAGTCGAGATCAGCGCGGTCGCTGGCCAAGCGGCCGGGCTCCAGTTTTCCAAGCGTGGCGGCCGCCCTGGCAATTGCTTCATTCTCCTCCGCGACCACGAGAATGGCATCGCCCGCGGTCAAGACGGTATCGGCTGCAGGAACGAAGTTGTGTCCGCCCTTTCGAACCATCGTGACCCGCACACCGCCGAGCGCCGTCGTCAGTTCGTCGAGTCGCTTTCCGGCATGGCTTTCACCGATCGAAATTTCGCCCATGTGGAACCGCTGCGCCTTGGCCGGAAATTTCGGCTTTACGATCTGGGTCATAAAGTAAATGCACAGGATTGGACCGATGACCCCGAAGGGGTAGGCAATGGAATAGCCGATCGACGGATCCTTGTTCTTCATAACGTCGAGCGCAGCCTGGAGTGTGGCGGTGCTCGTCATTGATCCGGCATAGATGCCGAGCGTATGTCCGATCTTGATACCGAAAATGTGCCCGAGCCCAAGCGCAACGATCAAGCTGGCTATGCATCCGACAAGCGCCAGCAGATTGTACTTCTGCCCGACGCCGAACATGCCTTCGAAGAACTGCCTGCCGTAGAGGATCCCGATCCCATACAGGAACATGATCAGTCCTGTCAGCCCGATTGGTCCAATGATCTGGGCTTTGGGGGCGAACGCACCGATGGCAAGGCCCACGAAAAGAACGGCGCCGACGCCGAGAGAAAAACCCCCGATACTGATCTGACCGACCAGGTAGCCCAACCCGATCGCGAGAAACGCCGTCAGTATCGGCTGACTTCCGATGATCTCGCGAACAAGGTCCAACATGATGTCCGGTCTCCCCAGCCTGTCGTCAGCGCACCCGGCAGCCTGCCGCGCGGAATTGCCCGATCACCCGATCCACCAGCTCCCGGCCGGCCGTCGGAGTATCGAGAAGCTTGTAGTCGAGCCCCATCGCCTTCCACTTGAACGCGCCCATCTGGTGGAACGGCTGCACCTCGACCCATTCAACGTTCTTCATCGGCGCGACGAACCGGGCGATGCCCTCGACGTTGGCGGGATCGTCGGTCTCTCCGGGGACGAGCGTGAAGCGGATCCACGTCGGCTTCGACAGCGAAGCCAGCCGCTCGGCGAAGCGCAGCGTCGGCGCGAGATCGCGGCCCGTCACCCGTCGGTACGTCTCGGGATCCGAACTCTTGATGTCGAGCAGGACGAGGTCAATGTTCGACAGGTATTCTTCATCGACGCGATCGCCCAGAAATCCGGAGGTCTGGATGGCCGTGTGCAGGCCCATTGCTTTCGCGCCGGCGAATATCCGCCGCGTGAACGCCAACTGGACCATCGCCTCGCCGCCGGAAATGGTCAGGCCCCCGCCGAGCGAGCGAAGGGCGGGCGCGAAATCGCCCAGCCGACGGAGCACGTGATCGACCGAAACGTAGGTCCCGTCCTTCAGATGCCAGGTATCCGGATTGTGGCAGTACGTGCAGCGCAAGAGGCAGCCGGAGACGAACAGCACCACGCGCAGCCCCGGCCCGTCGTATCGGGACGAGGTTTCGTAGGAATGGCAATATCCGAACGCGCCCTTCTCGTCCTTGAACTGGCTTTCGTCGGGCGCGTCGGGTGAAATGCCTACCCGGAGGTCATGACGGCTTCCGGGTTCAAGTGTCTGCACCGTCGACATGGTGCACCTCGATTCAGATCTGGCCGTGGAAAGTGCGGCTGATCACATCTCGCTGCTGCTCCGGCGTCAGACGAACGAAGTTGACGGCGTAGCCCGAGACTCGAATGGTGAGCTGCGGGTACTTGTCCGGATTCTTCATGGCGTCCTCGAGCGTGTCCTTGTCGATCACGTTCAGGTTCATGTGGAACCCGCCACGATCGAAATAGACGTCGAACGCCTTGACGGCTTCATCGATCAACTGACTCTCGGACAGATGCGCCTTCTGTGGAGCGACGGAGACCGTGTAGCTGATGCCGTCCTGCGCGTCCTTGTAAGGAAGCTTGGCAACGGACAGGCAGGAGGCGAGCCAGCCATGGCTGTCCCGGCCGTGCATCGGATTTGCGCCCGGCCCGAACGGCTCGCCCTTGCGGCGGCCATCGGGGGTGTTTCCCGTAGCCTTGCCGTACACCACGTTCGAAGTGATGGTGAGCACGCTCTGTGTGTGCGTCGCGTTGCGGTAGGTGGGGTGCTTTCGTATCTTCCCCATGAAGCTGGTGACGATGTCCGACGCGATTTGATCGACGCGGTCATCGTTGTTGCCGAACTGCGGCGTCGCCTTGTTCCCCTCGTTCTGGTAGTCAACCACCAATCCTTTCTCATCGCGGGCGACGCGGATCTTTCCGTACTTGATCGCGCTGAGGCTGTCGGCCACCACCGAGAGGCCGGCGATGCCGAATGCCATGGTTCTGAGAATGTCGCGATCGTGAAGCGCCATCTCCAGGCGTTCGTAGAAGTACTTGTCGTGCATGTAGTGGATGCAGTTCATCGCGTGCACGTATGTGCGTGCCAGCCACTCCATGGTAGTATCGAACTTGGCCATCACGTCGTCGTAGTCGAGGAAGTCGCCCGCGACCGGCAGCGTTTCGGGGGCGACCTGCTCGCCTGAGACCTCGTCGCGGCCGCCATTGATCGCGTACAGCAGCGCCTTCGCCAGGTTTACGCGGGCGCCGAAAAACTGCATCTGCTTGCCCAGGCGCATCGCTGAAACGCAGCAGGCAATGCCGTAATCGTCACCCCAGAACGGACGCATCAGATCGTCGTTCTCGTACTGAAGGGATGACGTATCGCGGCTGACCTTGGCGCAATAGCGCTTGAATGTTGTGGGCATATGGCTGGACCAGAGAACCGTAATGTTCGGTTCGGGTGCTGGGCCAAGATTTGAAAGCGTGTGCAACATGCGATAGCTGCTCTTGGTCACCAGCGTGCGCCCGTCCAGATCCATACCGCCGACACACTCGGTCGCCCAATAGGGGTCTCCGCTGAATAGCGCGTCGTAGTCGGGCGTGCGCAGGAAACGAACGATACGGAGCTTCTGAACCAGCTGATCCCAGAGTTCCTGAGCTCTGCCTTCGTCGAGAACGCCCGCCTTCAGGTCCCGTTCGATGTAGATGTCCAGGAAGCTCGATATGCGTCCGATGGACATTGCCGCCCCATTGGCCTCCTTGATCGCCCCCAGATAGGCAAAGTAGGTCCATTGGAATGCTTCCTGGGCATTGTGGGCGGGCTTCGATATGTCGTGGCCGTATAGCTTCGCCATCGAAGCAAGGTCCTCGAGCGCGCGCATCTGGTCGGATAGTTCTTCGCGCAGCCGAATGATGTCATCGCTCGGCCACATGCCGTCGATCTGCTTACGCTCGGCACGCTTGGCCTCGAGAAGCCGATCGATCCCGTAAAGAGCTACCCGCCGGTAGTCCCCGATAATGCGGCCGCGGCCATAAGCATCCGGCAGGCCCGTGATAATCCCGGACCGTCGGCAATTCATGATCTCGGGCGTATAGGCGTCGAAGACGCCGTCGTTATGCGATTTTCGGTAGTTCGTGAAAGCCTTGTGGACAGCCGGGTCGGGCTCGAAGCCCGCGGCCTTGAGGCCCGCCTCGACCATCCGCAACCCACCGAAGGGAAAAATCGCCCGCTTGAAAGGCTGGTCGGTCTGAAGACCCACGACGATTTCGTTGTCACGATCGATATAGCCGGCCTTGTGGGCAAGCAATGTCGAGGGAGTTTGAGCATCTACCGCAAGCACTCCCTTTTTTCTTTCCTCGGTGAAATACGGCTGCAATTTCGCCCAAACGGCCTTGGTGCGCTGCGACGGTCCGGCGAGAAAAGCTTCGTCGCCTGTGTAGGGCGTCACGTTGCGGACGATGAAGTCGCGAACGTTGATGGAGCTGAGCCAGTCTCCAGGCCGAAAACCGTTCCAGCAATCTCCGGCATCAGCTTCCTTCCTCAGGGCTGCGCTTGCCTTCATGGTGCTTCTCCCACCGCTTAGACTGATTGGTTGGGCGCCCGCGATGTGCAGCGTCGCAATTCGGCGCGTGGCCTGACCATCGGAGCGCTGGCACCTCCACCTTTGATCTAGGTCAAGCAAATGAAAGATCGTAGCAAGAACGGGACTCCCCGACGGCGGCTGAGTGAACTCATTTCAGTGAAATCCTGACCTCGCTGAGGTTCGCGGCGAACTCCATCCCTGCCCGGGGTCCTTGCAGGGCGATCTTTACGCCCTTCTCATTCCCTAACTGAACGCCTCCGAATCCACCGACGAAGGTGCCCCCGCCACCGACGGAGCTATAGGTACCGGCGAAGTCGCTGACCTGCCTAATGCCCGAAGCCCATCCTTCCAACCGGCTGACCGATGCTCCAGCCGTTACACCCAGGCTGAGACCGGATACTCGGAACGGATAGTCGCGACCGCGGTACGTCAGGACGCCGCTGCCGCCACCGGCGCCCACCATCAAGCCCGCCTTGAGAAGCTTGACGCGAACATAGCCGGGCGCCTGCGCGAGCGATGTCGCCGGAAGAACAGCGGCGAAAAGCGCGACCACAGCGATCCGAACCAACCATGACATCGCTTCAGCTTTCCTGCGCTTAAGGAGCCGCCACATCCACCTTCTTCCAGGTCTGATCCGGGTCGAACAAGTAAACGCGCTTGGCGATGCTATCGGTACGTGTTCCGAGATCCTTCTGGTAGACGGTACCGGCATGATTGACCATGAAGGTCATGACGCCGGAATTTCCGTACTCGGCGGGGTATGCGATCAGCGCGAAGCCGCCGATCATTTTCCCCTTGACGACGTAGTTCAAAGCTCCACCCGGCGCGTTGGATCCCTGGCCCTTCAAAATTCGATAATAATAGCCGTGGTAGGGTGCCGCCTGCTCTCCGACCTTGTACCCTTCGGCAGAGGCCTGCGCCGCCAATTCGCCCAGCGGGCTCGGCTCGCGATCGTCGCGCCAGAACAGCCCATCCTTCTTGCCCGGGCTACTGACGATGTGTTGTGCGTAGACCCCTACCCCCTCGCCGGTGCGATCCTTTTCGGCATATTCGTTCTGCGCATCCACGTAAGCCAGCGAGGTTTGAATCGCGTCCAGTTCATTGCGTCCGATGCGACGATACAGAATTTCGATACGCCCCGCAGCCGGGTCGAACTCCCAGCCCGTCCTGTTGTTCACCAAGGGAATCGGGAATGGAAAATCGTCCGCGCCGAGGACGAGCGTAGCCTTCTTGTTTCCCTCGGCCTTGATGGAATGTTTGGCGTCATAGGCGGACAGGAACCGCTGGCGCATCTCAGCATCGGCAACGTCATCACCGGACTCGACAATGTCTTTCCCGTCTTTGCCGAGGACTTTGAGTATCGCGCTCCTCGTCCCGGTCTTGACTGCGGCAGCCAGCGCCGCCGCGGCATCCTCCGGCGAGGGATAGGCCTGCTGCGCCCGGGACACAGAAGTGGTCAACAGCGCCACTGCCACGATTGCAGCGATGCCCACCAAAGCCGCGCGACCGAGCGGTTTAAGCATGATCATGGCAAGACCTCCGCTGGAGTCGGAATCTTTGCGCCGCTACCAAGCCAGTCGGTGTAGGAGCGCAGTTTTAATCCCAGCTGTTCGTAGCGGACGCGGAGATAGCCGTCCGGACCGCGGGTCACGGCCTCTGGCGCCACGGTCTGCACTTCCTGCGCGATGACGCCGACATAGGGCTTGCTGCTGCCGAGATAGCTGAAGCGGTAATAGCCGAGACCATTAGCGAGATGACCGAGCAGGACGACATCATGCTTCAGTTCGATGTCGGAGCGCCTTCCGCCGCCGCCACCACCACGGAAGCCGCCGCCACCTCCGCCGCCGCGGAAGCCACCTCCTCCACCGGCAAATGCCGCACCGCCGCCGCCCCGCCCGGCGAAGCTCGGACCGCCGCCGTGCGGGCCCATGCTCGCCATACTTGCCCGGCCACGGGCCGATTGCGCCGCAGCAGCCCTGCCCGACGACACATTCATGGCCGAGCCGCGGCCACCGCCACCTCCACGATTGGCGGCCTTCGCGCGATCGCCGCCACCCTTGGCCGCCTTGGCACGATCTCCGCCGCCGGCTTTGGCACGATCCGCCGTGCTCGGCCGATTGCCGCCGCGATCCCCGACACGATCGCCACCACGGTCCCCCGCCCGGTCGCCGACGCGATCACCTGCCCGATCGCCAGCGCGATCGGCAGCGCCCGGCCGATCCTGCCCTGGACGAAGCACCTGCTGTCCGTCGCGGCCGCGGAAATCCATCCGATTGGAGGCGCCCGCCTTCAGGTTGTTGTTACCGAAGCGCTGCTGAACGTTCGCGTTGTTGTATCGCACGCCCTGGCGATGCGCCGGGTTGTGCTGCCAATTGTTCCCGATGTTGGTCGTCCTGTTGAAGTGGTTGACGTAGACGTTGCGGTTGCCCCAGTTGAATCCACCGCCCCAGTAATTGCCCCAGCGTCCGATCGCCCAGGCTGTACCGAAGGCGAGACCGGCCGCGATCACTCCGGCACCGATATAGGACGGGTACCCGAAGTAATAGGGTGGATATTCCGCATAAGGCCAGGCTCCATAAACGGTCGCCGGATCGTAGTACGGCACGTACATCGTATTGGGATCGGCCTGCTCGATGACGATCGCCTGCTTGTTTTCCTGGGTTTGAACGCTGACCTTCTGTTGCTTGGTGGTGACCAGCTTCTTGTTGTCATAGGCCTTGGAGCGGAGGCGCTGGATCGCGTCCATCACATCCGGCTGCTGCGCGAGCACGGCATCGCCGAGGTTCTTGGTCCAGTCGACCTTATCGCTCATCATCGAAATGACGTCTGCGGTGCTCGTGAGCGCCTTGACGCTATTGTCCCACGACTGCTTCTCGACCTCCTTCTTCAACGCATCGCCTTTCAAGGTTTTGTGTTCCTTGAGCCAACGATCGGCCTGCACCACCTCTAGCGGATAGGTCGACGCCGCCAGGACATTTGCCAGCAACTCGTCGGGATAGAGCGCAATCGGCGCAACCAGCGCCTCGAGCTCTTCGGGCTTCAGCAGTTCCGCACTCGGCGGCTGTTGGCTGGTCGGTTGCGCCGAACTACTCGGAGCAGGCGGATTGTCGGTCGTTTGAGCGGAGACGGCGACAGGATTCGCGATTAGCAACGCGAGTGCGATAAGGGTCTTGCCGCAGCGGAACATCACGCCCCTCCTTGGGCTCATCGCGGCAAGAATCGGTCCGAGGCGAGGTCGTTCTTTGATAAAGATCAAGGAACCTGCGGTACCGCCTTGCTGCGCCGCAAGAGCAGCGTGGCGGGCGTATATCAGGCCGACGTTGATCGATCGCGAGCGATCGGAAGCCTGATTGTGAAAAGCGCGCCGCCGAGCGGCTGATTTTCCGCAGAAATCTGTCCGTGATGCGCTTCGACGATGGTGCGGGCGATCGCAAGTCCCATGCCCATGCCTTGCGGCTTTGTCGTGAAAAACGGATCGAAGACGTTCTTGAGATCGCCGGTCGCGATACCGGCGCCGGTGTCGCTAATCCTGATTTCCGCACTGGCGCCCGAAAGGCTCGTGGTTACGCAAACTTCGCGCTTCTTCGCCTCCACTTCGGATATCGCATCCATCGCATTGATCATCAGATTCAGAAAAACCTGCTGCAGCTGAACAGCATCGCCCTTGACGTGCAGGCCCGCCGAGGCCGTGCAGCACTTCAGTGCGATATCGCGGCCGTGGGCCATGGCTGCGACAAATCCGATCACTTGCCGTACCGTCTCGTTCAGCTCGATATCTCGCATTTCAAAAGGTGTTTTCTTCAGCACGCTGCGTAGGCGACGTATCACTTCACTGGCGCGCTGATCGTCACGCTTGATGTCAACGAGAATTTCCCTGACTTCATCGAGATTCGGTGAAGAGCTCTTCAGCATGAGTTCGGCCGTCTCGGCGTTGGTAAGGATGGAGCCAAGCGGCTGATTTATCTCATGCGCGATCGAAGTCGTCAGTTCGCCGACAGCCGAATAGCGGTTGAGGTGTGCAAGCTCCGCCAGGCGTTGACGCGATTCGACTTCGGCGAAACGGCGGCGACTCCGTTCACGGAGCAATCCGCCGATCAACCCTCCCTGGATCAGGATTACGCACGCAATCAGCGACAGCTGCCAACTATATCTCTCCCATATGCCGGGCTCACGAAACAAGATTTCACTCCCCGGGGGCAGGTTGCTCTCGCTGATGCCCCAGCGCTGCATCTCCCGCCAGTCGTACTTTGGCGATGCAAATCCGATCGGCTGCACCTTGATATCGGCTGGTTTCCCGCCACCGAGAATGCGGATGGCGGCATTGACGGTTCTTTCGCTCGATTCGTTGATTGAATGCATCGGGCCGCCGACGGTATCTCGGCCGAAATAGGCTTCCTGGAAAGAAAAGATCGGGGCGTTGGCGATCGCACGAAGGTTGCGCAAGGCGAGATCGCCCTCATGGGCGACACCTGCACCATCGATCGACATCAAGCCCCAGAACAGAACAGTATGTGGCGGGAGCATCGACGCCCGCTTGAGTATTTCCGCAAAGGAGAGATCGGCATACCAGACGAATGCGACCCGGCTTTCGAAGGGCTTGCCTTCCCTCTTTACCTCCTCGAGCCAGAATTTCTCCAGGGGCGAGGCGCCTATGACCACGGCAATCGTCTGCGTGTCCGGCAGGACCTGAAGAATGCTGTCGAAAAAGGCTGAGAAATCGTTGTAGACCGCGATCACGGTGTCGTTGTCGGTCAGGTCCGTTCGGTTCACCAGTCGCTGCTCGACCGCCGTCAGCACCATGGGCGTTTCAGGGAAAAGCTGTGCCCGATATTTCTGAACAAACCGGGCCGCAGGTGCGCCAATGCTCACCACGATGTCCGGCGGACGGCCGGAGTAAAGTGACCGCAGATAGTCGACAAACGGCGCTTCCGGTCCCGGGTTGTTGACCCGTGCCGACAGTAGATTGTGCTCCTGAAGCTCCAGTGGCCACGGCGATTGCTGCTCGAGCTCGGTCCGGATGGTGCGGGCAAATGCGCTCCACGGCAGAAAGTCGCGCCCGAACGAGTGCAGCATCAGCACACGTTTGGGTTCGCCGCGCGGCTCGCCGCTTGCCGGTCCGGGCAGCATGGCTGCCAGGACCAACAGGCAGACGCAGAGACGGACGGCCAGGACTGGCCAGCCCGGGTTGATCGCTGCGGTCGGGACGCGTGCGCTCATCCACCTACCCCGGCAGTTCGAACGGCTGCATTCGAGCACATTCCCAGCGCGAGCGACACTGCAGCCAACCCCTCAGCCGGGTCGGACGACGTTAACAGCGCGTCGTGACCCGACCGCAGGCGTCCTCCGATCTGCACGCAGGAGGAGCAATAGCAAGCTCCTGCGGCTAGATCTGGCAGCGGTGATACTTCACATCCATTCCTTCCATGCCTGGAAACTCCCGGGAGATGGTGTTGTCATCGATCACCTTCAGGAAGAACTGGACGTTTGAAAGCATGATGCCTGAGGCGCAAGCGACCACCAGGTTGATGGTTTGACCATCCTCCTTCCTCGACTTGATCAGGCAATTTTCAAGCTTGCCTTTCAGGCGATCGGATTCGGCGATGAAGCCGCCACCGTACACGCCGGAGAAATTCGTGAAACTCACCCTGTTTGCGCGTCCCTTGCGGGTGAACACCTTGGCGCATTGGTCCGCACTCGTGGCCCATGCACCGGTGAGCTCGAACGCATTCGCCCGATGCGGTGGTAGCAAGGCAGAGCAGAGTGAGACTGCCGCCGCGAGGGCCAGGTTTCGAAGCACAGTCATCGGATTTCTCTCGAGCCCCTGTCAGTGACCGCTCAACGCCCTCTCCCAAGCCGGAACTGGCCGTTCGCGCAGACGTCGCGAAACAGTGCGGGCCTCCCCGATGCGAATTGCTTGATTTGGATCAAGGGAACGACGTCGCCGTCACCTAGCTTTGGCAACGCAGAGGCAGAACACCCACTCAGGAGCCATCAATCATGCCTGGCAGCATCGATAATCTCATTCCCAGCGTGAAACAGATCCGGACGGAAGCCGCCCTCAAGGAGGCCGAAAAGGCAGAACAATACGCGCGCCTTGCCGCTGCCGCCGAAACCGAAAAACGCGTCCTGATCGAGCGGCTGAGCCGTCCGTCGGGCAAATCCGAGGAAGAAAAAATCCAGCTCGCCTCGGCCGTTATCCAGCGGGCGGTGCGAAACGGATTGACGGAAGTGCAGGTCTATCGGTTCCCCAACACGCTGTGCACCGACAAGGGCCGCGCCATCAATCAGCAGGAGCCGGGCTGGGAGAATACACTGACGGGGATTCCGAAGGAAATATTCCAGCTCTGGACCGACTACCTGAAACCGCGCGGCTATCGCATCAGCTACCAGATCATCGATTACTCGGGAGGTGTTCCAGGCGACGTCGCAATCACCATTGCCTGGGGAGACTGAGGGCAGTTCGGGCGGATCTGGCTTGCAACAACGGAACGGTGACCATGTCCGCCGACGGACACACGGAAGGAATGAAACGCAAGGACTATGAAAAAGAACTAGGAAAGCTCCAGGTCGAGCTTTGCCATCTCCAGGAATGGGTGAAAGAAAACAAGCTTCGGGTCATTATCCTGTTCGAGGGCCGGGACGCCGCTGGCAAGGGCGGCACGATCAAGGCGATCACGGAAACGGTCAGTCCACGCGTGTTTCGCGTGGCCGCCTTGCCGGCGCCGTCGGATCGCGAGAATACGCAACTGTTTCTTCAGCGCTACATGCAGCATTTTCCGGCTGCAGGCGATCGTGATCTTCGACCGCAGCTGGTACAACCGCGCCGGCACGAGCGATTCCTTTTGCTCTGTCCCCAGATGGAGAAGTACATCATCGAGGGCGGCGTCATCCTGATCAAGCTCTGGCTCAAGGTCGGAATGGACGAGCAGGAGCGCCGCTTCAAGGCCAGAATTAACGATCCGCTGCGGCAATGGAAGCTGAGCCCGATGGATCTGATCCCGCACAAGCGCGTGCAAAAGGAAAAGGTCAAGCTGCCGAAGCGTTCCGGCAAAAAACGCTATGACGACCAGGCTGGCTCGAGCGAGATGACTTTCGTGGCAGAGCGCTACTGAACAGATTGGGCTGCGCAATTGCGCGGCCCGACCGGTTCGGCTCTATTTCAAACGTATCGTTACCCCGCCAACTGCAGCTGATACTTCGGCGCCGACCTTCGGGCCGCTCAGCTGCAGGATGACGCCGTTGGCATTCTGCAATTGAACGCCTCCGGCGCCAGCCGCAACGGCGCCACCTGCTCCGACAGCGCCATACGAGCCTTCGATCGAAGCCGGCCCCTTCAGATTGAGGGCCCGTCCGACAAGCTTGGTGGTCGAGGCTCCGATGGTGAAGCCGACGCTCATGCCCGATACGGTGAACGGATAGCGCTTGCCTCGGAGCACGAGCACACCCTCGCCGCCTCCGACTCCGACGATGAACCCGCCTTTGGTGAAGACGACCGCGACCTGGCCGGTTTCAGCTCGGGATGGCGTACTGGTACCAGTCGCGCCCACGAGCAAGGCAACCAGGGCGACGCTTATGCCAAACTTTTTCATGCGTTTATTCCTCTGAAGTGTCACGCTCCGAAAGCCAGCAGCTTCGAACGGACCGAGAGGGAGAGAACGGATCGATCCGGTCTATACGGGACTGGCGTCGCTGGACATTTACCCACTGCCCGCCCACTCCCTTGATCCAAGTCAAGGGGCGCACTCCCTCGACTCGAACTCGCCAAGCTGCGACGAATGCCGCGCTTCACGGTCCAGGCGACCGTCCCTCACGGAGACCGGATCGTTCGCTGGCATTGCTCTCGCCCAGCACACTGTCGAGTGTGCGGAGCCATTCGCTGCTGTCCGTCTTCTCCGCCAGCCCTTCCGCCCGCAACAGGTCACGCAACTGCGCATGGGCACCGACGATGCAGAACGCTACATGACGCGACGCCAGCTCGTCATGGAGATCGAGCAGCATCCGTGCCCCGGCCAGATCGATGTAGGGGGATGCCGAAAGATCGCAGGCAACCATCCTGACGTCAGACGATTTTCGCAGCGCCCTCAAAACCGTCTCCAGAATCGTCTCGGCATTGATGTAGAGCAGCGAGGCTTCAGGGCGGAACGCGATGACACCAACCAGCGGCTCCACACCCTCATGCCTGGCGCTGTCGGAATAACGGCCCGATCCAGGAAGTCGCCCGAGAAACGCGATGTTGGGCTGCGACGCCCGCCCAAGCAGCAGGAAGATGGATGCAAGGGCGGCGAGCAGCACACCTTGGAGGATCCCGAGCAGCAGCACGGACACCAGCGCGATAACCGCGGCATAGAAGTCGATGCGGCTTACTGTCCACATGCGAAGCAGCGCGCGGATGTCGACCAGTCTGTAAACGGCAACAAAGACAATGCCAGCCAACACCGCCTTGGGAAGGTTGGTCAGCAATCCCGTAAAAAACAGCAAGCAGAGGGCGAGGGCAAACGAGCAAAACACCAATGCCAGGGGCGTGCGCGCTCCCGCCGTGTCGTTGACGGCGGATTGCGACAATCCGCCGGCCACGGGATAGCCGTGGCCAAACGCAACCGCGAGGTTGGCGGCCCCCAGCCCCAGAAATTCCTGCCGGACATCAAGGTTGTATCCATGCTTTGCGGCAAAGCTCCGGGCCGCCGAAACACCTTCTATATAGGCCAGCAGCAGGCATCCGGCCGCTATTGGAAACAACTCCTGGAATTCCAGCATCCCGAAAGTGGGCACCTCGAAAGCCGGCAATCCTTCCGGGATGTTTCCGGTAACAGGTACGCCCAGTGCCGGAAGGGCGAACACGGTTGCCATCAGGATTGACAGCGCCACCACGGCGAGCCCGACCGGCCTGCCCGATAAAAACCGTTCACCGAGGAGCAGGAGCAGGATCGCTGCAACTCCAATTGCCAATACGAGCAGATTGGTGTCGCCGACCTGCCCTGCAAGCCTGATGGCCCGGTCGAAGAAGTTGTGGCCACCACCGGCCACGCCGAACAGGCTCGGCAACTGGCTCATGATGATTGTGAGTCCGGCCCCCGCCTTGAAGCCGACGAGAATGCTGTCGCTGACCAGACGGACGAGAATGCTGAGCTTGAAAAGCCAGGCGATCAGGCAAAGCAGCGCCACCGCGAATGCCGAAAGGCTCGCGATCTGTGCGAAGCGCATCGCGTCCCCTCCGGCGAGCGCCCCGACGCTGCCGGCGATCATGAGCGAGATTGCGGAGGTTGGGCCGACCGCAAGCTGGCGGGACGATCCAAGGAGAGCGTAGCCCAAGCCGCCAAGCATGTAGCCGTAAATGCCGACCTGGGGCGGCAACCCGGCAAGGCCCGCATAGGCCAGTGACACCGGGATCGCATAGGCGGCGAGCGTCACGCCGGCGATCGCATCATGGCGTAACCAAGCCCTCCTGTATTCAGCAAGCCAGGTCAACGGCGGAAAAATCCGTGTCCAGCCCGTTCGCGGAAACGAGCGCGACTTCATAGGCGCCCCTCATTGAGTGTCTCGCAGCGAAACAGGACGACCAGCAGCACCAGCACGAGCAGGCCAATCGCGAGGTCCGGGATAAGCTTCATTGCGTAGGCGCCGACAGCCGCCCCAATACCAAAAGCGACGCACAATGCTGCAAGGATGCCGGGGCGGTGAAGCGAGCCGAGTTGCCCGGAGACCACGGCGAACACTCCCTCAGTCGCCTGGCGCAGATTGCCGGTGATCATAGGCGACACCTCGAGCCCGACGCGAATTGATCTGGATCAAGCTTTCGACGAATTCCGGGATTCAAATTGATGCACGATCGATAGATGCGCCGGGGGAATGCGACCATGGACACTGTCAGGCAGGCCATCTCCAGCGTTGCCTCGTTGGTTAGATTTGCGCAGGTCGCCACATCGAGGGAGTCGTGACATGTGTCAGCAGAGCTTCCGGGGCCTCGCTACGTTACTGCTGCTTTTCGCAAATCTGATCACGCCATCGCGTGCGGACGATCAGGCCACGTCGCGCCCTATCCAGGAAGAGATCTGGGCGCTGCCGCTGCCGCTTCCGATGTTCGCCTACCTGGTGCGGCCGGTCGGCGATGGGCCGTTCCCGCTCGTGATCATGAACCATGGCGTTTCAATGACCCCGACCGGCCGCAGCTTTTTTCCTCTTGTGGAGTTTCGCGATGCCGCCAAGTGGTTTGCCAAACGCGGCTACCTCGTGGTGGCCCCCGTCGGCACCGGCTACGGCGCCGCGGCCATCGACATACCCGAGCATGGACTCTACGGCCCGTTCTTCTCGAAAGTCGGAAAGTGCAGCAATCCCAATTTCCGCGCTCCTGGCCTTGCGGTTGCGCAGGTTGACCTCTGGATCATCGACTACATGATCGCCGAAAAGCGCATCGTGCCGAACGGCGTCATTGTGGTCGGGCAATCCGCCGGCGGTTGGGCCTCGATCGCGCTTTCAAGCCTGAACCCGCCCCAGGTCAAGGCAATCATCACCTTCGCCGCCGGCCGTGGCGGACGTGTAGACGGCAAGCCGAACAACAATTGCGCGCCGGACAAACTGGTGGAAGTGACCGGTGAGTTCGGCCGCACATCGCGGGTGCCGATGCTGTGGATCTACATCGAGAACGATACCTTCTTCGGCCCTGCCCTGTCCAAACGCATGCACGAGGCCTTTACCGCAGCTGGCGGCAAGGCCGAGTACCATTTGGTGGCGCCATTCGGTAACGATGGACATTTCTTTATCGGCTCTCCCGATGCCATACCGATCTGGTCGCCGCTCGTGACGAAGTTTCTCGACGAACAGGGATAGGTAACGCCACGCTTGGAGGCCACCCATGTCACGCTCACATCGCATCGAACCGCACCGCGGAAGCAATTGTGCGATCCCCACCTTCGTGGCCCTATTGTTGGCTGCTGTCGCGAGCCTGGCATCTCACCGGCCTGCTGCGTCACAACCAGACCCGACCGCCGCGCCGAAACCTGCGGACACCGAAATTGCGCCCCGCGGGCAGCGAGAGGTAAAGGACATCGCTTATGGAGGCTGGAAAAAACTGTGCTTCAAGCCAGGCGGCGCAAAAATGATTTGTCGGATTTCGATTACCGGCACATTCGCGACCGGCCAGGTGGCGGTCCGCGTCGATATCGTCGAGCGTGAAGGCGACGCCACTGCACGGCTGCAGGTGTTCTCCCCCGTCGGCATGTATCTGCCGACGCCGGTCAAGCTTACGATCGACCAAGGCGAGCCCCATCTCGTGCCTTATACCTGGTGCCTCACCAATGCCTGCATCGCGGGCAGCATGGCAGATCCAAAGATGGTCAAGGAAATGGCTTCGGGTCAGACGCTGCGACTAGAATTCGTGGATTCGAGCCTGTTGACGCTCTCCACGTCGCTGCCGCTTGGTCAGTTTGCGCCGGCCCATCAGGGAGCGCCAGCGCAGACGTTCGAACAGGACATCGACGAATGAGGCGACAATTGCGCCAGGATTTCGCTGCGCCGGCTAGCTGCCTGAACTTTCGTTGCGACCGATAAGGCCGAGCCGTTCCGCGCTCGAGACCAGTTCCGCGAGCGAGTGCACCTGCATCTTTTCCATCACTTCATGACGATGCGCTTTCACCGTGCGCTCGGTCGTTCCCAGTTCCCTGGCAATTTCCTTGTTGATCTTGCCGCGCACGATCGAATCGAAGACCTGTCGCTCACGCGGCGTCAGTGTCACAAGATGAGCGAGAGCCGTATCTAGCGCGCCTCGTTGGCTGCGTGCCAACTCATAGCGCGCCAAGGCGCGCTCGATCGCTGCGAGCAGTTGCTCTGATGATGCCGGCTTGGTCAGGAAATCCTCGGCGCCTGCCTTGATTGCCTGTACGATCGTCGGGGTGTCGGCATGGCCGGTGACGAAGACGATCGGCAGGATCGACCGGAGCTCGATGAGGCGGCTTTGCAACTCCAGGCCGTTCAGTCCGGGCAATTTCACGTCAAGCAGGATGCATCCGGGCTTTTCAGAAGCCGGCAGACGATCGAGCAGTTGTTGGGCCGATGCGTATGTTTCGACTTCATAGCCAGCAAATTTCAGCCGGCGTGCAATCGCTGTCCGAAACGAAGCATCGTCATCCACCACGTAAACAAGGCCAGGCAATGTCCCCTCCTAGCCGTCACTCGAACTGACATCTCGCTCCCACCTGAGGGGTTGGGGCCCACATCCATCGCGATCGTCTCCAGCGCAAGCTGCATCCTTGCGGCGGCGAGCAATCGATCTGATCAAACACTACTGCCCAAAAACGGTGGCATAGCAGAACATTCAAACGCCAAGACCAGGGGACGGTATCCGTCCCGAGAGCTGTCTTCTCTGGCGCCGTATTATAGACCTGTCCTTTGGTACAATGAACCTTCAGACAATAGTAAAAAATGTTGCCTTCGCAGAAGATTAGCTACCCCAACGGAGCGCATACCTTCCCACAAAATATTCAGAAGGCCGACCACGCCCAATAACGGGTTACCGTACAGGAGTTGGTCATGTTTGTCCGTATCACGACCGATCCGACCCCCCGTCCCACCTCTCTCGGCGAACTCGGAATAACGAGTGATTCAAATCCAAAAGTAAGTTTAAACGAATTTACCTACAAGAAAGGTACCGAAATCTACGGGGAAACGGAGCCTGCGGACTACGTCTATCAGGTCAAGACGGGCGCAGTGCGAAGCTACAAGCTGCTTTCGGACGGCCGTCGCCAGATCGGCGCATTCCACCTCGTCGGCGACATCTTCGGACTGGAAAACGGAAACGAGCATCGGTTTACGGCAGAGGCGATCGTGAGCACCACGGTTCGCCTGATCAAACGGCGGAGCCTCGAGATGGTGGCGGAGAGCGATGCCATGGTCTCGCGGAACCTGCTCAGCATGACCACGGACAATCTGCAGCATGCGGAGAACCACATGCTCCTGCTCGGTCGCAAGACTTCTCTGGAGCGCGTCGCCGCCTTCCTGATCGAGATGGACCGACGACTTACGGCGGCAGGCGTCATGCCACTGCCGATGTCGCGGCGCGACATTGCCGACTATCTGGGGCTGACACTGGAAACGGTGTCTCGTGCACTATCGCGGCTGCATGAACACGGCATCATCGGATTCATCGGCAGCAATCAGCGCCAGATTGTCCTTCTGAATCGACGGCAGCTCGCTACCCTCGATCTGCAGAACTGAAACCGGGAGCGCCGATCGACGCGAAGCGCTCGAGCGTCTTGCGGAGCACCTCGAACAGAACCGCGGTTGACCAGCCGAACATCAGGATACCGTTCATTGCGGTCATCGGCCCGGTCAGTCGCCAGGCTTGTACAGGCGTGATATCTCCGTAACCGAGTGTGGTATAATTTACGAAGGCGAAATAGAGCAGATCGCTGCCGGCGGGCGCCGCGCCGACGAATAAATACGCTAGCGCCCAAACAAAGACCTCCAGCGTGTGCGCCACCATCAGTGCCGCCGCCGTTCCGACCATCACGGCCATCAGGTGCAATCTCGGCCGCTTGCGGTGCCGCAGCCCCGCGGAGCGGGCAATGCCGATCGCACCGACTGTCACCAGCGCGTGGATCATGATGTTGATCACGCTGACGACGAAGCCGACCAGGAATTGAAGCGCCATTGCTTTCTCTTGCTGGGTGCGACCGGCAAGGGCCATCGAGCGCCTCTGCCGGCCTTGGAACTGACTTCAACTCTTTGAGGTAGAGACACCCGCCGCCTTGTGGCAGATTCGCCCGTTATGGGCGCAAGCGCTCAAAGGCGTCGACATTACCATTCCCCGCGCGGAATAGCGGAAAGCCTTGACGCAGATCAAAGATGCGGCGACGGCCCTCCTCATCATCGCTGCTACTTCCGCCCTTTCATTGATCGACTGGAGTTTCAATCATGAGGGCAGTTTCCGTCGAAGAAGCCGTTGCGATGATCCCGGCCGGGGCGAGCATCATGGTCGGCGGGTTCATGGGCGTCGGAACGCCGGAGCGCCTGCTTGACGAGGTCGTCAGGCAACAAAAGAGCCGTCTTTCGCTGATCAGCAACGACGCTGCGGTACCCGGCAAAGGCGTTGGCAAACTGTTCGATGCGACACTCGTCTCGCGCCTCACCGCAAGCCACATCGGCCTCAATCCGAAGGCGCAGCAGCAGATGCTGGCCGATCAGCTCGCCGTCGACCTCGTACCCCAAGGGACCTTCGTCGAACGCATTCGCGCGGGTGGTTGCGGTCTCGGAGGCGTACTCACGCCAACCGGCGTCGGCACCTCGGTGGCCGAAGGCAAGCGCCAGATCGAGGTAAACGGAACGACGTTTCTGCTCGAGACTGCGCTGCGGGCGCAATTTGCTTTGGTCCACGCCTTTCTGGCCGATTACCTCGGCAACCTCACCTACGCGCTGACCGCACGCAATTTCAACCCGGTGATGGCGATGGCGGCCGACACCGTGATCGTAACGGCGGAGCACATCGTGCCCGTGGGCGTCATCGCACCCGATCACGTCATGACCCCGGCGCCGCTCGTCGATTACCTGATTACAAACAGGTGAACCATGGATGCACAGACGATCATCGCCCGGCGCGTCGCGCGGGAGCTCCATACCGGCGATCTCGTGAACCTGGGGATCGGCATTCCAACGCTGGTCGCCAACTACGTTCCACCGGAGCTTACGGTGTTCTTTCAGTCGGAAAACGGATTGATCGGTACAGGACCGGTGCCGGAGCAAGGCATGGCTCATCCGCTTCTGACAGACGCGGGCGGACGCCCGATCAGCGCTCTGCCGGGTGCCAGCACCTTCGACAGCGCGATATCCTTCGGATTGATCCGCGGCGGCCATGTCGATGTGACGGTCCTCGGCGGCCTGCAGGTCGACGCGCATGGACATCTCGCCAACTGGATGATCCCCGGCAAGATGGTGCCGGGCATGGGCGGGGCAATGGACCTCGTCAGCGGCGCCAAGCGGGTTATCGTCGCCATGCAGCATGCTGCTAAGGGCAAATCGAAGATCGTCGCCAAATGTACCCTGCCGCTGACGTCGACAAGGCCGGTAAGTTTGGTCGTGACTGACATGGCCGTCATCGCCTTCCCGGAGGGTAAAGCGACCCTGCTGGAAACCGCGCCGAGTGTCAGCATCGCCGAGGTCATCGCCGTAACGGATGCCGAGCTCGTCATTCCCGATACGGTCCCCGAAATGAGGATCTGACAAGGTAACGAGCATGCGGATATTCAGCGACTTCAACGAGATCAAATCCGCTCTCGGCACCGAGATCGGCACAAGCGACTGGGTCGAAGTCTCGCAGCAACGAATCAACCAGTTCGCGGAAGCGACCTGCGACGAGCAGTGGATCCATATCGACCAGGCGCGCGCGAAGAAGGAGTTGCCAGGCGGCACCACCATCGCTCACGGACTGTTGTCGCTCGCGCTCGCGCCGCTCTTCATTCGATCGGTGATCGGGCTGAAAGGTCTGCGCAACACCCTGAACTACGGGGCGGACAGGATACGGTATCTTGCGCCGGTTCCGGCGGGTTCAAGGCTGCGCGGCCGCGTTACGGTCGCGGAAGCGGAAGACGTGCCGCCGGATGGCTTGCGCGTGAACTATCATCTCGTGATCGAGATCGAGGGCGGCAAGCGCCCCGCGTGCGTCGCCGAGCTGATCGCCCTGCACTATCGCTAGGCGGCGCGGCGGACAGCGTCAAACGCACTCAGTCGATGATGTGATAGCCGCCGTCGACATAATGCACGCCGCCCGTGATGAGTTTGGCGCCGTCGAGCGCCAGAAATGCGGTTGCGTTGCCGACGTCGTCGATACTGACGAGACTGCGCGCCGGCGCCTTCGATTGCGCCTTGTCCATCAGTTCGTCGAATTCGGGAATCCCCGACGCTGCGCGCGTGGCGAGCGGCCCGGGTGAAATCGCGTGAACGCGGATGCCCTTCGGGCCCAGCTCCGCGGCCATGTAGCGAACGGCTGCTTCGAGCGCCGCTTTCGCCACACCCATCACATTGTAGTTCTCCACCACCATCTGGCTGCCGTAATAGGTCATGGTGAACATGGTTCCACCATTCTTCATCAACGGTTCGGCCAGATGGGCCATTCGCATGAACGACCAGCACGAAACGTCCATCGTCTTGAGGAAGCCGTCGCGGCCGACGTCCACCACGCGTCCATGGAGCGCCTCCTTCGGAGAGAAGGCGATCGAGTGCAGCAGGAAATCGAGCTGGCCCCATTCCTTCCCGATCCGTTCGAACACCTGCTCCGTCTGGCCCTCGACCATGACATCCATTGGCATGAAGATCGGCGCCTCCAATGCCTGTGCGAGCGGCTCGACGTATTTTTTGGCACGCTCGTTCAGATAGGTCACGGCGAGATTAGCCCCGAGTGCACGAAAGGCCTTGGCGCACCCCCATGCGATCGATTGGTCGTTGGCGATGCCGACGATCAGGCCTTTCTTGCCCTTCAGGGCGACCTTGGAATCCGGGAATACGGGAATCATGACACCCTCTCATGCCTGGCGCTGGACGATGGCGTGTTCAACAGCAGCGACAATGTATGCTGCGCGATCATCAGCTCCTCGTCGGTCGGTATGACGTAGACCGGAATACGGCTGTCGGAACGGGATATCAGGCGCGCGTGGCGGGAATTCTCGGCCTCGTCGAGGGTCACCCCAAGCCACCTCAGTTGGTCGGCGATGCGTGCCCGGATAGCCACCGAGTTTTCCCCGATACCGGCGGTAAAGACGAAAGCGTCCAGCCCCTGCAACGCGGCCGCAAGCATGCCGGCGTTGAGGCCGATGCGATAAGCGAAATAGTCGACCGCCAGTTTCGCCTTGGGATCCTCGCTAGCTTCCAGTTCACGCATATCGTTGCTGATGCCCGAGAGCCCCTTCAATCCGCAATCGCGGTAGAGGAAGTTCTGGACATTGGCGGCCGACATTCCCTTTTCGGAGATCAGATAGAGCAGGACCCCAGGGTCGATTTGCCCCGGGCGCGTTCCCATGGGCAGCCCGTCGAGGGCGGTGAACCCCATGGTGCTCTCAATGCTGCGTCCCCCCTTCAGCGCACACATGGAGGCGCCGCTACCGAGATGGGCGACAATCACCCGCCCCTTTGCGATTGCGGGTGCGACTTGCGGCAAGGTCTTCGCGACATATTCGTATGAGAGACCGTGAAATCCGTAACGCCGCACGCCCTCGGCATGAAGCTGATGCGGAATTGCATAGTAGTCAGCCACGGCGTCGTGCGTGCGGTGAAACGCGGTGTCGAAACAGGCCACTTGCGGAAGAGCTGGAAACTTGGCCAGCAGCGACCGGATCGGGGCCAAATTATGCGGCTGATGAAGCGGGGCCAGCGCGACGAACCGCTCCAACCGGGCTACGACGCCGTGGTCAATCAGCACCGGCCGGTCAAAGTCCGGACCGCCATGAACGACGCGATGACCGACGGCCATCGGGCTAATGCGAAGTTCGTCGCGCAGCCATCCGCCTGCGATACCCATCGCGGCCGGAACATCCGGAACCGCTTCGATCGGATAGGCGCGGTCGGCCAATGGATCACTGTCCGCGCCACTCGCCCGCAAGCGAGGACGACTGCCAATGCCATCCATTTGGCCCTTGATCAGCCGCTTTAGCTTTCCCTCTCCCTCGACCGAAAAGATCTGGAACTTGACGCTCGAGGAGCCAGCATTGACGACGAGGATCGTATCCATGGCAATCACGCGGCAACATTTGGAGCACGCTGGCGCCTTGCATTTGCATAGAGAGCCGCAACCGCGCAGGACGCCATCCGCGCGCGCGCTGTGTCCGCACGCGACGTCAGAACGACAGGCACCCGGGCGCCGAGCACGATGCCGGCACTATCCGCCTTGGCGAAGTAGGCGAGATTCTTCGCCAGCATGTTGCCGGCTTCGAGGTCGGGAACGAGCAGGATCTGCGCCCGGCCGGCAACCTCGGATTTGATTCCCTTGATCCGTGCCGCTTCCACATCGATCGCATTGTCGAAGGCAAGTGGTCCGTCGAGCACGCCCCCGGTGATCTGCCCGCGATCCGCCATCTTGCAGAGCGCCGCTGCCTCGATCGTGGATGGAATCTTGGAGGTAACGGTTTCGACGGCGGACAGGATCGCCACACGCGGTGATTTGCCGAAGCCGGCTTGCGTATAGAGATCAATCGCGTTCTGGATGATGTCCCGCTTGGCATCGAGATCTGGAAAGATGTTGATGGCCGCGTCCGTTACAAAGAGCGTCTCGGCATAGGCCGGCACATCCATCACGAACACATGGCTGATCCGCCGGTCAGTCCGCAGGCCGTCCACCTTTGCCGTGACGCTACGCATCAACTCGTCGGTGTGCAGGCTGCCCTTCATCAGCATCTCGCCCTTGGCGGCATGGATGAGCTCAACACCCTTTGCAGCCGCGGCCTCGCTGTGCAGGGCATCGACGATCTCGAAGCCGGAAATATCGAGGCCGTATTTGCTGGCCGTATCCCTGATTTTTCCTTCAGGCCCGACCAACACCGGCCGGATAATGCCCGCCGCCGCGCTGTCGACGGCGCCGCGCAGCGAGGTTTCATCGCAGGGATGCACGACAATGGTCGGCGCCGGTGGCACCGCCTTGGCCGCGGCGATCAGACGGTCATACTTGCTCGGAGAGCGCGCTTTTCCTGAATCGGCTGGCATGGCTTTCATGATGTCGCTCCGGATCTTTCCAGTAAACGCTACGATGCCTTCGCCTTCGGATCGAAAGGGGCGCCCTTCGAAGCCTTATCCGAAAATTCGCCCGCATCGACGCCGAACAGTTTGGCAACACGCTTCAGACGCTTCGCGACCTCTCCCGATATTGCGGCACTCGCGGACAGCACTTCGCGAATCGCTGCGAAAGCCGCCTGGCGTGCTTTTGCATTGTCGGGCAAGAGCTTCGGTATCGCGGCCAGTGCTCCCTCCTGATCCAGCAGAAGCATGAAAAATTGCTCGCGGACCAGCATCTTGAACTCTGTCAGCGTTAGCCGCGCTCCGGAGTCGCTACGGCGAACGTTGCGCAATGCTTCTAGGCTCCGCTCGTCCACCATCCCCCTCGCCGACCCGACATACAGAAGACCGCGAATGGCCGCTTCGCGAAGGCCGCCTTCGCTGATTTTGGATTTCAGCTCGGCTATCCGCCTCTGGAGCATTTCACGGTGTGCTGCAGACATTTCCTGCCGGCGCGATGGGGCCGATTGCGGATCGATTCCGACAGCCGCTTGCAACGCCGGCGAGCCGTAGACCGCAAGGAAGGTCGCCTCGCTGAGCGCCTCCTGCGAATCCCGCCAACTGTCCAGCGCATTGACGATCTGCTTGGAGATCTGCTCCTGAAAGGCAACGAAGGGATTGTCTGTCGAGACCTGCTTGCGATCCTCGCTCACCCGCTCCGCCAGCGACTTCACCATCGCCATGAACGGATTCCGACTGCTGAAAGCTTCATACTGAAGCCGCAACGGATGCAGATTGCGCATCATCTCCGCCGCCTGAGGCTTCACCATGCCCTTGATCCAGGGCTGGAGGTACTTCTTGTAGGCCGTGAGATTGATTTCCGAAACGCGCTTGGCGGCGGCAAACCGCCGCTCATCCTCGGGAGAATTGCCGCCCATGGCACGGATGTCTTCAAGCGTCCGCGCCTCGCAGCGCATCACCCACTGGCCGGCGGCGAGGTCGGCATTCGTCGTATCGGTGCCCTTGGCCTCGAAAGTTGCTTCGTAGAGACCGGGCGGCAGGACATCGATCAGATCGATATTGCTGGAAAATTCAGCGTGTTCCTTTTTGGCAATGCCGCCGGAAACGAAAATGCCGAGATGGCCGACACTCTCGTGAACCGTGTAGACGATCGTCTGACCGTAGGCCCTGATTTCGTCGACGTCTGCATAGAGATCGAGGATCCAGTCCAACGCCTGTTGCGGCGGGGTAATATTGTCCCCCTTTGAGCAAAATACCACGATCGGTGATCTGATATTGCGCAAATCGACCGGCTGACCGTCAGACGTCGTGATCCGACCGGCGGCGAGATTATTGCCGACGAACAGTTCATCGACGATGAACTGGATTTCCTCGGCGTTCAGATTGACGTGCCCGCCCCACCAGCGTTCGAATTCGAGGTATCGGTCGGCCTCGCTATCGACCTTTGAGTAGACGTTGTACTGCTTGGTCCACAGCGTATTCGAAGGATTCTGGCTCTCGAAGTTTTGCACGAGCCAGGCGCCGTCGAATTTGCCGGCTCCGAGGTCGCTAGTCAGCGCGGTTAGCCAGCTTCCTCCGAGCAGGCCACCCGAATAGCGCATCGGGTTTTTGCCATGCACGCCTGCCCAATAGGCAAGCGGCGCGCCTGCAATGATGATGGGTCCGAACAGTTCCGGCCGCAGCGACGCCAGGATCATGACGGCCCAGCCGGCCTGGCAGTTTCCGATCACGCAAGGCTTGCCGTCGGCCTGCGGATGGCGGCTGATGACCGTCTCGATGAACACGGCTTCGGCGCGCGCGATGCGCTCGATTGTTTGTCCAGGCATCGGCTCGGGCAAGAATCCGATGAAATAGCAGGGATGACCCGCTTTCATCGCAACGCCGATTTCGCTGTCCGCCTTGAATCCCCCGATTCCCGGACCATGCCCGGCGCGGGGATCGACCACGATGAACGGTCGCCGGTCGAGATCTATTTCGACGCCTTTGGGCGGAATGATGCGTACGAGCGCATAATTCACCGGTTCATCCAGCTTGCGGCCGTCGGTGATCAGTTCGGCGGCGTATTGCAGGACATGCGGTGCCGTTTGCGCCACGTGTTCCCGATACTGATCGCCGCGTTGACGCAGGACGTCCAGGAACAGGACGCTGCGCTGGCCAGCGTCCATCATGTACTCTACAGCCGAAGCGACTAGCCCTGACATCGGACCGCCCGGCAACGTTGCTTTGTCCATCGCCATGTTTCGACCTCACTTGTCGGGAAGTTCACTCAACGAGCCTCGCGGCATCGAACGTTGATTTATGTCAACGTTCGAAAGTCGATCCGGCAATGTCGCGTCGGTACGATCGATGCGTATCCAGGCGACCGTCAATTCCCAGGACACGGAGAGAATGATCGGTCCGATAAAGAGACCAACAATTCCATGCGCGAGCGTTCCTCCTATCACCCCGACGAGGATGACGACCGTCGGCGTCGTCAGGCCGCGCGCCATCAAGAGCGGCTTCAAGATGTTGTCGAGTATGCCGACGATGCCCAGGAACACCGTCATCAGAACCGCTGTGGTAAAGTCCTTGTCGATCCAGATCCAGACGATCACGGGAACCAGGACGATCGCCGCGCCGATCTGCACGATAGTCAGGATCATAACCACGAAGGCCAGCAGGCCGGCGCCGGGAATGCCTGCCAGCTTGAAGCCAATGCCCGCCAGAAGGGACTGGATGATCGCGACGCCGATGACGCCCTGGGATACCGCGCGTATGGTCGTACCCGCCAGTTCCAGAAAATGTTCGCTCTGTTCGGGCACGATGCGATGGAGAAAGCCCCTGCCCGCCCCTACTAGCTGCGAGCCGTAGGGAAAGAGAAAGCCGGCCAGCGCCACAGACAGGAGAAACTTGAACGTTCCCACGCCGGCATTGCCCGCGAGGCCGAGCATGGTGCCAGCCAACGGCTTCAGATGGGGCACCACCTCGCGCAGGGCCGCTCGAATGTTGTCGGACGCTTGGTTCCAGAGCTCGAAAAGCTGAGGACCGATGAGCGGCCAATTCTTGACGCCGTCCGGCGGTGATGGAACCGCCAGGTTACCAGCGCTCAGATTTGCGGCGAAATCCTTCACTCCCTCCACTGCACTCAAGCCAAGCCAGGTCGCCGGCCCGATGACGATGGCGAGATTGATGACGGTGAGAATTGCCGCTGCGAGCCTCGGACGACCGCCGAGAAGCCTGGAAAGGAGATTAAAGACAGGATAGAGCGCGACGGCGAGTACGATGCTCCAGGCCAGGATCGGCACAAAGGGACGGATGAGAACGAACGTCCAGTAGACCAGGAAAGCGAGCAATCCGAGCCGGATCGCAAGCTGGATGAGGTCCTCTCCGGACCGGAGCTGGCGAAAGGTTTTCAAGGACGCGCCCTCATCTGGGAGTGGGCATGCTGTCGTCAAGCTACCGGCCGTTTTTCGCGCTGAAGTCTTGATCCAAATCAAACGACCGCAATCCGGGCCCGGGCTTCATCGGCGGACGTCGATCGAGACGGCAGCCTTGTTCGCCAGCACATGAGGCCCAATGTCTGAGCCGATCAACTACACCGGACGCGAGCTGCTGCGCGACGGCAGCCAAGTCGAAATCCGCGCGCTCCGGCGGGAGGACGAAGCAGACATGCTCGCTGCGATCGAAAAGACCAGCGCGCAATCATTGCAGCGCCGATTCTTCGTCATGAAGCGCCACTTCTCGGAGAAGGAGCGCGCCTTCTTCATGGACGTCGATTTCAAGAATCACGTCGCGATTGTCGCGATCACAGAGGAAGCCAGTCGCAAGGTGATTGCCGGAGGCGGCAGGTACATTGTCTTCGAGCCCGGGCGGGCCGAGATGGCATTTGTCGTCGTCGATACCTGGCAAGGCCGAGGCATCGGCTCGATCCTGATGCGTCATCTCGTCAAGTTCGCGCGCGATGCCGGGCTGCAAGAATTAACGGCAGAAGTTCTGCCCGAAAACGCAGCGATGATAAAGGTATTCGGAAAGTTCGGCTTCAGGCCCGCCGCGCGCCGAGACCCGCAGACACTCCATCTGGTACTGAAGCTCGGTTAGAAACACTTTCAGCGCGACAATAACTGCCCCGTCCGGACCTGAACCTGCACGGGGCGCTTGGAGCGCACTGCGGTGTCGAGAGGTCGCGGAAGACACGGCGCGTTCGTTCACGACGGTTCAGGCCTACCTCAAGCCCAAGGGCGAGCGCCGGTAGCTGCTATTCCGGACCTCATTCCTGCATACGAAGCTGCCGCTATATCCCGACGCGTAACGCCTCTGGCCCTTCAGGTAATAGCGTCCTGTTCTGAAATCGAGCCAGACGATCATGTCCCCGGGACAATGGCGTTGCGCCTGGGATTCATAGCGGAACGGCGTAAGGCTCTGCGCGATCGCGCTATGAGACGTGCACGAGATAATGGCTAGAAACGCAGTGAAGCAGCTGTAGGAGCCTAGTCGCATGTCGCGCCTATTTCGTTGCCCTCAAACCGGTACGCTGCGGCGCTCATTCCTACAGGATCGAACACTCCTTACATTACGCCAGTCCGTGCGATCCGGGCGGAACCATATAGAGTGTCATGGCAAATATTGCGTAGATGAATATCAAGAGAGCGCCGATGAACCATGCCGAACGACCGCTGTTCGTAACGAAGGTCGCCGTCACGGTCGCGATCATCACCATGGTCACGGCACCGGGCCAAAATTGCAGATCCATTGGTTTGGGCCCGACGACGTAACTCAGGAGCACCAGCACCGGTGCTACAAACAGCGCGATCTGGGACGCGCTTCCGAGCGCGATGCTAACGCTCATATCCAGGCGGTTCTTGCGCGCCGCGGAAAAGGCCACGGCCATTTCAGCTGCAGCACCGACCAGGGCGACGATGATGAACCCGACGAAAGCCGGGCTCATCCCCAGTGTCGTCGCCGCGTGTTGCACCGACTCAACGAAAATTTCACTTACCAGCGCCACCAACACGGTAACAGCGAGGAGTGTTCCGACCGCTAGGTTGATCGGCCACTTTGTTTCCCCCGCCTCGCCGTGATCCTCGCTCGCAAAGAGTTCCTTGTGGGTCTTTAGCGAGAAAAGCAAGCTCAATCCGTAAGCCACGATGAGCAGGATAGCCAGGGCGGCGCTGAAATTCTGAGCCATCACCTCGCCGCGCGCCAAATCGAGTTCGGAGACCGCTGCCGGAGCAAGGAGCGCAATGGTCGCCATCAACAGCAAGGCCGAATGCATCCTGCCTCCTGCACGATTGTACTCCTGAACATGATACCTGAGGCCACCCAACATAAAGGAGGCTCCCAGCATGAAAAGCGAGTTGGTGACGATAGCGCCGGCAATCGACGCCTTCACCAGCATGTACTCTCCGGCTCGCAGCGCAGTGACAGCGATAATCAACTCGGTCAAGTTTCCAAGCGTTGCATTCAACAACCCACCGACTGCGTCACCCGTCTTTTCGGAGACGGCTTCGGTTGCATGACTAAGAAGGGCAGCAAGCGGAACGATTGCGAGAACTGCGAGCACAAACAGGAGCGTATGGGCGGTCGGCACAACCTTGGCTGCGATCAGCACGGCGGGCACAAATATCAGCATCCACAGCAACGGAGTCTCTCGGATCTCCCTTAGCAGAGAGTTCATGGTGTTGGCCGCTCCTCGGAATAGGGCCGTCCGGTTGCCTTCCGGATCCTCTCCTGCTGGTGATCCCGGCGGGCATCGGGGCGTAAGAAAACTCGTCGCCGCACATTCTTGTTGATCTAGATCAACGGACGCCTGCGCAGTATCTGAAGCACTGGGAGCAAGCTTCGCGATCGCCAAGACTAATTCGGGTCGCCGCGTCAGTTCTGACGGTAGCCGGCGCCGCTACGAGGTTGTATGGGGGCCGAACGTGCCTCGCTCGGATATGAGGTTTGCCATGGCCGAAACACCGAAACTCTCTGTCGAGAAAGCACTGGAAAAACTGCGCGCCGCCGATGCGCCGAAATCCAAGAACGCGCGACGCACTGAGGAAATGGACGCTCTCGACGACGAGATAAAGCGCATGCGAGCGCAAAGACTTCGCCTGGATCGGCACCCGCGACGTTCGACCAAGAGTGATTGAAACTGCCATTGATTTACACCGACGGTTGCCCACAGCTCCTCGATCAGCCGCTCGTCTGAGCGCCGCGCAAATTCCGCTGGCACCCGGTGTTTCTTCTGAACGATGCGGGCGCCTCGATTGGCACCGCATTGCGCTGACGATCTTTGTGGGTTTGGTTCGGTACATTTGTCGCGGCTGAACGCGGCCTAAATCGCCGTTGTCCTTTACTGCGGCGGATAGCGACGGGCACGTGGCGACCTGATGCCTGTCGAAGGAAAATCCCGACGCCGGTCCCGCGGCCGATAACCGCTACACTGGCTTGGGGTCATTCCGGTCCAGCGCTTGCAGGCGCGCGTGAACGCGCTGATCTCAGGGCAGGCCAAGGCCAGCCATTGCATTCTCCACGCTTGAGCACAGCATGGTACGCTGCGGTCCCCGTCGCTTAAGACCACGGTTCCTTCCCGATATCGAAATGGCTTTCCGCGAGGGTGGCTCGCCCGTCTATCTGATCGCCAGCCCCACACTTTCAGTCGTAATCGGGATGCCGGCATGGCGCGCCGCACTTGACAGCGCCGGCCTCACCCCGGAAGCGAACCAGATCGCGCTGGCAGATAAAGCCGGAGCGCCGCGCCGCCCTTGACCCGCCGCTTGCGTTCCAGCCCCGCCAGCACCCGACATCTCGCCCCATGAATTTAGGCAAAAGTTCCGTTGATCTACATCAATGCCCCACACTGACAGCGCAGCAATTTCCTGTCCGGCAGGGTTTGTAGAAAGAGGTTCAGCCATGCTTCGCTATATTCTTGCTGCTTTTGCGGCACTTGTTCTGCTCACCGCCAGTTTGATCCCAGACGATGCCTACGCCCGTGGTCGCGGCGGTGGCGCTTATCGCGGTGGTGGCGGATTTCACGGTGGTGGCTACCGCGGCGGCGCGGTCGCAGTTCGAGGCGCTCGGGGTGGCGCTGTCGCAGTGCGCGGCGGTCGCTACGGTTATGGCGGCTACGGGTATCGTCGGGGCTACGGTGCGGCAGCGGTCGGCGCGGCTGCTGTTGGCGCTGCGGCGGCAGGGGCCTATTACGGCGGCGGCTGCGGCTACGATACCTACGGCAACTGGGTTTGCCCGCGCTACTAATCCGTGTTGAGGCGGCCGTGCGCCGGTGGCACGGCGCTCGGCTGCCAGCGTCAAGTCAGGCACACATCCGAGACCCTGCCCATGACGGCGGCCGTTTAGTGCACTGGACGTCATGAGCGGATGCATCCGGCGATGAGCCGCTATTTTTAAGTCGCCGGCTGCGGCTTTAGCGGCCTGCGAACAACAGGACAGCAACCAGCCCGACGTTCATCAGGCCAAGGGCGATGATGCCTGCGCGATAGAGGAATTCGATTGCCATGGCACGGTGCTCTCACGGGGCATTGTTCGCGAATTCAACACGATATACCCGCTTGCATCCCTTGGCATGTGCAGTTTGTGCCATTCGCGGTTGAGGCAAAGCAACAAAAAGTCGGCGCACGTTAACAAGCGATTTTCGCGTAATTTTGCTCATATCTGCGCGCGCTTCGAGCGCGCAATGATAGCCGTGCGGGCGTGGATATGGGACGATGTCTTCCGTTGATCTGATAGCAATCGCGATTGATTGGCTCGATGCCTATCGCGCGGGCGACCTTTTAATTGTTGATTGTTATGCCGATGATGCTTCCCTGCAATGCGACTGTGGGGGCAAGAAAGAATTGCGTTGCACGCACGCCATCGCTGCGTACTGGCATCAACGGTTCGTTGAAACGCGTGCCGGCGATCTCATCGATTTGCAATGGGACGGCAGCGATGTTGTCCTGCACTTCCGCGCGTCGGATGAGATTTTGCAAGCGGTTCTTACGTTCAATCCCGACGGGTCGCTTCGGCGTAGTCGGTGCGCTCTGTTCAACAACCAGGTCGCAGCTACCGGGACTGAAAACCCGTGAAGGATTATCAAGCCTCGCTCGAAACACTTCGTAGGGACGCAGCCGAAGCGGCATTGATCCGCGATCTTGCCACCCAAAAAACGAAGCGCGATACGTTTGACCGGCTGCATCGGTAATTGCCAAGCTCATTCCGATGATGACCCAATCTATCACTTAAAGTCCGGTTCCCGACAGAGCAAATTAGGGCGACTTTGAAGCAGCCGGCGGCGGCGGTTGCCAGCCGTCTGACGGCAAAAGGCGTTGCGGCGGCGCGATTGCTTTTTCCTTCGGCACGAAGGTTGACAACCCGAGCGTGGCGGCGCGGCGGTGGATTGCTGTGGACAACCGGCCTTCGCCTTTAACTTTGTCGCCCGGGGCAAGACTTGTTGCCCAATTACGCCTCACGAAACCGGCGCTCCGTACCCTACCCTTTATGGAAAGGGGGCGTCATGGAGTTATTTCGAGCTGAGAAGATCGCCACTGCTCGGGATCAATCAAACCATGACTGCCGCTTCTGCGCAGGAAGACTCACTCTTCTCAAGACGATCATGGAATCTGAAAGCGGAGTTGTCACTCATATGTTTGAATGCAAGCAGTGCGGAGAGCGCATTTGGACCGAATAGGCCGGCAGGAACGGCCACATAGCTAACAGCCCGGCAACCCACAGGCGGCCCCTCGGAAACGATAACATCCACATTTTGCGCCGATGACAACTTTTAGACGCTTAGCAGCGCAGGTGTATGGCTGATCAATCGGAATTAACCGAAGTTGCGAAATCCCCACATCAGGATTCCCAATGTCACCACGAGAATGCAGAGGCTGCCGACGGCGACCATGAGGACGACCTCCCAGCCAGAGAGGCCTGCCTTTTTGGCTTTGACAGCCCCGACGCCCAGCAAGACAAACAACAGTGGGGCGACCAGCAGTGTCATTTGCGCTTCTTCGGCGCCTGAACCGGCAGATCGAGCACGCCAAACAATGCGAGCAGCAGGGCAACTTCTTCCTTTGAACCAACTTTAATCATCGTCATCATCTCCTGTTCGAGGGTTAGTCGAACCGAGATTTCGAGGGGTTCATGGCGATTTCGTTTCGCGATTGTTTCAAGCTTGTTTCGTCCGGCAGAATTCTTAACAACCGGTTCAGGTGCCCAGATGCCAGGCCCCCAACAGGGACGAATCCCGTTTGGGTTGTTGGAACGGTTTTTCCGGAGGCGGGTTTTCCGACCGGAGGCGCAACATGACCAAACCCCAGATCGCCCGCATTTGGCGCGGCAGGACCAATCCAGACGTGGCAGACGCGTACGAGGCCTATAATTACGAGGTCGGCATCAAGCCGCTGATCGAGAAGGCCCTTGCCGTCCAGACGTTCAGGGAGGACAGACAAAACGAGACCGAGTTTGTCACCATCTCGTATTGGGAAAGCTTGGAATCGATGAGCAGGTTCACGGGCGGAGACCCATCCAGGATCCATCATCTGGAGCGCGACAAGGATTTTCTGATCGAGCTTCCGAAGTCCGTTCAGATTCTGAAGATACGGCATAGCCACGGAATCTAGCGCCCGTCCGGCCGACCCATTCAGAACACTCAACCGGGCAAGAACCCGTGAAAGAAGCCACCACTCCGGCGGCCTCTTTCGTTTCGTGATTTACGTCACATCTCCGTTGATTGTGGTCCGCCATGATCGGAGCCTGCGAGACATTGCAAAAATGGTGCGAGACAATGGACAGCGAAAATCGCGAACTGAGCGTTGAGGAACTTGGGTCCGTTGCGGGTGGCGGGCTTGTGGACAATGTCTTGCCCGAAGCCGAGGCGAGCACGGCCGAGTTTCTGAAGAGATTTGCCGAGGCCTCGCTGCGGTTCAATGCTTTCATCAACAGCCCCACAAGTCAGGGCCCCGCGGTAACGAATCAAGGGTAGTACCGGCTACGAAAATGGGCTCACCGGCAGGGCCGGCGAGCCCAGAACAACCACGCTACGCGCTGGCTGGTCGAATCAGATTAGCATTTTTGCCCGTTTGAAAGCCGGCACTGGCCGCTACCGGGCTGGCTCCTTGGGTCTGAGGCCTTCTGGGCCTGCGCAAGCGATCCCCCGACGAAAACAGCGAGCGCGAACGCAATTGCAACGATAGCTGAAAAACGGATCATCAAAACCTCCCTATTGGAAATGCCATCCCCGCCCCTTCGGAGACTGGCGACCCGGAGTGTCACGATAATCGTGAGGCCGGTCAAGCCGGGCGGCATCCCCCAAATAGATGAGGATAGCGGCCCATGCCCCCGTGCAACGCAGCAACGCATCTGCGGAAATCAGCGAAGAGAAACCGACCTGCCGGAGTAGAGGCGCAGCTGTTAAACCGGAAAGCGAACGGCGCTTCCGAACCGGCCGTCACCACATCGTCTGACGCGCGCGCTCCGGCCATTCGCGGTCGTATTTCTCGCCGCCCACGGTGTTGTCGCTCATCTCGGCCAGAATATCGCCTGGTGTCGGCAAGGTCTTCGGATCGACGCGCTTGTCGGGATTCCAGAGATCGGCGCGGACGATGGCGCGAGCGCACTGGAAATAGATCTCGTCCACCGTCATGACGATCACGGTGCGCGGCGCCTTGCCCTCCATCTTGAACGACGCCAGCAGCTCGGGCTCGGCGGAAACATGCGCGCGGCCGTTGACGCGCAGCGTGCTGCCCGAGCCCGGGATCAGGAACAGCAGCGCCACCCGTGGGTCTCGCACGATATTGCGCAGGGAATCGCAGCGGTTGTTGCCGCGGCGATCCGGCATCATCAGTGTCTTTTCATCATGGAAGCGCACGAAGCCGGGCAGATCGCCGCGGGGCGAACAATCCAGCCCCTCCGGTCCGCAGGTCGCCAGCGCCACGAAGGGCGACTGATCCATCAGCGCCCGATAGGACGCCGTCACGCGGTCCGCGACCTTGACCGTCGAGGCCTCACCGGGAAACCCATAGATCGCTTCGAGTTGCTCGATCGTCGTGATGACAGACATTTGCGTCCCCCGTTTACTCGTCCCACTTCTCGCCTTTGATCGCCCGCACCAGCTGACGCGCGTGAAACTCGGCGCTGCCGGTGTTGACGATGGTGACGTCAGGCGCGGCCTCGTCCACCGTCCGACTAAGCCGGTGCTCGATCTTGCCGTCACTGCCGCGGGCGCGCATCGCCAGGCGTTCCGCAAGAACGTTCGGCGGCGCGGTGATCGAGATCACCGTGACGTCGGCATAGGCCTGGCGCATCGCTGGAATGATGGTGCGCGAAACATTGGCGACAACAGTGTGCCCGGCGCGGATTTCGTCGTCGATGGCGCGCGATATCGCATAGCGGTGGCCGTGCGCTTCCCAGTGCATGGCGTACTCGTCACGCGCCAGCGCCGCTTCAAAAGTGCCGGCGCTGACCTCTTCATTGTCCTCGGAGGCCGAGGCCTGCCGCGTGATCACGCGCCGCGGGAATGCGATGCTGCCGTCATCGGCGCAGGCTGCTTTCGCCAGCCCAAGCAGCGTATCCTTGCCGGCGCCGCTCGGCCCGACCACCAGGATGAGCCGGCCCGGACCGATCGCGTCCGAATGGCCTGTTGATGTGGTGAGAGTGTCGGTCATGCCACACGCTGCCCTTCCCGCCAGACGCTGCGCACCACCGGGATGTCGCGCGCCACATGCACCCGGATCAGATCGGCGCGCTTGCCTACCGCGATTTCGCCGCGGTCCGAAAGCCCCACGGCCTCGGCCGGCGTCTTGGTGACGGTGCGGACGGCAGAAGCAAGATCAATGGCGGGAACATGCCGCGGCAATTGCAGGGCGGCCATCAACAGGCTCGATGGAATATAGTCGGACGACAGGATGTCCAGCAGCCCCTCGCGGGCGAGATCGACGGCGGCGATGTTGCCGGAATGCGAGCCGCCGCGCACCACGTTAGGCGCGCCCATCAGGATGCCGATGCCGGCCTGGTGCAGGCCGCGCGCGGCTTCCATCGTGGTCGGAAACTCGGCCACCGCGACGCGGTCGCGCACGGCGTCGATGACATTTTCCTCTGTCGTGTCGTCATGGCTGGCGAGCGGTATCGCGTATTGATGCGCCAAGGCCACGATTTCGCGCATATTGGTCGCGGCATAGGTCTTCTGGTAGGCAAAGCGCCGCTCGAACAGCACGTCGAGCTCGGCGTCGGTCATGCCGCCGCCCTTGCCGCGGTAATAGTCGCGCAGCTTCACTTCGTCGCGGAACTGGCGCTGTCCCGGCGTGTGGTCCATCAGCGACATCAGCCGGATGTCCGGCCGGTCGATCAGCTCCTTGGCTTCCTCGACGACACTCGGCATCGGGATTTCGCAGCGCAGATGCAGGAAGTGATCGGCACGCAGCAGATTTTCCTCACGCGCCGATGTGATCGCCTTAGCGAGTATGCCTGCCCTGCCATCGACCTCCTCGGCGCCGTCCTCGCGCCAGACCCGCAGAGAGTCCAGCACAGTGGTGATCCCCGAAGTTGCCAATTGCCCGTCGTAGGAGACGACTGCGGCGATCGGATCCCAGAACACTTTTGGCCGCGGCACGTAGTGCGCTTCGAGATGGTCGGTGTGCAGCTCAATCAGGCCGGGCATGATGAGGTCGCCGGCGGCGTCCACAGCGCGCCCGGGGGCATCGCCCTCGCCGAATTCGGCGATGCGGCCATCGGCAATGGCGACCCAGCCGCGCGCGATCACGCGATCGGCGAGGATGATGCCGGCATTGCCCAAAATGGTTTCGTGCTTCGTTGCGCTCATCTCACTTCTCTTCCCTATGCCGCCGAGGCAAACGACGTCACATCGACGATCCGGTCCGCGATCAGATGGCGTATCTCGTCGTCATGGACGATCGCGACCATCGCCACCCCCTGATGTTTCTTCTGATCGATCAATTCAACCACGACGGCGCGATTGGCGGCGTCGAGTGACGCAGTCGGCTCGTCCAGGAGCAGGATCGGCAGATCGGAAATGAAGCCGCGCGCGATATTGACGCGCTGCTGCTCGCCGCCCGAGAACGTCGAAGGCGGCAACGCCCACAGCCGCTCAGGAATGTTGAGGCGGCGCAACAGCGTGCCGGCCTGCGCGCGCGCCTCTGCGCGGGCGATCCCGTTCACGATCAGGGGCTCGGCCACCACGTCGATGGTCGCCACCCGCGGCACCGCCCGCAAGAACTGGCTGACATAGCCGATGGTGGAACGGCGCACGCTGAGCACCTGACGCGGTTCGGCGGTGGCGAGATCGATCACGGTGCCCTGGTGGCGGATGCCGATCCGCCCGCCGTCGCAGCGATAATTCCCGAAGATCATCTTCAGGATCGAGGATTTGCCGGCGCCCGACGGGCCCGACAGTACCACGCATTCGCCTGATACAACGTGAAACGAGACCCCGCGCACGACGGGTAGTTCGACCCCGCCCTGCAGATGCATGGTGAAGGTTTTTTCGGCGTTGGTTATATCGATCATCGCGGTCATTGGCCCAACTCATGCCGGCAAAATCGAGGAAACGAGTAGCTGGGTGTAGGGTTCGCGGGGATCGTCGAGCACCTGATCGGTCAACCCGGTTTCGATGACCCGGCCGCCCTTCATGACCATCACCCGGTGCGACAGGAGCCGCGCGACTGCAAGATCGTGGGTGACGACGATGGCCGCGAGGCCCAATTCACTGACGAGGTTGCGCATCAGGTCGAGCAACCGCGCCTGCACCGATACGTCGAGGCCGCCGGTCGGCTCGTCCATGAACACCAGCCGCGGTTCGGTGACGAGGTTGCGGGCGATCTGCAGGCGCTGCCGCATGCCGCCGGAATAGGTCCGCGGCGCATCGTCGATGCGGTCGGTGTCGATCTCGACGCGCTCCAGCCAGGATGATGCGGTGTCGCGGATGCGGCCGTAGTGATTCCAGCCCACCGCCATCAGCCGCTCGCCGACATTGGCCCCCGCCGAGACCGCCATCCGCAGGCCCTGCGCCGGGTCCTGATGCACAAAGCCCCAATCGGTGCGGAACAGGAAGCGCCGCTCGGCCTCGCCCAACGCGGAGAGATCGCGCAGCACACCGTCGCGCATCCGGTACGAGACGCTGCCCGCGGTCGGCGCCAGTTGCGCCGACAGCAGTTGTAAGAGCGTCGACTTGCCCGACCCGGACTCGCCGACCACGGCCAGCACCTCGCCGGGATAGAGCGCAAAGGACACGTCGCGGCAGGCAATCAGCCGGCCATAGGTCTTGCCGAGGTTTTCGGCAACCAGCAGCGGTTGATCGTCGAGAGTTTGCTCAGCCATGCGCCCTCTCCTTGTGCGGTGCCGCGCTTTCGCTGCCGCGATGACCGGTCAACTGGCGGCTCTCGCAGTAATCGGTATCGGAACAGACGAACATCCGGCCGCCCTTGTCGTCGGTGACGATTTCATCGAGATAGGAATCGCCGGCGCCGCACAGCGCGCAGGGCGCGTCGAAACGGTAGCGCGTGAAGGGATGATCCTCGAAATCGAGCGAGACCACCGTGGTATGCGGCGGGATCGCGTAGATCCGCTTCTCGCGGCCGGCGCCGAACAATTGCAGCGCCGGGCAGTTGTCCATCTTCGGATTGTCGAATTTCGGCGTCGGCGACGGGTCCATTACGTAACGCGCGTTCACCTTCACCGGATAGGCGTAGGAAGTCGCAATATGACCGAAGCGCGCGATGTCCTCGTAGAGCTTGACGTGCATCAGGCCGTATTCGCCGAGCGCATGCATGCGCCGGGTTTCGGTCTCGCGCGGCTCGAGGAACCGCAGCGGCTCGGGGATCGGCACCTGATAGACCAACACCTGCCCGCCATGCAGCGGCGCTTCGGGAATCCGGTGCCTTGTCTGGATCACAGTGGCGTCAGCCGTAGCGGTCGTGGTCGCAACGCCTGCGGTCTTGCCGAAGAACTTTCGGATCGAGATCGCGTTCGTGGTGTCGTCGGATCCCTGGTCGATCACCTTCAGCACGTCGTCGGGCCCGAGAATCGCCGCGGTCACCTGCACGCCGCCGGTACCCCAGCCATAGGGCATCGGCATCTCGCGGCTGGCAAACGGCACCTGATAGCCGGGGATCGCGATCGCTTTCAGGATCGCGCGGCGGATCATCCGTTTGGTCTGTTCGTCGAGATAGGCGAAATTATACCTCGGCGCGTTCATTCCGCAGCCTCCTGCATCGGCGGCGCTTCCGTGGCCTCGGCGAACTCCTTGCGCAATTTGCGCAGCAGGCCGAGTTCGGACTGGAAGTCCACGTAGTGCGGCAGCTTGAGATGTTCGACAAAACCGGTCGCCTGGACATTATCCGAATGCGACATCACGAACTCTTCGTCCTGGGCCGGCGCGATCACTTCCTCGCCGAGTTCGCGGGCGCGCAGCGTGCGGTCGACAAGCGCCATCGACATGGTCTTGCGCTCGCTCTGCCCGAACGCCAGCCCATAGCCGCGCGTGAAACACGGCGCTTCGGTGGCCGAGCCCTTGAACTGATTGACCATCTGGCATTCGGTCATCGCGATCGCGCCGAGCGGCACGGCGAAGCCTACGTCCTCGGCCATGAATTCGATCTCGACTTCGCCGAAGCGGATTTCGCCGGCAAACGGATGGTTGCGGCCGTAACCGCGCTGCGAGGAATAGCCAAGCGCCAGCAGAAAGCCTTCGTCGGCGCGCGCCAGGTTCTGCAGGCGCAGGTCGCGGTCCGCCGGGAAGCTGAGCGGCTCGCGCGTGAGGTCGCCGACCGGCGTCTCCGCATCTGCCTTAGGCGACGGCTCGATCAGGCCGTCCCGGCCGAGAATGTCGGTCACGCGAGGCGTCGCCGCGAGCGACGCTTCGCTCGTCTCCGGCGTTTCCGGAGAAAACCCCTCGGCAAGCTGAGGATCCAGCAAACGATGGGTATAATCGAAAGTCGGCCCGAGGATTTGCCCGCCGGGAATGTCCTTGAAGGTCGAGGAAATCCGCCGCCGCACCTGCATCGCGCCGGTATCGACCGGCTCGGTAGCGCCGAAGCGCGGCAGGGTGGCGCGGAACGCGCGGACCAGGAAGATCGCCTCGATCATGTCGCCGCGCGCCTGCTTGATCGCGAGCGACGCGAGTTCGCGGTCGTACAACGAGCCCTCGGTCATGACCCGGTCGACGCCGAGCGACAACTGCTCGGATATCTGGGACAGCGAAACCTCGGGAACGTCACGGTCGCCGCGCCGCTCATGCGCCAGCAGGCGATGGGCGTTCTCGATGGCGCGTTCGCCTCCCTTGACGGCAACGTACATGTCTAGCCTCCCCTCGCGAACCGCGTGGTGCGCGGTATCGCGACAATTGCATCGTCATGGACCAGCACGACATCGATGCCGCGCGGAAACAGAGGCACATTGACGGCAAGCCGTTCGAACAAATCATGGGGCTGGATCGCGGCCTGCAGGATCGCTGTGCCGTCGATGCCGGGGCCGCGCAGTTCGAGGGCGGGCCCCTGCGACAGGCTGTCGACCTGCAGGATCAACGTCGTCGAACGATCCGGGTATTCATTGCTGCCGAACGCAAAACGATCGAGCGCCGGAAGCTCGCGGGGACTACCGATCAGGGCAAAGCTGCTGATCGAGGAATCCGCGATCACAGGCGCGCTGGTGTGGAACTTGAGCCATTTGGCGACATCGGATGCTTCCGACATCCGGCTGTCGAGCCAGATCGGCGTATCATGGTCGAACAGGGTCAGCGCAATAGCCGCGGTGCCGCGCATCATCGCGGCGGGCGTGCCGGCGACGGCCGCAATGCGCTGCACGCTGCCGGGACGCGCCATCGCATCCATCACCGAGCGGAAGGTCGATTGCGCTGACAGCACCTTGTCGGCAAATCCTGCGGGCAGTTCGGCAACCGTCGTCATCAACCCTCTCCCCGCACCAAGGTGTAGAAATCGACCCGCGTCGCCGCAGCCTCGGTCGCCTTGCGGTTCCGTGTGGCGGTCATTGCCGCGCACAGTGGCGCGATCACCTTTGTCTCGATGAGGCCGGCGAATTCATCCGATTGCACCATGGCGTCGCACAGCGCGATCATCCGCGCTTTCTCGCGGTCGCGGCCGAGCGTGTAGCCGAATCCGACCTGGCCGGTCGAAAGCCGCACCGCCGCACGCGATACCGTGGCTTCGCCGAGGTTGAAGGCAGAGCCGTCGCCGCCGATACGGCCGCGCACCATCACGAGGCCGTTCTCCGGCTCGCGCAGATTCTCGTGATCAGGCAGCGTGATCGCCGCCAGACGGCCGGATATCTCTGATGGATCGGAATGCGCCAGCACCGCCATGACTGCCTTGCGCTGCGCCTGCTTGTCGTTCTCGGTTGCCGTCATATCCACCTTGCCGGAATCAAGTTGTCTATGCTAATAGACAACTTCATAACCAAACGCCATGACTGTTTGGTGACAACAGGGTTGTTTTTTCGGATGACCGTCCCGGATATATTCACACCATGAGCATGCAGGATGCGGCCACCGGTGTGGCGTTGTGGCGGCAGGTCGCCGACGGGATCGAACGCGCCATTGCGGAGGGCCGCTTCGCCGCGGGCGAAAAGCTGCCGGGTGAAATGGAGATCGCCGAAACCTATCGCGTCAACCGCCATACCGTGCGCCGGGCGCTGGCGACGCTCGCCGAACGCGGGCTGGTGCGCGCCGAGCGCGGCAGCGGCACTTATGTCGAGACCCAGCGCCTCGCCTATCCCTTGCGCTCGCGGACGCGGTTTTCCGAGATCGTAGGCGCCGGCGGCCATGAACCGCGCGGCCAGTTGATCGAAGCGTCCGACGATGTCGCGACACGTGAACTGGCGCGGGAACTCGGGCTGAAGACGGGCGCACCCTTGGTCCGGATCGAGGCGCTGCGGCTGGCCGACCGGACACCGATCTGCGTCAGCACCTCATGGCTTTCCGCCGAGCGCTTCCCTGACGCGGGACAGGTCTTCGCCAGCGTGCGCTCGATGACCAAGCTGGTCGCACATTACGGCATCCGCGATTACCGCAGGTGGTCCACCCGGATCACCGCCGCCATAGCCGACGCCAGCGACGCCGCACGGCTCGATCTCGCGCTCGGCCGCCCGGTGCTGGTGGTCGACAGCACCGACGTCGATCCCGACGGCCAGCCGATCGTAACCAAGCGCTCGCGCTTCGCCGCCGAGCGCGTCGAGTTCATCGTCGAAAGCGATTAGATCGCTGGATCAGACCACCGCGCGCTGGCCGATGATCGCAAACCGCAGCTTGCCTGAAATCCAGTCGATCGCCGCCACCGCGACCAGGATCATCAGGATCAGGAATGAGACTTTCTGCCATTCCAGCACCCGGATCTGCTCGGCCAGCTGCAATCCAATGCCGCCGGCGCCGACGATCCCGATGATCGTAGCCGAGCGGGTGTTCGATTCGATGAAATAGAGCACCTGCCCTGCGATGACGGGCAGCACCTGCGGCATCAGCCCAAACCGTATTTCGTGCAGCGCATTGCCGCCGGAGGCCCGGATGCCCTCGACCTGCTTCCGGTCGGCGGCCTCGATCGCTTCGGAGAACAATTTGCCGAACGCGCCGAAATCCGCCACCGCAATGGCCAGCACGCCCGCGAACGGCCCAAGGCCGACGACGTTGATCCAGACCAGCGCCCAGATCAGCGTGTCGACGCCGCGGATCGAATCGAGAAAGCGGCGAACCGGGAACCGGAAGATACCCGACGGAACGATGTTCTTTGCCGCCAGCAGACTGACCGGCAGCGCGAGCAACGCGGCAAGCGTGGTGCCGAGCAGCGCGATCGACAGGGTTTCACCGAGCGCAACGAGATAGACCGGGAGCGAACTGCCGGGATCGGGCGGGATCATCATCATCGTGATCCAGCCGAGCTGGCTCAGCCCCGCCAGCATCCGCGCCGGCGAAAACTCCAGCTCGACCAGCCCGAACACGAAGATCCCGAACGCAGCCAGCAGCATCGCGGGGATCGCGAGACGGGAGGAAACCGGCCGGTCAAAGACCTCGGGATAGCGGCCGCGCAAATCCCCGGAGTCAGGCGCAGGCAACCGTGTCATGCCCGCGCCTCCCTGCCAAACAGCCGCCCGCGCGCCCATCCGGTACCGATATCGATCAGGAACACGGTGACAATGATCATCAGCAGGATCGCGCTGACGTCGGAATAAAAGAATTTCCTGACGGCAACGACGAGTTCCTGGCCGATGCCGCCGGCGCCGACGAAACCCATCACCGAAGCGCCGCGCACGTTGATCTCAAAGCGCAGCAACGTGTAGCTGGCAAAACCCGCCGCGACCTGCGGCACGACGGCGAAGCGTATGCACGATATCCAGCTCGCGCCGGTCGATCGGACCCCCTCGACCGGCTTCATGTCGATGTTCTCGACGATTTCGGAATACAATTTGCCGAGCGCACCGACCGAATGGATCATGATAGCAAGAACCCCGGCCATCGGCCCGAGACCGAACGCGATCACGAAGATCAGCGCAAACACGATGTCCGGAACGGTACGGCAGAACTCCATCAGGCGGCGAACCGTAAATCGCAGCCATGGCGCCGGCGAGGTATTTTCAGCGGCCAGAAAATTGAGCGCAAAAGCGAGGATCGCCCCGGCCAGGGTACCGACGTAGCTGATCAGGACGGTCTCGCCGAGCAGCGCCAGCCATTTTTTCCAGCCCCAGAACCACTCGCCGATATCGGCCCAGACCCGCGCGCCGCTCTCCAGCGTGCCGATGCGGTCGAAGTAGCTGACGAAATTTCCGATCTTGTTGACGAAAATTACCGGATTAACCTCGGCCCCGATCCCGGCGATGACGAGAACCGCGAAGAATACCGCCGTTGCCAGCGTCATCCGCAGCCGCTTGCGCGCCACCGCCGCACGATAAGCGTCGTTGAGCACCGCGAGTTGCTGGGCTGGAAGGATGGATACGGCTGATGTCATGGAAGGCTGCTGTGCCGGTTATGTCCTGAACGGAAAAAGGCCGGGTCGCATGGACCCGGCCTGGTCTCGCTCCGCCAATCGATCAGGACGCCTTCTTCTTGCGAAGATTGTCCACGAACTTGATCAGGTCGATCATGCCGTCCCAATCCTTTGTCGTGGCGGGATTGAATGCCTTTTTCTGGCCGTCGGAAAGACGGTCGAAGGCGGCCTTGTCCTTGGCCGGTGCATCCGCAAACGCCTTGGCGATGGCGGCCTTCAGGCCGTCCGGAAGGTCCGAATTATAAGCATAAGGCCCATTGAGAATGGGCGCAGACTTATGGACGATCCGGAAATCATCCTTCTTCATCACTGTGCCGTCGGCGTTCTTTAGCATGCCCTTGGTCAGCATCTGGGCCAGCGTGGAGTCGTTGTCGGTGGTCCATTGATTGGCGGCGACTTCGACGGTGCCCTGCGTGAGCGCCAGTATGGCGTTCTCATGACTGCCGCTGAACACGACTTTGCCAAAATACGTGTCGGCATCGGAGATGCCCAGCTTGTCGAGCTCGAAGCGCGGCACGTTGTTGCCCGACGTCGAATTCGGATCGACCAAAGCGAGATTCTTGCCCTTCAGCTGGTCGAGGTTCTTGTACGGGCTCGACGCCTTGACGAAGAACACCGAGTAATAACCCGTAGAGCCATCGGCATTGATGTCGTTAGCGAACGCGTCGGTCTTGACGCCGGTCATCCGCGCGCGCGCGAACGACGCCGAGCCGTAGCTGGCGATATGGATGTTGCCGGAGCGCTGGCCTTCGATGACGGCGGCGTAGTCGTTGGCAATGCGCAGCGTGACCTTCACGCCGAGCTCTTTGGATAGATAGGCGACGAACGGTGCCCAGCGTTCGGTCACGCCCGAGGCGTTTTCCGCCGGCACGACGGCGAAGGTCAGTTCCGGATATTTGCCCTTCCAGTCCTGCGCAGAGGCGGCGGAGGCCGAAAACGCCAGCGCGGCTGCGCCGGCCAGAACGATACGACGATTGATCATGGTGTGCCCTCTTGTTGTGTTGATTTTTTCGGCCGTTTGCAGGTTTGCAATCGGCCGCCCTGTTACAGAAGAACGCTCAGGCCGCCGCCGCAGTGCCCAGCTCAGGGACGGCAGCACCACCAGGCGCATGTGCGGGTGCAGCGCCCATGACGTCGTTGGCTTCGAGATCGTAAAGCTCGCGCGCGATGAGATCCGTCAGCGTCGCCGGCGCCCCATCGAACACGATGCGGCCCGCGGACATGCCGATCAGGCGGTCGCAATAGGTCCGCGCCAGGTCGAGCGAATGCAGATTGCAGATCACGGTGATGCCGAAATGCTTGTTGATGCGCAGCAGCGCATCCATCACGATCCGCGTGTTGCGTGGATCGAGCGAAGCGATCGGCTCATCGGCGAGAATGATATCCGGCTCCTGCACCAGCGCACGCGCGATCGCGACCCGCTGCTGTTGACCTCCGGAAAGCTGGTCGGCGCGCTGGGCTGCAAGCGAAGCCATGTCGAACTGCTCGAGCGCCGACATCGCTAGCGCCTTGTCCCGTTCGGGCCAGGTTTGCGTCAGCGAACGCCAGGACGGGATTTCGGCGAGCCGCCCCATCAGCACATTGGTCAGCACGTCGAGCCGGCCGACCAGATTGAACTGCTGAAAGATCATCGCCGAGCGGGCGCGCCATTGCCGCAAATCCTTGCCGCGCAGCGCGGTGACGTCGACGCCTTCGAACAGGATGCGGCCTTCGGAAGGCTCAGCGAGGCGATTGATCATCCGCAGCAGCGTCGACTTGCCGGCACCGGAGCGGCCAATCACGCCGACAAAGCTACCGGGCGCGATCGAGAATGACGCATCATCCACTGCGGCTTTTGTGCCGAAACGGCACGTCAAACCTTCCACCACCAGCATGCAATGCTCCAGAATCCCGACCGTGGACCATCGCTAACGATTGGATTTTACAGTTGTGTGACAACCGCGACACGGTGCAGCGACCGTCCACACCCGCGAACACCCGCGACATCAGTCATGCAACCGTCACGAAGATGTCATCATGCCCGTTGATGAGGTGCCATCGTGACACCATCTTTGTCGCGGAGAGACGCCCGTATGGCCGGCAAAATGCTTTCAGTCGACCCGACCGTCGATCCCACGGCGAAATTGCACGACGCCCAGCTTGGTGCCTATTGCGAAGTCGGCGCGCGCACGATCCTGCATGAAGTGTCGATGGACGACTATTCCTACGTCGTCAACGACGCCCAGATCACCTACACTTCCATCGGCAAATTCTGCTCGATCGCGGCGATGACCAGGATCAACCCTGGCAACCACCCGATGCACCGCGCGACGCAGGCGCACTTTACCTACCGGGCCAGCGCCTATTTTCCCGGCGAGAGCGACGACGCCGGGTTCTTCGAATGGCGGCGCGCGCACCACATCCATATCGGCCATGACGTCTGGATCGGGCATGGCGCGATCATCCTGCCCGGCCGCAACGTCGGCACCGGCGCGGTGATCGCCGCCGGCGCGATCGTGACCAAGGACGTCCCGGCCTACACCATCGTCGGCGGCAATCCGGCGCGGCCGATCAAACGGCGGTTCTCGGAAGATGTCGCCGGTCGGCTCGCCGAGCTTGCCTGGTGGAATTGGGACCATGAGACGCTGCGCCGCGCCCTACCCGATTTCCGCAAGCTCACGGTCGAGGATTTTCTGGCAAAATACGAAGCAGGCGCGGGCTCCGTCCGCGCGCAGATCAGGCATCAGGGTGCAGCATCGTGACTGACATTTTCATCGAAGGCGGCCGGGCCCTGCTCGGCCACGAAATCCACGAGACCTCGCTGCGGATCGCAGGCCGTGATATCAGCGCCATCGGCGCCGACCGGGGGCGCGCTTCGCTGGGCATCGACGCCGGCGGCTTGCTGGTGTTGCCGGGAATCGTCGATCTTCATGGCGATGCGTTTGAACGGCAGATGATGCCGCGCCCGGGCGTCGATTTCCCGATCGACGTCGCCCTTGGTGACAGCGACCGGCAGGCGATCAGCAACGGGATCACCACGGTCTACCACGGCACGACCTGGTCGTGGGAGCCGGGCCTGCGCTCGGGCGACAACGCAAGGCGGTTGCTGGAAGCAATCGAGTCGATGCGGCCGCAGCTTTCGGCCGACACCCGCTTCCATCTGCGCCACGAGACCTACAATCTCGACGCCGAATCCGAGATCAGCGAATGGTTGTCGGATGGGCGCATCGACCTGTTCGCGTTCAACGACCACATGGATGGGACGGTCGCCAACCTCGACAAGCCGCAAAAGCGCAGCCGCATGGTCGAACGCACCGGGCTTTCGAACGAGGCGTTCGATTTGCTGGTGACGAGCGTCGTTGGCCGCGCGCACGAGGTGCCGGCCTCAATCGCCCGGCTGGCGAAAGCGGCGCGTGACGCCAATGTACGCATGCTGTCGCATGACGACGAAAGCCCCGAGATGCGGAAGGCGTTTCGGGCGCAGGGCGTCGGCATCGCCGAGTTTCCGGTCAACGAAGAAACCGCGCGCGAGGCGGCAGAGGCCGGCGACTTCATCGTGTTCGGCGCGCCCAATGTCGTCCGCGGCGGCAGCCACACCGGCTGGACCAAGGCGTCCGACATGATCGCCAAGGGCTTATGCTCGGTGCTGGCGTCGGACTATTATTATCCGGCGCAGCTATTGGCAGCGTTCCGTCTCGCTGCCGATGGCGTGCTGCCGCTGGCCGAGGCCTGGCAGCTGATATCGTCGGCCCCCGCCCGGGCCGCCGGCCTCACCGATCGCGGCGTTATTGCCGCCGGCCAGCGTGCCGACATCATCTTCGTTGATGACAAGGTGCCGTTGCGGCCGCGTGTCGTCGCCGTCATGGCCGCGGGACGGCTGGTGCATCTGACGGAAGCTGGCCGCCTGCGCAACTCGACCCTCGCTCCGCGCAAGGCGATTGCAGCCGCCTGACACGCCTCTATCCTGTATCCTGTGCCAATGTCGAATTATCCGCGTTACGCGATCTACTACGCCCCGGCGCAGGCCAGCGACCTCAATTGCTTCGGCGCGCAAATGCTTGGCTATGACGCCTTTGGCGGCGAAGACCTGCCGTTTCCGGAAGACGTCGCCAGCGCTGCGCCGGATTGGCGCAACCTGACGGCCGATCCCCGCAAATACGGCTTTCACGCCACGCTGAAGGCGCCCTTCTCGCTGGCACAAGGAAGGACTGAAGCCGAACTCCTCGCGGCGTGTGCCGCCTTCGCCGCAACGCCCCGGGCGATTCCGGTCATCAGGCCGGCGGTCGGCTCCATCAGTGGCTTCATTGCGGTAATCCCGGCTGATCCGTCGGCGGAATTGATCCGCCTTGCGGCCGATTGCGTCGGCGAATTCGATACGTTCCGCGCGCCGCTCACCGAAGCGGACCGTGCGCGCCGCAATCCTTCCCGCCTGACATCGGCGCAGCGCGCCCATCTCGACCGCTGGGGCTATCCCTACGTGATGGAAGAGTTTCGTTTCCACATGACGCTGACCGGCCGGCTCGACGCAAGCCGCCTGGAGACCGTTCTGGCGATGCTGAGAAACAGTTTTTCCACGCTCGGCCTCGAGACCCTCGCGATCGACAGGCTTGCGCTATTCCGTCAGGACAGTGCGGATTCCCGCTTCCGGATCGCCAGGCAGTACGTCCTCCTGCCAGGCCAGAGTTAGACGCATCCACATTGCTGCTGCGTCAGATGTGTTGAGACAGCACTTGCTTCTGCCGTCCATCCGGCCGCGGGTCGATATCCACCGACCATAGATCCCGATTGTCGACATCCTTCAAGGTTACCGTCATGACCTCCGATCGGCCATCGATATCGACCCGGCCGAAGAACTGCAGTCCGAAACATGGCGCGAGGTTTTCGCCCTGCTCCGCGCTGCAGCCTTTTTGGAACGCCACGGCCGGTCCGAACGTATTATCCAGCTGGGCGGGCGCCCAGGTCCCCGCATGAAGTGGCCCGGAGACGAACTCCCAAAACGGCTCGAAATCCTGGAATACCGCGCGGTTCGGATCGTAGCGATGCGCGGCCGTATAGTGCATGTCGGCCGTCAGCCACACTGTGTTGCTGACACCCATGCGCTTCATGAAGGACAGCAGATCGGCAATCTCGCATTCGCGCCGCTCCGGCGGCCCATCGCCAAGCGCAATCGCATCCTCGCTGATCAATCCGATCGGCATGTCGGCGGCGATGACCTTCCAGGTCGCATCGGAGGCCGTGAGTTCACGCTTCAGCCAGGCCAGTTGCGCCGGGCCGAGAATGCAGGTGTCGCTGCGGTCGTCGCGATTATTCCCGGTCGAATCGCGATAGCTGCGCATGTCGATCAGAAAGACGTCGAGCAGCGGCCCATAGGCGACCTTGCGATAGATCCGCCCCGCCTGCCCAGCCAGGTTGCGGATCGGCATGAATTCATGAAACGCGCGGGCCGCCCGCGCCACCAGGTGGGAGCTGCCGTCTTCGGCGTAGCCGGTCTCGTCGGCGGTGCCGATCGGTGCCCAGTCATTGGTGACTTCATGATCGTCCCACTGCGCGAGCATCGGCACTTGCGCGTTGAAGGCGCGCAGGTTCTCGTCGAGCAAATTGTATTTGTAGTTGGCGCGATATTGCGCGAGGCTGTGGGCGACGACGGATTTGTCTTCGGTGACGATGTTCCGCCACAAGCCTCCGTCCGGCAGCTTCAATTCGGCTTCGATCGGACAGTCGGCGTAGATGTGATCGCCGGAATGGATGAAAAAGTCCGGGCGATTTTCGAGCATGGTTTTGTAAGTCCGCATGCCGCCGCGGGCGGGATCGATGCCCCAGCCCTGGCCGGCAGTATCGCCCGACCACACGAACGATACCGCGTGTCGCGCCACCGGTGCGGTACGGAAATGGCCGACCTGCGCCTCACCCGAAATCCTGGACTCGCCGATATCAGCGAAACGCACCCGATAGAAAATATCATGCCCGGGCGGAAGGCCCTCGAGCAAAAGCTTCGAGGTGAAGTCATGCTCGGGCAGCGCTTCCGACGATGCGACGCGAAGGATGGACTTGAAGCTCTCGTCGATCGAGCACTCCACCTGCATGCGTGCGGCCCGATCGGCCCTTGCCCATATCACCGCGGAATCGGCCGAGACGTCGCCCGACGCGATCCCGCTGGCGATGTGCGGACGATCCGCGGCGCGGCTGAGATAAGGTTTGGCAACGCTTCCCAATGCTGCGACCGCAGCGGTGGATGCAGTCCGAACCAGCAATTGACGTCTGGTCAAGCCTTGTCCAGTCAGGTCTTGCTTCGCGCGTATTCCAATCTGCATTGAAGGCATCCTCGTCGAATCGCGACGAAGGGTGCCCGTCCAAATTGACCGCAGCCCGAAGGTTTTGCGACAGGCGGATGAACCGCGCGGCAGCGCTATGGAATGGAGGTGTTCGCAATCTCAGCGGTGGAAAAGATCGCCGTCGGTTGCTGACCGGCTGAGCGGATGTGTGGGTGAGGTAGACGAGGCCCGGAGTGCCTAGGAGTCCGGGCCTCGTGAGCCTCCAGTGGAAGGCGTTCACTGTGATGAGCGAACGCCCTGCCCCCCGCTGTTAGCGACGCCGTTATAGATTGCGAAGCCGCGTGCCGCTAACCCGGACGAATACGGATGTCCAGATTACGATCATCGTGCGCTGCGTGAGAGGACCGCGAACGCAAAGGTTGCTAAACGCATCGCCGCACGCCTTGTGCCGCCAGGAGCATTTCAAATGAAAACGATTTTATCCGCGTTGATTGTGCTTGGACTATCGCTCGCCGCCGCGCCCGCCTTGGCCGCCGACAACCGCAACGTTTCGGTCATCAACGAGACCGGCTATGCGATCAAGTTTTTGGGTTTCAATTCGCCCGATGACGGCCTCGACGAATGGGAGAACGAACTCGACAAGACCCTGAAGAACCAGGACACCGCTTACGTCGAATTCGATGAGGACGAGGACGAGGACGGCTGCGTCTGGAACATCAAGGTGGATTGGGCGAATTACGATGAATCGGTGCTCTGGAAGAACGTCAACCTGTGCAAATTCAACGTGCTCAGGCTGCGCTACGATTCCGGGACCAAGACGACGTCATTCATCGCGGAGTGATCGATTGGTCGAGTGATGCCGCCAAGATCGCGCGCAAAGATCGCGCGTTGGCGCAGCGTGCACGAAACGCAGGCAGCACTGCTTACAAAATCGTCTTGCCCGGAACTGTTCGATAGGGCTGATTTCACGCGGGTCCTTGGCGCGACACCTGGGCAACCCCCAGCCTCGCACCATCTTTCCCATTCGCCCCCGCCGATCCTCACAGGCCGGCGGGGGTTTCATTCTTGGAATCGCTGGAATCCGCACCGGTCGGCAACAATACCGAACCCGCCTGGGCCAGCCCCTACGATCCGCAATCAAGCCTGCGAATCGGATATTTTGGAAGAGAATCGGCCATAACGCGTTGAACGTTCCTCCCGCTCTCAATCGGAGCAGCGCACGCCATGAACCGAAACATGCATTGCTCGCATTTTCTTTGGAATAATGGGCCCCGCGCGGGGTTCCGGGCTCCGATGCTGCAATTTGTCATCTTCAAGCGCCGCCGGAACTTTTGCTGGCAAGTGCGCGATCAGAGCGGGAAAATGATTGCAGGCGGACGGGAGAAAACCCGGCCCGCCGCCCGCTATCACGCGTACCGCGCCTTGTTCCTTGTGCTTTCCACCGGCTGGAAGGCGAGCGATCTGCAACCGCATTAGGCAGGGCTCCGGCGCGACGCATGGCCTTGTCCCAAGGCCGTGTCCCGAGGCAACGCGCCGCTAGCAGCCCCGACAGATCCCGGTGAACGTGCTGGTCTCAACCCGGCCGCGCGGGCGCACGGGTGGCCTTTTTGACCTTCCCTGGCGTGGAACGGTGATCCGTTGTGACGCGCCCGCATAGGGCGGCACGACCACGCGCGAACCCGAGGGCGACGCGTTGACCGAACCGTAGCTGGGAGACGGCGCAGGACTGTTGGTGCCGGGTGGCGGGATCCGGGAGGCATTTCCGATGCCGCTGGGGTCGCCGACCACGCTGGGATTGGCCGGACCGTAAGGTATGCCGCTGATCGCAGAATTGCCCGCTCCGGCCGAGCCGGCGGGCGGCGGGAACTGCGCGAACGCGCTGCCGGGCACGATCAGGCTGACCAGCATTGCGAAGCCAACAAGCGCCGAATGGCCGGACATTGAATCTCCAGGGGAAAGCTGCGGACCCAACGTTTATGTGGGGCGCTCGTTCCGGGGGTAAAGGTCGCGCCCGTCATTTACCGGAGTAGGCATCTGTAAACGAATCAGACCTAACTTGGCGGCGATCACATCCGGAGATTCGGCGGCATGAACCAGCCCGTAATCCTTGATAATGATATCCGCGCCCTGCAGGAATGGCTGCGCTCGGCCTGGCAGCAGCTGGCCGATCCCTCCCTCACCGCCTTTACGCGCCGCGAACTGCGCAATCAGATGAAGCAATGCAGCGCCGACCTGCGAACCCAGCTTCAATTGGTGGCGACGCGTCAGTCACAGCCGGTCAAGGGCCAGCCCCGCACCCCCGGTAGGCCGGAGCTTCGTATCCTGACTTGACCCTTGGAGATTCCTTGGGGATCACGCGCCAACCGGCTGTCTGCGCTCCATCGCCAGCCACGAACACACCGCAGCCGGCACCGCGCCGACAACACCGAGCAGCACCACGGATGGTTCGTGGATGAATCCCATCCGGAATGCGCCAACCAGCGGCACGTAACTGACGAAGTACGCAAACAAGGCCGTCAGCGCGATCCGGTACGGCATCTCGCGTTTCACCAGCACATGGTCGAACCACGCGGTCAGCAGCGCTGGAATCAGACCGACCAAATAGACCGTCGGCAGCATCACGACTTGTGCAAGGTCGAACGTGCTCGGACCGCCGGCAACCCAGTTGGCGATCTGGAGCATCACCCAGAACGCGACGATGAACCCGAGCGGCGGCGCAACCGCGGCAAAAATCACAAAGCGTTTCATGTGGCACGTTCCTTATGAGATCTCGTGCAGCCTGATGGCCTGCTTCGATTTGCGAACGTATCGCCGCGTCGTTTCTCCCGATGTGACCGCTCTCACGCTGGTCGGTGCGCCGTCGCGGGCCTATGATCGGACGCGCGGATTGCAAGGCGAAGTCGGCCAGGAAGCTGCCAATGACGAGAGTGACGATTTTCTCGGCGGCCTTGTGCGCGCTGCTCGCGACGTCGGCATCGGCCCAAAATCCGGCCCCCACCGCGTTCAAGGTGATCTCGCCAATCTTCGGTCAACTCGTCACCTTTTCGTTGCCGACCAGTTTCGCCACGGTGTTCGAGAACACCAAAGGGACGAACTATGTCCGCGAGGCCGTGCTGAAGGGCGAGACGGTCAAGAGCTGGACCCAGATGATCACGGTGACCGGCGCCAAGGGGGCCGCCGGCAACGCCGGGGTTTCGCCGGAGCGCTTTGCGGGCTCGATGGTCGGTGGGTTCAAGTCGGCCTGTCCCGACACCTTCGCAGCGCAAGGATTTGGCGCGACCAAATTCGGCGATCAAGATGCGTATGTCGCAGTGGCAAGCTGCGGCCGGGTCGAAACCAGCGCCGACAAACACAGCGAAACCACGCTCATCGTCACCGTCAAAGGCAGCGCCGATTACTACACGGTGCAATGGGCCGAACGCGCGCCGGCGACTGGGCGAAGCGCAATTGACGAGACCAAATGGCTGGCGCGGTTGCGCCAATTGCAGCCGATTCGTGTCTGTCCGATCGTGCCCGGCGAGCCCGCGCCCTACCCGAGCTGCGCCGGCAGGAACTAACTGCGGCGTCGGCACGCCGACTTGCCCGGCGCGCCCTTTCATTGATAACCCTGACTGTTGATAACCCGGACTCGCCGACCCCGGCGGCGAGTCTGACGGCTTTGGTGTGCTATCCGCATATCGGCCTGACTAACGACGGACGGAACATATGCGGATCACCCTCGTCGGCTCCCGCCATTTCGGCGTGACGACCTTCACCATGCTGCGCGAACACGGCGTCGAAATCGCGAGGATAGTCGTCCACGATAACGAAGACCGGCTGGCGGCCGCAGCGAGGGCCGCTGGCGTCGAGGTCGTCGTGCAGGCCGACGCCAGATTCGTCGCCGCGGCGGAAATCGCCCCCGACAGCGACCTGATCGTGACCGCCCACAGCCACGCCCGCATCACCCGCGAGGCGCTGGCCGTCGCCAAGCTCGGCGGTATCGGCTATCACCCCTCGCTGCTGCCCCGGCACCGCGGCATCGCCGCGGTCGAATGGACCATCAAGGAAGGCGATCCGATCGCCGGCGGCACCATCTATCACCTCGCCGACCGGATGGACGCCGGCGCGATCGCGGCGCAGGAGTGGGTTTTCGTCAAGAAAGGCGAGACCGCACGCGAGCTCTGGGAGCGCGCGCTCGCTCCCCTCGGCCAAAAGCTGCTCGGCGAAGTCATCGATTACGCCAGGATCCACAAGACCCTGCCCGCCCGGCCCCAGGACGAGCAATTTGCCACCCTCGCGCCAAAGCTTTCCGACGCCAAGCACTGACCGAACGGGGAAAACCCATCCGTTTCAGCCAGTTAAGCATCACGGACCCGAATCATGACCCGAATCGAAGCCCATTTCGCGCATTTATTCGTTCCGAGGCCGGAACGGGATTCACCTTGATGTGTTTGAATTGTTAGGAACTTTCTCCGTTATTGCGGCGCAACAAAGTTTGAACACATTGTGACCGGATAACGCGCTCATCACACACACCTTTCGGGGATTTGATCCATGCGTTCCAACCGCATCAGCAAGCTGTTTTTGACTTCGTTTCTTGCCACCGCTGCCTTCGCGGCCGCTCCCGCCGCCGCCCAGCAGCCCTATGACGGGCTTTGGCAGGTTACCGTCGTCACCAAAACCGGCAGTTGCGATGCGCGCACCGCCTCAACCGTCACTGTCAGCGACGGCAAGGTAACGGGCTCCGGCGCTCCGGTTTCCGGCACCGTCAGTTCCGGGGGACTTGTGCGAGTCTCGATCAATGGTGCATATGCGAACGGTCAACTCAGTGGCAACTCCGGATCGGGGAAATGGAATGGGGCATCAGCTGGTGTACCGTGTAGCGGTCGATGGGAAGCGTCCCGTCAGTAAGACAAGCCGAACATCAGAATTCTTCGCCTATCCGCGGCGGCTGACAATTGCAGCCGTCGCGTTTTTCATGACTTCGCTTGCAGTACCAGCAAGTTACGCCCAGTCCTCCGGGCCTTACGCCGGCATGGCTGGCAAGTGGGCGGGCGGCGGCACCGTCACGCTGGACGACGGATCCAACGAACGCATCCGTTGCCGCGCGGTCTATGACGTTGCGGGCGTCAAGATGGACATGAGCCTCACCTGCGCGAGCGACGCCTATAGGTTCAATCTGACGGCCAACGTGGTCGACCAGGGCGGCGCGATTGTCGGGCAGTGGAGCGAAACCAGCCGCGGCATTACCGGCAGCCTGCAGGGCCGCGGCGGCGGCGGCAACTTCCAGGTCACGGCCGTCACCGTCGGTTTCAACGCCAACATCGCGCTCAAGACAGCCGGCAACAAGCAGTCCGTCAGCATCCGGGCCGACAGCCAGTTCCGCGCCGCCAACATTTCGCTTTCGAAGTAAAGCCGCAGCGGTCCGCCCGTCCTGTCGCAAATACCAAATCGCCCGCTGAAGAGCGGGCGATTTTCGTTAGGAGCGGTATTTGCGGTTACTAGCCGGTTTTGGGCTTCTCCAGCCTCGCAGCAGTCTCCTTGATGGTCTTTGCGATCAGCAGGGCCTGTTCCTTGTTGAAGGCAAAATCCTGCACCCCGTTATGGGTCGTAAGCGACAGCACCATGATGTCGGGTTGGGCTTCAGGCCAGCCGGTTGCGAAGGCCGTCACGAAACTCGCTGAAGTCGATCGGGCTTCTGAAGTCGAGCGGTTGGTCATGGTCTATGTTTCCTGTGTTGTTCGAGCGCGCCTTAAGTCCGATTCAAGACTTGGGCACGTAAGCGGTGACTTCGAGTTCGACCTTGGCCCTGACATCGACCAGTCCGTCGATGTAGAGCAGCGTCGATGGCGGGAAGTTGCGACCAAGCGTTTCCTTCCAGGCCGCACCGATCCCGGCGCCCGCCGCCTCATATTCGCTGCGGCTGGTCAGATACCAGGTCAGGCGAACGATGTGTTCGGGACCAGCCCCTGCCTCGCCAAGCAGTTTGATGATCCGCTTCAGCGCCGTGCCGACCTGGGCGGCCATGTCGGGCTGATAGTCGCCCTTCTCGTCGCCGCCGGTCTGGCCGGCCAGCACGATCCATTTGCCGGGACCATCGACCTCGACACCATGTGAAAAGCCGCGGGGTTTCGACCATTCGGCCGGTTGTAGGATACGCATGGATAAGTCCTCCTGAGACGGGCCGATCCTTAGCACCGATCCCGCACTGCCTCCCACAGCGAAATTGGCGCCCGCGCATCGCTGCGTCCGCAGATTTGCACGTTGCAAATCGCCGAGCGCTCGCCGATACCCGCCTGCCCCTCTAAGTCAGCCCAACTCAGCCGCTAGCGCATGGACCGCACACCTTCCAAATCACTGGCTGCACTGTGGATGTCGGGCTGGCTCGCCTTGATGCTGATCGTGGTGGTCGCCGGCCGCGAAGGCATGCGCGAGCTGAACGTGTTCCAGCTGATGGAGATGCGCACGATCATCGGCTTCTTCCTGCTGTATCCGATGATCCGCGCCAATGGCGGATTTGCCATCCTGAAAACCGCGCGGCTGCACATGCACATCTCGCGCAACCTCATTCACTACGGCGCGCAGCTCGGCTGGTTTTTCGCGCTGACGCTGATTCCGATCGGTCAGGTGGTGGCGATCGAATTCACGATGCCGATCTGGACCGCGATCCTGGCCGCGATGTTTCTCGGCGAGCGGATGACGGTCTGGAAGGTCGCGGCCATCGTGCTCGGCATCGTCGGCGTCATTGTCATCGTTCGCCCGGCGACCGGCGAGGTCAATCCCGGACAATTGATTGCGCTGGCGGCCGCGGTCGGCTTCGGCATCTCGATCGCGATGGTCAAATCGCTGACCCGGACCGAACATTCGGTCGCGATCATTTTCTGGATGTTGGCGATACAATCTGTGGCCGGGTTTTTTCCCGCGCTCTACGTCTGGACGTGGCCGCCGGCTAACGCCTGGGGCTGGGTCGTCGTGATCGCTTTCTGCGGCACGTTCTCCCACTACTGCATGGCACGCGCGTTACTGCATGCCGATGCGACGGTGGTGATCCCGATGGATTTCCTGCGGGTTCCCTTAACCGCCACCGCGGGCTGGCTGATCTATGCGGAGCGGCTCGACCTGTTCACCGTGCTCGGCGCCATCCTGATCCTGGCCGGCAATCTGCTGAACTTGCGCGCGACCAATCCGGTTCCCGCGCGGGCAGCAACCTGAATTCGGATTTTACCCACCAAATTGTGATCTGGATCGCACGAGGTCTCGGGTAGATTCAATAGCTTAACGGCGAATCGCACGGCTTCAGCGACTTGGGCAAGCTCCCCATTTTTCTGGCGCGGTGTGATTTTTTTCGTGTAACCTGCGGCCAATGTTGCCGCCGAAATCTTTTTCGATTCTGCCAGGGGGATTTTTCTGATGCGCTTCCCAACCCTCGTCCTTTCCCTGATCTGCATGGTCTTCACCGCCGGCGCCGCCAGCGCCGAAAGGCGGGTCGCCTTCGTGGTCGGGAACGGCACCTACAAGAACGTCGCCGCGTTGCCCAATCCGTCGATCGACGCGAAGGCGATGGCAGCCGCCTTGCGCAACGTCGGTTTTGAAGTGGTGGAAGGCTCCAACCTGACCCGCGACAAGATGACGGAAAAGCTGCTCGATTTCGGCAAGAAGGCGCAGGGCGCCGACGTGGCAGTGTTCTTCTACGCCGGCCACGGCATCGCCATCGGCGGCACGAATTATCTGCTGCCGATCGACGCCGACATCAAATCGGAAATGGACGTCAAGCTCGGCGCAGCCATCAATATCGACCTCACGCTCGACCAGACCATGAGCGACGCCAAGGTCAAGCTGGTGCTGCTCGATGCCTGCCGCGACAATCCGTTCGCCGCCAAGATCAAGTCCAACGCGCCGTCCACCCGCAGCGTGTCGGTGCAGACTGGCCTTGCCGAAATGAAATCCGGCGAAGGCACGCTGATCGCGTTTGCGACCGGCCCCGGCCAGACCGCGCTTGACGGCAAGGAAGGCGGCAACAGCCCGTTCACCCGCGCGCTGCTCGCCAACCTCACCCAGCCCGGCGTCGAGCTTCAGCAGGCGATGACCAAGGTCCGCGCGCAGGTCCAGGAGGAAACCAACAAGGGTCAATTGCCCTGGGGCAACACCAATCTGACCGGTGCGGTTTACCTCAACGGTGCGCCCGCGCCTGCCGCGCCCGGAACCACGCCGGCGGTGGTCGCCGCCGCACCGGGCAGCGACGTCGAACTCGAGTTCTGGCGCTCGATCAAGGACTCCAACAAGGCGGAAGAGCTCAACGCCTACGTGTCGAGCTATCCCAACGGTCAGTTCAAATCGCTGGCGCTGGCACGGATTGCTTCCCTGGAGAGCAAACCGGACAACGCCACGCGCAACCTGACCACCGGCATCGATCCGGCGACGTTCAAGGACGAAGCGAACCAGACCACCGAGGATCAGATTGGCCTCGACAAGGGCCAGCGCCGCGACGTCCAGCGCCGCCTGAACGGTCTCGGCTTCGACACCAAAATGTCCGGCACCTTCGATGCACCGACCCGGGCCGTGATCACGCGCTGGCAGGCCGCCCGCGGCTACCCCAAGAGCGGCTACCTCAACAGGCTGCAGCACAAGGCCCTGTTGACCGAGATCGTGGCGGCGGCGCCGACCGCAAGCTCCAGCGACGAGGAAAAGCCGCGCCGCCGCGCCAATAGTGGCGGTGGTCAACCGCAGCCGCAGCGTCAACACAGCGGTGGCGGCGGCCCCGATCCGGCGGGTGCCGGCCGTTTCATCGGCGGCGTCATGGGCGGCATGCTGCGCTAGGGAATAGCGTTTTCGAGCGAAAGCCCTACGCACAATCGACAGCAAAAAGCCCAGGATCATCCCGGGCTTTTTCATTCGGAACTGGGGTTGGACAGCCCCAAGCAGTCCGCGTTGCCTCCGGTCAGTTTGACGAATTTGTCGCCGCCCGACGTCAGCCGGCACATCTCCACTTCCTTGCCCGAGGGCACCGACTTGGCACAGGTGATCTGCGGATTGTTGTCGTATTTGGTGGTCGAGAATCTACACGTGACGATGCAGGAAGCGTCGCTGGCGAGCGGGTTCGTCATCGCGATGCTGGCGATCTCGTCGCCCGGCAGGATCGTGCAGGTGAACGGCGCCTGATCCGCCCTCGCCGGATCGGCGAGGCAGCCGCCGATCGCCACTCCGAAGCAGCTCAGGACAGCCAGCCGGAAGCGGGCGAGGACAGGACGCATTCGCGCGTATCTGTTTCGAGGGCTATTTGCCGGCGGCCTTGCGCAACGCCGCGTTGATCCGGTCCTGCCAGCCGGCGCCGCCTTCCTGGAAATATTCGAGCACATCCTGGTCGATGCGCAGCGACACCAGTTCCTTCACGCCGGGAAGCGCCGTCGGCTTCGGTGGCGCCTCCACCACCTTGGTGGTGGTGCGCTTGAACGCCGCCTCGGCCTCGCTGCGGGCGTCGTTCAGGGTCCTCGGCCGTCTCGGCTGGTCCGCCATCGCTAAATTCCTTCAAACAATACGGTCGACAGATAACGTTCGGAGAATGACGGCACAATGGCGAGGATGGTCTTGCCGGCGGCCTCCGGCCGCTTGCCGATCTCAAGCGCGGCGGCGATCGCCGCGCCCGAGGAGATGCCGCCCGGAATGCCTTCGTTGCGGGCCAGCGCGCGCGACATCTCGATCGCGGTCGCCGAGTTGATCTTGACGATCTCGTCGATCACGGAACGATCCAGAATGTCCGGAATGAAGCCGGCGCCGATGCCCTGGATCTTGTGCGGCGTATGCTGTCCGCCCGACAGCACCGGGCTTTCCTCGGGCTCGACGGCGATCACCCGCAGCGAAGGCTTGCGCGGCTTCAGCACCTGGCCGACGCCGGTGATGGTGCCGCCGGTGCCGACGCCAGCGACAAAGAAATCGATATTGCCGCCGGTGTCGTTCCAGATTTCCTCCGCGGTGGTGCGGCGGTGAATTTCGGGATTGGCGAGGTTCTTGAACTGCTGTGGCATCACGGCGTTCGGCGTCGTGCGCACCAGCTCTTCGGCGGTCGCGATCGAGCCTTTCATGCCCTGCGCCGCCGGCGTCAGCACGATCTCGGCGCCGAGGAAGGCCAGCATCTTGCGCCGCTCGATCGACATCGATTCCGGCATTACGAGTTTCAACCGGTAGCCGCGTGAGGCCGCGACGAAGGCCAGCGCAATGCCGGTATTGCCCGAGGTCGGCTCGATCAGCACGGTGTCGGCGTTGATCACGCCGGCCTTCTCCATCGCGATCACCATCGCCGCGCCGATGCGGTCTTTGACGCTTGCCGCCGGGTTGAAATATTCAAGTTTAGCTAAAATGGTAGCGCTGACACCGTGGGCTTGCGGCAGTTTGCGCAAGCGGACGATCGGCGTGTCGCCGACGGCATCGACGATGCTGTCGAACACCCTGCCCCGTCCGGGACGGTGCACTGCACCCGTGGCTGACGATGCCTCCATCACAACGCTCCTATAGTGATAATATGCCCGGAATTCGGGGCTCTCTTACTTAGGAGGTGGCCGAGCTGATGCGCAAGTCCGAAACGTCAGAGTCAAAATTCGCTGCATCGCAAAATCGAAAGTTCGCCGATAACGTCGTTCCAACGCATTTGTGTTGCGACAACGTCAAATAAATCGGTTTATACTTTCGTCGTGAGTTGAGCTTCCGCTTCAGATCGCAAGGAGGTCACGATGCCAGCAGTTGCTGAAGTCCTGTCCGTCGCATCTAGGCCCGACCCGCGTGGCTGTGATCTACCGACCTGCCCGGTATGTGCGGACTCCATGGTGGCCGCGGAAGCTTCCGCCTACATGTATGACAACGTCATCGGTTATCTCTGGACCTGCGATACCTGCGGTTACGGCTTCGTGACCAAGCATTCGATCCGGAGGTTCGCCTGTAACTGAGTCCTTTACCTCGGAGCAATGTCACCGCGCGCCCATTCGGCGCGCGTTTGTTTTTTGAACGCTTCAAAGCTGCCGTTGCCGATGGCGTCCCGCATGCCCTGCATCAGACTCTGATAGTACGCGATATTGATTTCCGACAGCAGCATCGCGCCCAGCGTCTCTCCTGATCGCACCAGATGATGCAGGTAGGCGCGCGAGTATTCGCGCGTCGCCGGCCACGTGCTCTCCTCGTCCAGCGGCCTCGGATCGTCGGCGTGACGGGCATTGCGCAGATTGATCTGGCCGAAGCGGGTAAATGCCATGCCATGGCGTCCGTTGCGGGTCGGCATCACGCAGTCGAACATGTCGATGCCGCGCGCCACCGCCTCCAGCAGATCTTCAGGCGTGCCGACGCCCATCAGATAGCGCGGACGATCCTGCGGCAGCCGGGGCGCGGTCTCCTCGATCATGGCGAGCATCACCGCCTGGGGTTCGCCGACCGCAAGGCCGCCGATCGCATAACCGTGGAACCCGATCTCGACCAGCCCGCGCGCGCTCACATGGCGCAGTTCGGGCACGTCGCCGCCCTGCACGATGCCGAACAGCATGTAGCCGGGAGGCGCACTCTCGAAGGCGCGTTTTGAGCGCTCGGCCCAGCGCAACGAGAGCTGCATCGCACGTTCGATGTCGGCGCGTTCGGCCGGTAGCCGCACGCATTCGTCCATCTGCATGGCGATATCCGAGCCGAGCAGCCGCTGCACCTCGATCGATCGTTCCGGCGACAGCTCGACCTTGGCGCCGTCGATATGCGAGCGAAAGGTCACGGCGTGCTCTGTCACCTTGCGCAGCTCTGAAAGTGACATCACCTGGAAGCCGCCGGAATCGGTCAGCATCGGCCCCTGCCAGCCCGTGAATTTCTGCAAGCCGCCAAGGGCGGCGATCCGCTCGGCCCCCGGCCGCAGCATCAGATGATAGGTATTGCCGAGCACGATATCGGCGCCGGCATCGCGCACCTCGCGCCAGTGCATGCCCTTCATCGCGCCCGCGGTGCCGACCGGCATGAAGGCCGGCGTCCGCACCACGCCGTGTGGGGTGGAGAGCCGGCCGAGCCGGGCCTGGCCGCAGGTGGTGAGCAGCTCGAAATGATTGGGAACGTCCATGGGTGAGCTTATGGCGTAACAGATGCGCCCTGTTCAACAGGCCATTCAGCCTCTTTTTCCCTCCAAAACCCGTTGACGGCGGCACAAGTCTCCCGCATAAGTCCGCCCCATGAACGCGACCACCAAACGTACCGCGAAAACCAAAGCACCCTTGGGGGGCTCGGGAGCCGTGCGCGCGTAGTCGAACGATCGCATCATCTGAACCGAAGCCCCGCCTGAAAAGGACCGGGGCTTTTTTTATTGCCTGCAGCCTACTCAAACCAAAGGAAGACGAACGTGAGCAACGATCCAGTAGTGGCCATTGTCGGCGTGACCGGCGCCGTCGGGGCCGAATTCATCGCCACCATGGACAAGCGCAATTTCCGCGTCGGCAAGCTGAAGGCGCTGGCGAGCGCACGCTCGGCCGGCCAGACCGTCAACTTCCGCGGCGAGCAGGTTGTGATCGAAGAGCTCACCCCGCACTCCTTCCACGGCGTCGACATCGCCCTGTTCTCGGCCGGCGGCAGCATTTCGAAGAAGTATGCGCCGATCGCGGTGAAGTCGGGCGCCGTCGTGGTCGACAATTCGTCCGCCTTCCGGATGGACCCGGACGTGCCGCTGGTCATTCCCGAGATCAACGCGGGCCGCATCCGCGACCACAAGGGCATCATCGCCAATCCGAATTGCTCGGCGATCACGGCGCTAGTGCCGCTGTGGCCGATCCACAGGCAAAACCGCATCAAGCGCATGATCATCTCGACCTATCAGGCCGCCAGCGGCGCCGGTGCGGCGGCGATGGAGGAACTCAGGGAATCGACCCGCGCCAACCTCGAGGGGCGGCCGTTTACGCCCAAGGTGATCCCGCTTCCCTACGCCTTCAACGTGTTCAGCCACAACACCGCGATTGATCCGGCGACGGGCTATAACGACGAAGAGACCAAGGTCATCAAGGAGACGCGGAAGATTTTCGAGGACGAGAAGATCGCGATCGGCGTCACCTGCGTGCGGGTGCCGGTGCTGCGCGCGCATTGCGAGGCCATCACCTTCGAATGCGAGCGCCCGATCTCGGAAGACGAGGTGCGCGCGATCCTGTCGAAGGCGCCGGGTGTCAGAATCGTCGATGATCGGGCGAAGAATTACTTCCCGATGCCGATCGACGCTTCAGGCCAGGACGACGTGCTGGTCGGCCGCATCCGCAAGGATCTCAGCGATCCCACAGGCCATTCGATCGCGATGTTCGTCTCGGCAGACCAGCTGTTGAAGGGCGCCGCCCTGAACGCCGTCCAGATTGCGGAGCTGCTGCCACAACGCGCGATGGCGTGAGGTGAACGCGTGGAGTAGGTTAGACGTCGCTAACCAACTCCACGCTTCGCGCATCATTTTCATGCGACGAAGCATGCTCGCTTTTGCTCGCGAGGAGATCGCTGATGATACGGCTTTACTACTATCCCGGATTCATCAGCCTCTTTTCGCATATATTGCTCGAAGAAATTGGCGCTCCCTATCAGCTCATTTTTGTCAATCTGAGCGGCGGCGCGCACAAGGGACCCGATCATCTCCGACTGAATCCAAACGGTCTAGTCCCGGTCCTCGTGCAGGATGACCTGGTCTTGTACGAATCCGCAGCCATCTGCCTGCATTTGGTCGATACCTATCCGGGTTGTGAGCTGGCTCCGGCTATAGGGACTGGCGAACGCGCGCACTTTTATAAGTGGCTGATGTGGTCCTCGAGTACGTTACAGCCTGCATTATCGATGTATCTGCATCCCCATAAATGGGCCAACGATCCAGCAATGTTTCCCGAGTTGCGAGCGTGTGCTGAACAGAAGGTGTATGGCTTGTTCGATATGCTCGACGGTGCGCTCGAATCTCACGGTGGCCCGTGGTTGTTGGGTGATACTTACTCGGCAGTTGACGCTTGTGCGCTTACCCTGTGTCGATGGTCACGTGGAATGCCGCGTCCGGGAGCAAGCTGGCCCCATGTCGGTCCGTACATGAATCGCATTCTGGCAAGACCTGCGGTTCAACGCGCGCTGCAACAGGAGCATTTGCAAGAACCCTGGATTTGACCGATCGCGTGCCGTCGAGCCGAAGCGCCCTTTGCGTCGCCGGAAATGAGAAATTCCTGACATCGATGAGGGGCGCGCAGCGCCTGCTGGCTTCACGGCGAATCGTTGGTTAAGTTCGCGATCGCTACCGAACTTGAAGGCTGACGATGCCGAAGCGAAGCTGGGTCTATCTCCTCGCGCTGGTCTTGATCTGCGCCATAGCCGGATCGTGGTACTATTATTACAAGAGCAAGTGCCACGGCATGGATGAATGCGCCGCTCAAGCCGCCGAAGGTCGGGAGCGGGACAAGCCGAGCGAGCCGCGTTGATCGACATATGAAAGACCGACAGACCGCCGTTGTAGCGCGTTTCCTGCGCCCCTAGGCACGCGACAGCGTACATGTGTTGGTGGGTTCGCTGCGTTCTGGCCACCCTGCGCCCTGCGCGAATATGCCCATAAACCCAGCCTGCCTTTTGCTTTCAAATGCTCCCGCAGCGTAGTAGCGTTTGGGCTGGTCCCCCGGCGACAGGACGTGTCACCGGGGGATAGTCGTCAAAGCGGGGCTGATTTGCTGTTTCCGACCGATCTCGCGTCGTTTCTCGATCTCATCCGCCAGCACGGCGATGCGGCCTACAGTCTCTTGTTCGCCTATGCGGCCTCGCACAGCCTGCTGCTAACGCTGTTCGCAGGCTACGCCGCGCATGCAGGCGCGCTGAATTTCGGCACGCTGATCATGGTTTGCTGGCTCGGCACCTTCACCGGTGACGTGATCCGGTTCTGGATCGGGCGGCGTTATGGCACACGCTGGCTCGTATCGTTTCCGAGGCTGGAACGTGCCGTCCAGATCGCAGCCCGGCTGGCCGACCGTCACTATGCCTGGATGATCCTGTTTCATCGTTTTCCGCACGGCATTCGTGGCGTCGCCGGCTTTGCGTATGGAATATCGCGACTGCCCTGGTCCACTTTCCTGGCGTTCAATTTCGTCGCGGCGGGCCTGTGGTCCTGCACGGTCGTCTCGGCCGGCTACGCTTTTGGTCAGGTCTCGGAGAAAATGATGAGCGATGCTTCCTCCGGCGTGGCCTTCGCGCTGCTGGTCGTGTTCCTCGGCCTGTCCTGGTTCTTGAGCAAGAAGCTCGAGCGCGCCGTCGAACGAAGCTAAAGCGTCGATCACTCACTCCCGCGCGCGAAACAACAGGCAGGCGTCGCCATAGGAATAGAAGCGATAGCCGCTGGCGATCGCGTGCGCATAGGCCTGCTTCATCGTCTCCAAGCCGCTGAACGCCGACACCAGCATGAACAGCGTCGAGCGTGGCAAATGGAAGTTGGTCAGCAAAATATCGACCGCGCGAAAGCGATAGCCCGGCGTGATGAAGATCGCGGTCTCCGCGCCAAACAGCTGGATGGTGCCGTCCTCGGCGGCCGCGCTTTCGAGCAGCCGCAACGATGTGGTCCCGACCGCGACGATGCGGCCACCTTTGGCACGGGCCGTGTTCAAGGCGGCGGCGGTCTCGGCCGAGATCGAGCCCCATTCGGCATGCATCCGGTGTTCTGACGTTTCCTCGACCTTGACCGGCAGGAAGGTCCCTGCCCCGACATGCAAAGTCAGCCGGTGCAGTCCGACGCCGCGGTAGCGCAACGCCGCCTCCAGCGCCGGTGTGAAATGCAGCCCCGCGGTGGGTGCCGCGACCGCCCCCTCATTGGCCGCGAACATGGTCTGGTAATCGGCGGCATCGCGATCGTCAGGCGTGCGCTTGGAGGCGATGTAGGGCGGCAATGGCGGCGTGCCGAGGTCGGCGATGGCCTGGTCGAGCGTTGGTCCATGAAACGAGAACGACAGCGTGATCTCGCCCTCCTCGCCCTTGGCCTCGACCTCGGCATCGAGATGACCGAGCAGGCAGACCTTGCCTTCATTGCCGAAGCGCACCACGTCGCCGGGCGCCAGCTTCTTGGCCGGCTTGACCAGCGCCCGCCAGCGCGAGCCGTCGAGCCGCTTGATCAGTGTTGCCTCGATCTTCGGTTCGGTCTCGCGGCCGATGCGGCGTCCCTTGAGCTGGGCTGAAATCACCTTGGTATCGTTCACGACGAGCTGGTCGCCAGGCTGCAGCCATTGCGGCAGCTCGGCGACGCTGCGATCCTGCAACGCGCCACCCGGCTGCACCACCAGCATCCGCGCAGAGTCACGCGGGCTCGCGGGCCGCAACGCGATGCAGGCGGGGGGCAGTTCAAAGTCAAAGAGATCGGTGCGCATGGCGCAATGCGCTCCAGCGTTGCCTCTCAGCGTCATTCCGGAGGCCGCGTGAAACGCGGCAATCCGGAATCTCGAGATTCCGCAATGCGCAATTGCGCATTGGGGCTCGCATCTTCGATGCGCCCCGGAATGACGGCGGCGGCGTTACGCCGCGTCTTCAGCCATATGCGCCTTGACGATCTTGTCCGGGTTCTGCACCGGCTCGCCGCGCTTGATCTTGTCGACGTTCTCCATACCGTCCGTGACCTTGCCCCAGACCGTGTACTGGCCGTTGAGGAAGGACGCGTCGTCGAAGCAGATGAAGAACTGGCTGTCGCCGGAGTCCGGGCTCGCCGCGCGCGCCATCGAGGTGGTGCCGCGCACGTGCGGCTCCTTGTTGAATTCGGCCTTCAGCTTCTTGCCGGAGCCGCCGGTGCCGGTGCCCTGCGGGCAACCGGTCTGCGCCATGAAGCCCTCGATCACGCGATGGAACACGATGCCGTCATAAAACCCTTCGCGCACCAGTTCCTTGATGCGGGCGACGTGGCCCGGCGCCAGATCCGGGCGCATCTCGATGGTGACGGGACCCTGCGTGGTCTCAAGGATCAAAGTATTTTCTGTGGCTGCCATGCTCTTCTCTCATCAGGTTTGGGTGGACGTTTACGGGTTCGAAAAGGGACCGCTAAAGGCCGGCCGGCAACGGCACCGCCCAGTCCCTCGGTAAATGGCAACGGCGTACAGCGTTGCAATGTTTCCATCACCGCGATGCGGTATTTGAGCCGGTCGTTATCGCTGGCGTGTTCCGATTCATAGGTAATCCTGGGCTGGCCGAGAATGACGCCCGCGCGGTTGAAGCTGACGACCACGGTGATGTCGATCGGGTTGGCTTGCGACAGCGGCGGCGGCTTCCAGCACGACTGCAGCCGCACAAAGATGTCCTTGAGTGTGTCGAGTTGCAGCGGTTGTGCCGAGGCCTGCACCGTCGATACCAGGTACAACAGCAGCGCGGCAAACCCGAGGAACGGCTTGCTGCGCGACGTCGCCATCGCTCACTTGATATCGGATGCGACTTGCACCTTCACCATCTTGTCAGGGTCAGTGACCTGTCCACCGGACGATCCCGGCGGCGCCTTTTTCAGCTTGTCGACCACATCCATGCCGGACACGACCTCGCCGATCACGGTGTACTGGTTGTTCAGGCTCGAGCCTTCCGCGAACATGATGAAGAACTGCGAGTTCGCGGTATCGACGCTGTCGCCGCGCCGCGCCATGCCGACGATGCCGCGGGTGAACGGCACCTTGGAGAACTCCTGCTTCAGGTTCGGATATTTCGAGCCGCCGGTGCCGTTGAAGTTCTGGCCGTCGCCGGTCTGCGCCATGAAGCCGTCCATCACGCGATGGAACGGCACGTTGTTGTAATAGCCCTCGCGCGCCAGCTGCTTGATGCGCTCGGCATGCTGGGGCGCGAGGTCGGCCCGCAGCTTGATCACGATGCGGCCTTTCGTCGTGTCGATCACGACCGCATTGGCCTTGTCGAGATTGGCCGGCAGCGGCTGGGCGATCGCGGGAGCCGCGCAAAGGAGCGCGGCGACAAAAGCGAGAATGCGGATCATGAAAACTCCGGGATCGAGAGAGTAAGGCTTTGCGAGCGCAGGACGGGCGCTAGCTGGCGAATTTGGCCTTGAGTTTGGCTGCGATCGAGGGCGGCACGAATGCGGAAAAGTCGCCGCCCATGCCCGCGATTTGGCGTACCAGTGTGGCGGTGATCGGGCGGACCGCCGGCGACGCCGGGACGAACACCGTATGCACCTCAGGCGCCATGGCCTGGTTCATGCCGGCAAGCTGCATCTCGTAGTCCAGATCGGTGCCGTCGCGCAGGCCCCGAATCATGATGGTGGCGCCGGCCGCCCGGGCCGCCGCGACCGTCAGATTGTCGTAGGTGGAGGCCTCAAAGGCGCAACCGGCGCTCTTCGCGATGGGCGCGCATACCTCCTCGAGCATTTCCAGGCGTTCTTCGGTCGAAAAAAGCGATGACTTTTTGCCGGGATGGACGGCAACGGCGACGATCAGGCGGTCGCACAGGGTCACAGCGTGCTGGACCACGTCCAGATGGCCGTTGGTGACGGGGTCAAAAGAGCCGGGATAGAGCGCGATACGGGGCATAGAACCCTCCTAACCCGCCCCGGGCGGCCCGGCAAGCGGGCCAGTCTCTTGTTTTGACGCGTTTTCTTCACGCGAACCGGTACCTCCCCGGATCAAGCCCGGGGCTGGCTTCGCTCGAAACCGCTCCGGTTCCCCGCAAACCCGCCTTTTTATTTGGGATCGGCCAATGAACCACTTTTGGGGTCGGCGCGTCTGCTTAAGGAGCCGGCAATGTTTCGTCCCATCGGGGCGACGAAACAAAACTCGGCCCGGACGAAACCATTTTTGGGCTTGGCGAAGACACCCGGAAACGCCGCCTAGGTACACATCCATCCAACGAAACGACGGGCCGAACGGCCCATGACAGGGGACCGTCATGATCAAGGCACTTTCCGCAATCACCTTTGCCGCGCTCATCGCCACCGCACTGACCATTTTGCCCGGCTTTGCCCCCTCGGTTGAAGCCAGCGTGCCGCAGGCGCTTGCCAAGGGTGACCGCCTCGACATCCGCACCGTTGGCAAGGATTGCTCGCAGCAGGCTTGGCCGAATTTCGAGGCTTCCTGCCTCCGCGCTGCCGGTTCCAAGTCGTTGATCCGGGAAGCGCGCCTGGTTACCGCCGACCGCACCCCATAAGGGTCGCTGCCCCCACTAATTAGCCGTCAGTTTGCTCTGATTTGAAGTCCTCGGGATGCCCCCCGAGGACTTCGGCGTTTCAGGAAGCAGTCAGCAACCATTTCCAGAAGGATCATTGCTGCGATCGACGCGCTCGGGCCCTGTCATCCCAGCGGCTCAGCATTTGAGCGAGATCGCCATGCGCCTGTTTGGCGGGAGCCTGGTTGGTATTCGCGGGAAGCGGCCGTCCCTGCTCTACGTAGTTCTTCCATCTGCGGGCGCTCTCACGCCGTTTTCGGGACATACGGTCACGCGTATAATATCCAGCAGCGTAAGCCACCCCGAGCAAAACCAAAATGGCAAGGACGTCCAGCATCTCATGTGCTCCGCGCGCAGGGCTTGAGGGGGCCGGACAGAGAACCGTGCATGATCAAGCAATCATCCAGATCATGACCTTCCAGAACGACAGGCCGAGCAAGTACAACCACCCCGTCATCAAGGGAACGACGAGCGCAGCATAAAGTGCGGCGACGAAGACGCCGCCGAGATCGGATCGGCCCGCCGTCTCTACACAAGTTTCCTCGACGCCTGGATGACGCAGCTCTCTATCGATTGTGACGCTCGGGTATGCCGACATGATTGAGTTCCACAATTTTATCGCTACCGCCAGCCGGCGGTCGAGGTAGCGGCGACGTTTGGCAAAAGTTTGATTGCGTGGAACCAGGCTCTCGAATGCCCGCCGCATTCCTTGTGCTGCACACGTTTTCGTGCGTGCCGGCCCGATGCGGCGAGAATTTTCCCAGGTTGTGCTTCGTTTCACCCGTGCTATTCGCTTGGCAAAGCAGTCGCTGGAATCGACGTCCATGCCGGATAACGCGCCAACGCCGCTAAAGCCTCGGCTGGCAATCTCGATCGACCAGGCGCGGGCGATCACGGGTCGCCTCGCTCCCCATTCTTCCGTAGTAGGCGCCACCGAGCTGCGCGGCGGAGAGATCAGCGCGATATTCGAGATCACGCTGGCAGATGCCTCTTCCTACATTCTCAAAATCTATCCGGCGTCGATGGCGTGGAAGATGGCGAAAGAGGTCCACGTGCTGGACCTCCTGCGCGGTATCAGCACGCCTGTTCCCCGCATTCTCGTCGCCGACGATACGCGGTCGGTCATCGACCTCCATTTCGTCCTGATGAACAAGCTCGACGGCTTAGTATTGGGTAGCCACGAGGCGGAACTGCCGGACGCCGAGCTGTTTGCGATCTACGCCGAGATGGGCGCGAGCCTGCGCGAGATCAACGACATCACGCTCGACAGCTTCGGCTATATCGGCCCGAACGGCGTCTGGACGCCTCACGCCACCAACCGCAACTACATGTCTTCCCAGTTCGAGCGGAAGCTGACGGAGTTCGGCGAGCGCGCCGGCGATCCCGCGCTAGCCGAGCGGCTCAGGGTCGGCATTGCCGCGCGCCGGCATCTGCTCGACGGAGCGGTCGTCCCTCGCCTTTGTCACTACGATCTTCACGCCGGAAACGTGCTGGTGACCGCGAGCCGCGCACCGCTTCTGTCCGGCATCGTCGATTTCGAAAACGCCACAGCCGGCGATCCGCTGATGTCAAACCGCACCAAAAGCCGCAGGACGCACTGAAGCGTTCGGGATTGCTTGCCGGATATGGCGTCATCGAGCGCCCGAACTGGCAGGAAACGATCGACCTCTACCGGCTCTGCTGCACGCTGGAGCTATGGTGCTGGAAGGCGCAGTTCGGCATGCACGACCGGCTTGCCGAACTCACCCGGGAGTTGGAAAGCGTCGATTGGCGCTAACCGCCCGTTGGCGTCGTGAGCATCGAAGAACGCTGCCAGGGGCCTGTGGCCATTGAGCGGAGGAACGTGCGCCACGTATTGGTCCGGTCGCACAACCTCCAGATAGTGCATGCCGCGCCACGGTCGCACACGACCGTCTCCACATTGAAACAAAAATTGATCGAATAAGGCAGAATAACGGGGATAATTCCCAAAAGGGTCTTGATTTCCCGCTCCGCTTTCGGCGGGGCGCGTTTTGTTTGATGGGTAAGAAGACATGACCGATCAACAATTGACTGTTCAGGCGATTAGCGAAGCGCAACGCATACTGGAAGATTACCTTCGGCCCTGGCCGCAGAACAATGAAACTATCCTCGACAGCTTGGTGGAAGTTCTCGGCCGCCCCGATTTGGTAGTCGCTGTAAGCCGCTTGCAGCAACAAGTGCGCAAATGAGAAAACTCCCACCAATCGCCTTGGCCGTTTGGATTGCTACGCTCTTGCCAGTTGGGATGCCAAACGCGCAGGCCAAACAACAATGCAGCGCCGCGACGCCGTCAAATACGCACGGGCGTTGGTGGTCCTATCGTCTGATCGATGGACGAAAGTGCTGGTACGAAGGCAAGCCCATGCTGTCGAAATCGTTGCTGGAATGGCCCAAGGAAGCATCCCCGCAACCCGTTTCCGCCGGAAAAGTTACAACCGCGGCCACAGAGAAGTCCGGCAATCCATTGGACTCCCAAGCCTGGGCACTGAAGGACTTTGATACTTTCGAAGCGCGATGGCGCGAAAGGGTGAGCATGCAATAGGCGTTGCCGCCAAAGGCAAGGCTTGAAGCACCGGGATCTCGCCAACGCGCCACAGACATTTCGTTCTCGGCGAGTGGGAAGATTGCGTGTCTTTCAACCAAGCGGAAACCAGCCATGCGAACGGCTGCAGATTTCAATCTCTATTACGCGACCCCTGACCCCTGGCATATTTCCCACGCCCAATTCAGGGACAAGGTGTTGCGCCGATGCCTGAAGCCATTCGTCCGGGACAAATCCGTTCTTGAGCTCGGCTGCGGCGAAGGCCACTTGACGCAAGCTATCTTTGACAAAGCACGATCGGTGGTTGGCATCGACATCAGCGATGTAGCAATTGCTCGCGCCAAATCGCTAAGCCTGCCAAACGCCAGATTTGAGAGCGTTGATTTTTTGCAAGCCTCATTCGAGGGGTACGACGTCATCGCAGCCCTCGAATGCGTCTACTATCTGTCCCTACCGGAGCGAGAAGCGTTTTTGGAGAAGGTCGCCAAGGAACATTCTGGCAAGATACTTTTGCTTTCGGGTCCAATCGTCGACTACAGAAGACACTTCGGTCACAAGCGATTGATGCACGAGTTCACGACTCTGGGGTTCGCTCCCCTTAAATTTCATAACCTGTCCGTTTACTGGCATCCGCCTTCATCTCGAATTATCGCCAGCCTGATCAAGCTGCCACTTGGATACACCTTGCTTGATTGGATGCCAGAGCCGATGATCTATCAAAGGCTATACGCGCTTCGAGCACCGAAACAGCGCTGACTGGGTTATCCGATAACCCGACAACGCGGCTTCGTGTGCTCCCTGCCGGAACAAGCATCAGAGCTACTCGGCGACCCCGCTTTCCGAAGGCCCTCGATAAACAGCTTCGCGTTTGATCGTCCGCCGCGAGCGATGTATGTGGTTATTGTTAAATTGGGATCGTGCTCAAGCACACTCGCCGCCGCCGCGTGCGCCTCGGCGTCACGTCCAAGATGGGCGAATGCGGACGCGAGACAGCGGTAAGCTGCCGAATAAGGGGCCCGCAAAATGCCACTTGAGGCAATTTGGCTCTCCGCAATTACCGCTCACACGAAAATCCTGACCTGCCCGCTCCACGTCCGCCGTTGCATTGACATCGGTGGGCCCAGCCGTCATGTCGGCTATGGGTCATTTTCTGGACTTAGGCGCGCGCAGAACTGCGAGGTCCGTTGTATCCAAAAGAGCGGACGTCGCTAGGCCGCCCCGGCAGATCTGCTTCGTGCCAAGAACGGAAGTCCAGCCCTACCCCTTCATGAGCCCGGCCTATCCCTGAAACCAGACGTCGTAGCACTGCAACGCGACTAGATGGAGTACTCATGCGAGAGCACTCGGAATCAAAGAAGATCAAACACGTGCTTGCTGGCGCTCGCCACCAGGCATACCCCCCAAACGACCAGCGCGCCCCCGACGGCGTAGGCCAGCCAGTGGCCGATCGGCAAAGTCTTTTCGAGCAGGACGAGCGCTGCGAGCCCCCCGACCCACCAAAGATTCATAACACCGCCAAAAAACAGCAGCGCCATTAGGAACGAGCAGCATCCTAGGCAATAGGCACCGTGTGTCAGGCCCATACGGAATGCACCACCGCGTCCGACACGCCAGTGGGCGGCTAGGAAGCTGACGGGCGAACGGCACTGGCGCAAGCAGGCATGCTTGATCGGCGAAAACTGCCAAAGCCCGGCGGCGATCAGGATCGCGGCGCCGAGCCAGGCCGTGGTGGTAACCATCATTGCCGACAGCAGTCCGCTTTCTTCCAGCCCCCACTGCATCGCGACCGCCCCCGCACTGAAGCAGGCCCAAGCTGCGAGATACCCTGAGGCAAAGATGCCGGTCGAGACCCACGGCCGCTCAGCCGCTCGTTCACGCTGGCTGACGCGCGCGAAAATTAGCAGCATCGGCGTGGCGCTCGGCAGCATCATTGCTACCATCATCACAAACCACATCAACAACATCAGCGCAGCATAGCCTGCCGTCCAGATCGCCGGCGTCATCACCATGTCTCGAGGCATGCGCGTTACCTCGACCGCGCTCATGTCCATGCCGGCGCCGAGCGCAACCCAAAACCACGACAGCGCGATGACCGAGAGCAACCCCGCCCCCACGATCACCCGGTCGCGGTGCAGTACCTTTTCGAGCATCGACGGCAGCAGCTTCATCGCCAGTGAGGTCGTCTATGGCCGTCCGAATTTCTGCTTGTATTCGTCGTAGGAGTGGACGAGTCCGTTCGGATCCCAAGCGACATTAGCCAGCGAACTGTGCCGGCGGTTAAGATCGAACTTGATCGCGCCGATCCCCTTGGCGAATCCGGCGGCGCTTTCGGCTTCATGGAACACCCAGCCGTTGGGCAGCACCGTCAGCATGCGGTGCTCCTCGTCGGTCACCGGATTGCGGATCGGCTCGCTGTTGGCCCTGACAAAGCCCGGCACCTCAATGCGTGCGGTGCGCTTTGCCAAGTCCCATTCAAAAGTGATGTTCGAGAACTGCGGGTCCTTGATGGTCTCGATAATGGTTGAAAAAATTTGGAACATCGTGCCGGCCTTTTGGTCCTCGCCGGACAGGACATAGAACAGCGCGTCCCGCTGCGCGTCGTTGGCACGCTCGTCGATGATCGGCTGTAAGACGCCGTGGCCGTGGTGGATGGCTCTGGGAAAGTAAAAAGTGGCCACCACCGCGAGACCGTCGAGACTGAGTTTCTCGCAGTGGCCCTTGTCGATCTTGAAGGCTACTAAGCCGGTGCAGATCCCGTATGTCGGATCGGCCATCGACTCGCATGGACAGCCAAGGTCGCAACTGCAGTATTCAACGTACTTAGCTTCGATGCGCCAATCACGTCCAGCCATGAAATCCTCCTCTTCGCTCCCGAAAACTCAGCTCCCATTTCTCGCAGGACCCCGCCTGGAAAGGTGAACCGCGAGGTCATCTCTCAAGCCAAACATCGTCGGCAGCCCAATCTTCAATGCTGACTTCCCAATGTCATTCGATGTTCCGACCTTCTCGGATCTGGCAGCATTAGGAGTGCGTCAGAGAAACCGACACAACCTAAGTACCCGATGCGCTAAGTACCCGATGCGGTAATCCTCACCCGCCGGCTACTGCACCCGCGCTGCCAGCGGCCAAATTGCCAATGCACCGCCAATCAATGATGAACTAGCGCCGTCGCATGCCTTCCCGAAGAACACGCTGGCGTTAGGTTTAGCCTAGCACTTTGCTACCGCACGGTTGAGCGACAAATCGCCCCAACCGGCCTGTGACTGACTAGGCTCGATGTCAGCTAAGGGTCAGTCGCGTCGGCTGGCCGCGTGCCGGTCACTTCCGGTCGTCCCCGAACAACGGACATACGCAGGCTCGGTCCGGTTGCAGGCATCCGGTCCCAATCAAATTGCACGCCGCATTCAGCTCCGTCGCGTCATGAAGCCGTCGAAGAACGCCGCCAGCGGCCCATCGCTATTGAGCGGCAGCACGTGCGCCACCTACTTGTCCAGCCACACGATCACCATGCACCCTGGTTCGCGATCGATGCCGCGCGCTGTCCCGGGCGCTCCGGCGGATGCCGCAACGAAGAAATAGCGGCGCGTGGCGCGCCCGACACGATTAACGAACGCCCAGCAATCTGGCTTCCGTCAAGCTCGCGTCAAACCGAATTTGGCTCCGCTGAAATGAGACCGCGCCCTGACAGGGCGCTAGCCGCCATTGCCGTTCTCGCCATTCTCGCCGTCGTCGCCGATATGCTCGACGGAGACCACGTGCTCGTCCTCGGCGGTGTCGAACACGATCACGCCCTGTGTCGAACGGCCGGCGATGCGGATGCCCTCGACCGGGCAGCGGATCAACTGGCCCTTGTCGGTCACCAGCATGATCTGGTCGCTGTCCTCGACCGGGAACGAAGCCACCAGCTTGCCGTTGCGGTTGTTGACCGACATCGCGACGATGCCTTTGCCGCCACGGCCCGTGGTGCGGTATTCGTAGGACGAGGTGCGCTTGCCGTAGCCGTTGACGGACACGGTCAGCACCACCTGCTCCTGTGCCGACATTTCGGCATAGCGTTCCTGGGAGAGCTGGAGCGTACCTGAAATCTCCTCGGCCTCGACATCGGCGGGCTCTTCGGCGCCGGTCTCGCCGGCCACCGCGCGGCGCATCTTCTGATACGCCGACCGCTCGTCCGAGGTGGTCTCGACATGGCGCAGGATCGACAGCGAGATCAGCCTGTCGTTTTCGGCAAGCGCAATACCGCGCACGCCCATCGAGGTGCGGCCGGTAAAGACGCGCACATCGGTGACGGGGAAGCGGATGCACTGGCCGCCGGCGGCGGTCAGCAGCACGTCGTCGCGCTCGGTGCAGATCTGCACGTCGACGATCGCCTCGCCCTCGTCGAGCTTCATGGCGATGATGCCGGAACGGCGGACATCGACGAAATCGGAGAGTTTGTTGCGGCGGACGTTGCCGCCGGTCGTGGCGAACATCACGTCGAGATTGCCCCAGGAGGACTCATCCTCCGGCAGCGGCATGATGGTGGTGATGCGTTCGCCCTGCTCCAGCGGCAGGATGTTGATCAGCGCCTTGCCGCGCGCGTTGGGAGCAGCCATCGGCAGCCGCCAGACCTTTTCCTTGTAGACCTGGCCGCGCGAGGAGAAGAACAGCACCGGCGTATGGGTCGAGGCCACGAACAGCCTGGAGACAAAATCCTCGTCGCGGGTCTGCATGCCCGCGCGGCCCTTGCCGCCACGGCGCTGCGCCCGGTAGGCCGAAAGCGGCACGCGCTTGACGTAGCCGGCATGCGAGACCGTGACCACCATGTCTTCGCGCTGGATCAGGTCCTCGTCCTCGACCTCGTCTTCCTGCTCCATGATGACGGTCTTGCGCGGGGTAGCGAAATCGGCCTTCACCTCGGCGAGTTCGGCCTTGACGATGGCCTGCACTCGCGCACGCGAGCGCAGAATCTCGAGATAGTCGGCGATCTCCACCGCGAGCTTGTCGAGCTCTTCGGAAATCTCCTCGCGGCCCAGCGCAGTCAGGCGCTGCAGGCGGAGGTCGAGAATGGCCTTGGCCTGTTCGAACGACAGCCGCGCAGTGCCGTCAGGCGCCATCCGGTGCCGGGGATCGTCGATCAGCGTAATCATCGCCTCGACATCCCGCGCCGGCCAGTCGCGCGCCATCAGGCTGTCGCGGGCGGTGGTGGGATCGGGCGAGGCGCGGATCACGCGGATGATCTCGTCGATATTGGCGACGGCAATGGCCAGACCGACCAGGATGTGGGCGCGGTCGCGGGCCTTGTTGAGCAGGAACTTGGTCCGGCGCGTGATGACCTGCTCGCGGAACGCGATGAACAGCGTCAGCAGGTCCTTCAGGTTCATGGTCTGCGGGCGGCCGGAATCCAGCGCCAGCATGTTGGCCGGGAAATTCGATTGCAGCGGCGTGAAACGATAGAGCTGGTTCAGAACGACATCCGGCACCGCTTCGCGTTTCAGTTCGACGACGACGCGCAGGCCCTCGCGGGACGATTCATCGCGCAGGTCCGAGACGCCCTCGATCTTCTTCTCGCGCACCAGTTCGGCGATGCGCTCCACCATGGTGGCCTTGTTCACCTGGTAGGGAATTTCGGTGATGATGATCGCTTCGCGGTCCTTGCGAATTGTGTCGATCGCGACCTTGCCGCGCATCACGATCGAGCCGCGGCCGAGGTGATAGGCCGAACGGATACCCTGGCGGCCGAGGATGATGCCGCCGGTCGGAAAATCGGGGCCGGGTACGATGTTGATGAGGTCGTCGATCCCGAGCGCGGGGTTGTCGATCAGCGCCGTGCAGGCGTCGATGACTTCGCCGAGATTGTGCGGGGGGATGTTGGTCGCCATGCCGACGGCGATGCCGCCGGCACCGTTGACCAGGAGGTTCGGGAACTTGGCCGGCAGAACCGACGGCTCTCTCTCCGAATTGTCGTAGTTGGCCTGGAAATCGACGGTGTCCTTGTCGATATCGCCGAGCACGGCGAGCGCCGATTTCGTCAGGCGCGCTTCGGTATACCGGTAGGCCGCCGGGGGATCGCCGTCGACCGAGCCGAAGTTCCCCTGCCCGTCGATCAGCGGCACGCGCATGGAGAATTCCTGCGCCATCCGGACCATCGCGTCGTAAATCGACTGGTCGCCGTGCGGATGATACTTACCAATCACGTCACCGACGACGCGCGCGGACTTGACGTACTTCTTGTCCGGCGTGTGCCCCTGCTCGTACATCGAGTACAGAATGCGGCGATGCACGGGCTTGAGGCCGTCGCGGGCATCCGGCAGCGCACGCGCCACGATCACGCTCATGGCGTAATCGAGGTAGGAGCGCTTCATCTCGTCCAGAATGGAAACGGGACGAATATCGGAAGGCGCCGGCGGCTCGCCGGGCTTGTTCTCATCGTTATCAGACAAAGGGGGAATCCGGTCAGTTCTAGGCTGGGAATCATATAGCGTATCGGGGTGCTTTTAACCACCCCAAGGCGCTCCCGGCCAGCTGTTTTTCCCTTCGTTTTTTCATGGACTTACAGGACCCGCGGCGCCCTTCCGGCAAGTCATCGCGCCAGCCATTTCCGGGCTCCCGATACGGCCGCTTCGCGGCCAAATCCAGCTCGTCAAAACCGGTGTTCTCAGCGTCGCCTATTGGCCGAAAACCACCGCGTGCATGATCCGCCCGGGAACGAAGGTGAACAGCCCCGCAACAACCAGCGCGCCGGCAAAGATCGAGATCATCGTGATCTTGTGGCCGCGGACCTTGTGCCGGCGCGCGTACCAGACGCCGAGCACCAGCATGATGGGCGTGAAGATCGACAGCAGATGGATCGGGCTCCAGGGACCCAGCAGCCTGATCTCGTGGATCCAGAACGAGGAGATCGCGACCACGGCCATCAGGCCAACCCAGATCCAGCCAAGCGTCCGGTGCGGCAGCGTTCCCTTCGGGGCCGCGAACTGGACCACGCCAAGCGCAAAGGCCGCCATCGCCGCAAAGGCATGAAACGGGATCGCGGGGGCGGCATCCAGCAGCGGCGCGAAGCTCATGACGGACGCTCCCCAGGGTTCCATCCGGCGACGGCCCGCGCGATCGCCGAACGCAAGACGAAAAACGTTAAATCAATATCCTAATGTAAATATCATTCACATAGACGCGAGTCAGAATGCTGCATCGCACAAGCGCATGCCCATGGAATCAACCCGTTGGATCAGATTTTTAAGAATACACACGAGCCAACCGAGCTTGCGCGAACCCGCTGTCTTTTGGACAGCACGCAAACCCGGTTGGTCTGACAGGCCCCGATCAGAACGGGATATCGTCGTCCATGTCGTTGTTGCGGCCGGCGCCGGCGGCTACCGCGCGGCGCGGCGCGGAAGTGGCCTGGCCGCCGCCAAAATCGCCGCTGGAATCGTCGGAGCCAAAACTGCCGCCGCCGCCGCCGGAGCGGCCGTCGAGCATGGTCAGGGTCGAATTGAAGCCCTGCAGCACCACTTCGGTCGAGTATTTCTCGACCCCACTCTGGTCGGTCCATTTGCGGGTCTGCAGCGCGCCCTCGATGTAAACCTTGGCGCCCTTCTTCAGGTACTGCTCGGCGACCTTGCAGAGCCCTTCATTGAAGATCACCACGCGGTGCCACTCGGTCTTTTCCTTGCGCTCGCCGGTGCCCTTGTCGCGCCAGGTTTCCGAAGTCGCGATGCTCAGATTGGCGATCGGCCGCCCGTCCTGTGTCCGCCGGATTTCCGGATCCTTGCCGAGGTTTCCGACCAGGATCACCTTGTTCACGCTTCCCGCCATCGTCGCTCTCCACTCAAAATCGGGACCAAAAAACTGCTGCCCGACCGCTGCAATCGGCCGGCACGGGCCGCCGGATTGGCCGCCTCATCCTGTCAGGACATTTGAGACGACCCTATACGCCCGATGGCCGCCCCGACTTAGCGATCCCTCGGCAAAGCAGCGGTTATCCACATATAGCATTGCCCGCGGCATTGTTCCAGTTTTGTTCTACGCAACCTCAGGTCATCCACGCCCGGCCGGTATTTCGGTATTCGCATCGTGCCGTGGCCGGCGCTGCGCGACGGATATTCTAAACAAATCATTACCTTGAAGGGTCCGCACTTCACCCGCGAGTGTTGCATTTCGGAGACGGCATTTCCGGTTGAATCGGCGTATGGATTTATCCAACGGCGCGGCGCTCGCGTCTTGGACGAAAACGCTTCGGGACCAACGGGAAGCGGACAACGGACTGGGGACTATTTGAAATGAAGAAGTTTTTGCTGGGTACGGTTGCTCTCGTTGCCTTTGCGGCTCCCGCCGCTGCGGCTGATCTCGCTGCGCGTCCTTACACCAAGGCGCCCCCGATGATCGCGGCCATTTACGACTGGAGCGGCTTCTACGTCGGCGCCAACGGTGGTTGGGGTACGAGCCGCAAGTGCTGGGACGCCTTGAATGGCGCTGGCGTGTTCGTTGCCAGCGAAGGTTGCCACGATGCAAGCGGCGGCACCGCCGGTGGCCAGATCGGTTATCGCTGGCAGGCTGGCACGTGGGTGTTCGGCGTCGAAGGACAGGGCAACTGGGCCGACTTCAGCGGCAGCAGCGTGAGCCTTGGACCCGTGGGCTTTGGCGCGGGAACGACCATTCGCTCGAAGGTCGACGCGTTCGGCCTGCTCACCGGTCAGGTCGGTTACGCCGCCAACAACGTCCTGTTTTACGTCAAGGGCGGTGCGGCTGTGACCGCCGATCGCTATCGCGTCAATGCCACTGTCGGCAACGCTCTGATCGCCTCGTCCAACGATGACAACCGCTGGGGTGGCGTGGTCGGTGTCGGCCTCGAATACGGCTTCGCCCCGAACTGGTCGGCCGCCGTCGAATACGATCATCTGTTCATGGGGAACCGAACCGCCACCTTTACGAATGTGGCTGGCGGCACCTTCAGCGAACGCATCCGCCAGGACGTCGATCTCGTGACCGTGCGCGTCAACTATCGCTGGGGCGGCCCGGTCATCGCGAAGTACTGAGCTTCGCTGCACCAAACGATTTGATGAAAAGGCCGGCCTCGCGCCGGCCTTTTTGTTTTGAGGTGGCCATTTTTGTTTTGAGGTGGCCTTTTTGTTTGAGCGCATTTTGCTTGAGCGCATTGGTTCCGCCCACGGCTCCGCTGCCATCTGCTGCCATTGCGATCCCTTGGCAACTCATTGCAAAACAAACCGTTGATGGCTCGCTGCGAGCACTGGAAATCCCGCCCCGTTCTTCCTACGTTCCAGCTTTCTGCCATCGGCGCCCGGCTTAGGTCTTCCCTGGCCATGCGCGCCCAACGTGGCGCGCCTCCACGCGCCTGGAAATGCCGATATGGATGAAGTGCTGAGGGCGAAGCGCCAAACCAACGCCGGCTCGGGAACGCGCGCGATAACGATCCGCGGCGCGCGCGAGCACAATCTGAAAAACATCGACGTCGAGATTCCCCGCGACAAGCTCGCGGTGTTCACCGGTCTGTCCGGCTCCGGCAAATCCTCGCTCGCCTTCGACACCATCTATGCCGAGGGCCAGCGCCGCTACGTCGAGTCGCTCTCCGCCTATGCGCGCCAGTTCCTCGAGATGATGCAGAAGCCCGACGTCGACCAGATCGACGGCCTGTCGCCGGCGATCTCGATCGAGCAGAAGACCACGTCGAAAAACCCGCGCTCGACCGTCGGCACCGTCACCGAGATCTACGACTACATGCGCCTGCTATGGGCGCGCGTCGGCGTGCCCTACTCGCCCGCGACGGGCCTGCCGATCGAAAGCCAGCTGGTGTCGCAGATGGTCGACCGCGTGCTGGCGCTGCCGGAAGGCACGCGGCTCTATCTGCTGGCGCCGGTCGCGCGCGGCCGCAAGGGCGAATACAAGAAGGAGCTCGCCGAATACCTCAAGAAGGGCTTTCAGCGCGTCAAGATCGACGGCAGCTTCTATGAGCTCGCCGAAGCGCCTGTTCTCGACAAGAAATTCCCGCACGACATCGACGTCGTCGTCGATCGCATCGTGGTCCGCCCCGATATCGGCCAGCGCCTCGCCGAAAGCTTTGAGACCGCGCTGAAGCTCGCCGAAGGGCTGGCGGTGATCGAATACGCCGACGCGCCCGCGGGCAGCACCGACGACGAAAAGAAGTCCGAAAAGAAGTCCGACAAGAAGACCGCAAAGATCCACGACAAGAGCGGCCCGGAACGGATTCTGTTTTCGGAGAAATTCGCCTGCCCGGTATCCGGCTTCACCATTCCCGAGATCGAGCCCCGGCTCTTCTCCTTCAACAACCCCTATGGCGCCTGCCCGGCCTGCGGCGGCCTCGGCGTCGAGCAGCATATCGACGAGGACCTCGTCATCCCCGACAAGGAGCTGACATTGCGCAAGGGCGCGATCGCGCCCTGGTCCAAATCGTCCTCGCCCTACTACATCCAGACGCTGACCGCGCTCGGCAAGTTCTACAAGTTCACGCTCGACACCAAATGGAAGGACCTGCCGAAGAAGACGCAGGCCGCGATCCTGCACGGCTCCGGCGACGACGAGATCAAGTTCTCCTATGAGGACGGGGTGCGCTCCTACGACACCAAGAAACCGTTCGAGGGCGTCATCACCAACCTCAACCGCCGTTTTCGCGAGACCGAAAGCGAATGGGCGCGCGAGGAGCTGGCAAAGTATTTTTCGGACATCCCCTGCGAGGGCTGCCACGGCTACCGGCTGAAGCCGGAGGCGCTGTGCGTCAAGATCGGCGGCAAGCATATCGGCGAGATCAGCGAACTCTCGGTGCGCCGCGCCGGCGAATGGTTCGAGAGCGTGCCCAAGGCGCTCAACGCCCAGCAGAACGAGATCGCCATCCGCGTGCTGAAAGAGATCCGCGAGCGGCTGTCGTTCCTGCTCGACGTCGGCCTCAATTATCTGACGCTGTCGCGTTCGTCGGGCACGCTAAGCGGCGGCGAAAGCCAGCGCATCCGCCTCGCCTCCCAGATCGGCTCGGGGCTGACAGGCGTGCTCTATGTGCTGGATGAACCTTCTATTGGCCTGCACCAGCGCGACAATGCGCGGCTATTGGAAACGCTGAAGCGGCTGCGCGACCTCGGCAATACCGTGATCGTGGTCGAGCATGACGAGGACGCCATTCGCCTCGCCGACTTCGTGCTCGACATCGGCCCCGGCGCCGGCATGCATGGCGGCCACATCGTCGCGCAAGGCACGCCCGCCGAGGTGATGGCCAATCCGAAGTCGCTGACCGGCAAATACCTCACCGGCGAATTGTCGGTGGCGATCCCCGAGCGCAAGCCACCGAACCATCGCCGCACGATCAAGGTGATCAACGCGCGCGGCAACAATCTGAAAAACGTCTCGGCGGAAATTCCGCTCGGCCTGTTCACCTGCGTGACCGGCGTCTCCGGCGGCGGCAAGTCGACGCTCCTGATCGACACGCTCTACAAGGCCATCGCGCGAAAACTCAACAACGCCAGCGAGGGCGCCGCGCCCCACGACCGCATCGAGGGGCTGGAGCATATCGACAAGATCATCGACATCGACCAGTCGCCGATCGGCCGCACCCCGCGCTCCAACCCCGCGACCTATACCGGCGCCTTCACGCCGATCCGCGAGTGGTTCGCCGGCCTGCCCGAAGCCAAGGCGCGCGGCTACGAGCCCGGGCGCTTCTCCTTCAACGTCAAGGGCGGCCGCTGCGAGGCCTGCCAGGGCGACGGCGTCATCAAGATCGAGATGCACTTCCTGCCCGACGTCTACGTCACCTGCGACGCCTGCAAGGGCAAGCGCTACAACCGCGAGACGCTGGAAGTCCTGTTCAAGGGCAAGAGCATCGCCGACGTGCTCGACATGACCGTGGAAGAAGCCGCCGAGTTCTTCAAGGCGGTCCCGCGCGTCCGCGAAACTTTCAAAACGCTGCACCGCGTCGGCCTCGACTACATCCATGTCGGCCAGCAGGCCACGACGCTGTCCGGCGGCGAAGCCCAGCGCGTCAAGCTGGCAAAGGAGTTGTCAAAGCGCGCCACCGGCCGCACGCTCTACATCCTGGACGAACCCACCACGGGCCTGCACTTCCACGACGTCGCCAAGCTCCTTGAAGTGCTGCACGAGCTGGTGTCGCAGGGCAACACGGTGGTCGTGATCGAGCACAACCTCGAAGTCATCAAGACCGCCGACTGGGTCATCGACCTCGGCCCCGAAGGCGGCGACGGCGGCGGCGAAATCGTCGCCTGGGGCCCCCCGGAGGACATCGTCAAGGCGCCGCGGAGCTACACGGGCAAGTTTCTGGAGCCGGTGCTGAAGCGGGCGGCGGGGAAGCCGAGGAAGAGTGCGGGGGCGAGTGAGGCGGCGGAGTAGCATGCCTGGACGAGGGCAGGAAAATTGAGTGATGTTCTTGCCCGGATCAAGATCCTTGTGGCACGCCGCGAGGTTCGTTCCTCTCTGCACGGCTTTCGCGAATTGGCGGCGGATGATATTCTGCTTGACGATCTACTCGACGGCATCGCATCAGCCGTTGTGATCGAGGATTATTTTGATGCAACTCGAGGTCCGACAGTTCTAGTATTGCAGCGCGACTCCTCTGACCGCCCCGTGCATGTCGTTTGGGGTATTCGGAGAGGCAGTGACGGCCCGGCCGTGCTTGTGACGGCCTATAGGCCCGATCCGCTGCGATGGTCGCCGGATTTCATGAAGCGCAGGACGCCATGACACGAACGAAAATCGAGCTGGTCCGTGACGGTAAATACGTCGCCGAAGTGTCCGTCGAACTCATCGAAGATGAAGGCGGATGGTCGCCATATCTTTCGCTTGATGATGCTAAGAAGCTTGAATCGGTTCGGCTTGCATTGCACGAAGGCGACATTGCCGAGGCGTCGAAATACGGCCGGGTATTTGAGCTGACTCCCCTATCCGCTTGATCGGCGCTTAGGCCGGAATATGGAATCGGAACGATATTTCTCTGGCGAGATCGTCGTCGTTCTTGCGGATGGGTCGCGGCGGTCCGCTAGAGTTACCGCCGATGAAATTTTGGAAGTCGATAAAGAGATATATCGGGTTTTTTTCGAGCAAGGCGCTGAAACCAAGGTCGCCGAGTCCGAAGAGGACTTCTTTGAGGCGCTGAAAAACCTGCGTCACGACTTGGAAAAAACTGGCGCATTGCTCCATTGCTTTGGTGCCAGCGAGAATGTTTATCCGTCTGGAATGCAGAAATCTATGGGGCCAGCGATCTTAGCATACAGGATGCACATAGGGTCTCCGGCCTTGCGGAAAGATATTGTCAACATTTTTGATGCAGATCAAACGGTCGTTCCGTCCACGGTGGAGCAGCAGAAACAGTTTCACGAACGATGGATAAAAAGCTTATCCGGCAAAGCTTGAGCCTGATTTTCGGCTCCGCTCAACGACGCCAATATCGTATTGGCCCTGCAAGTCGAGCCAGAACTGCGCGCCATTGCCAAAATAGCAGCCAAGGCGCATCGCCGCGTCAGCCGTAATCGAACGGCGACCGTTGAGAATGCTGGTGACGCGGCCTGAGGGTACGCCGATGTCGAGCGACAAACGATTGGCGCTGCGTTTGCGAGCAGCCAGTTCGCGCTTCAATAAACGGCCGGGGTGAGCGACGGGAGCCATGACGGTCAACCTTTGTGGTAGCGCGTAGGATGGGTCGAGCGCAGCGAAACCCATCACAGAATGGTGGGTTTCGCTTCGCTCTACCCACCCTACCCGCTCCGATTGGAGACTCGTGGGGCTAACCCCGCCGCCCCCCTACACCGTCCAATAATGCGGGTGCCGATACGATCTTGAGCGGTCGCCCCAGTCGAAGCCGTCTTCGTCGAACTCGGACGGGCCGGCGCGCAAATCGTCCAACGTCAGCTCGACCACGAAGGCCTGACGCGCGGGATCAAACCTGAGTTCGTCCCACCGCACCGGATAATGGTGGTGGGGGGCGAGCATGCCGCCGGTTTTGATTACGGCATACGCGACCGTTCCGCTCACCTTGTCCAGCATCAGACGTTCGATCGTGCCGAGTTTTGCGCCGTCTCGTCCGTAGACGTTCGCGTGCTCGACGCGATCACTGGGCACCAGGGTATGCTACATGGCAATCCTCCCTGTTTTCTCTGTTCTCCCGCCAATTATAGCACCGACGAGCCCGGCCTGCGCGCGCGTCCGGTTGCCGCGGAGCACCACCCTCCGCTGGTGCCGACTACCGCCGTAAAAACATCCCGAACGCCCGCGGTCCGTCGCCGACCTTGATCTCGCCGGTCACCTTCAGCTCGACCGCATCGATCACGCTGATCGAGTTGCTCTCCCAGTTCGCCACGATGATCTGCCTGCCGTCCGCCGTCGCCGCGATCCCTTCCGGATAGTCGCCGACATTGATGCGCTTGACCGGCGCAAGCGTTGCGAGATCGAACACGCTGACGGTGCCGTCATACTGGTCGGTGACGAAGCCGCGGCCCTGGGCGAGTGCGACCGCGTAGGGGCGAAGGCCCGTCTTCACGCGCCCGATTTCACTGCTTTCGGCGATGTCGATCACGGAGACGTCGTTCGATCCGACATTGGCGGTGTAGGCCCGCCGGCCGTCCGCATCGATCGTGATGCCGAAGGGGCGCGTGCCGACCTTGATGACCGCCCGGCGTTCGCGCGTCGCGGTATCCACGACGGATACACTGTCGGCATCGCGGTCCGCCGAGAGCAGGAGCCGCCCGTCCGGTGTTACCGCAAGCCCCGACGGCGATGCGCCGACCGCGATATCGGCGATCACGCGCTGCTCTTTCGGATCAATCACCCGCACCGCCGCGGCGTACCAGTCGGCGACATAGACCGCGCCGCCATCCGGTGCCACCGCAACGCCGAGCGGACCACCGCCGACATTGATCCTGCCGACGACCTGGCGAGAGGCGGCATCGACCACGGTGAGCGCCTTGGCGTCGGGGCTCGTCACATAGGCGAAGCGTCCATCCGGCGTGATGGCAACCCCGGCCGGCTTGCCGCCTATCGCGATGGTCGCGACGGGCCGCGACGTCGCGAGGTCAACGACGGTGAGATTTTCGCTGAGCTGATTGGTGACGAACGCCTCCTCGGCGCGGGTGGCCCACACCGTTCCGATGCTGGCGACCGCGGCCGCCAGCACGACATAGCGTTTTCCAGCGAAGTGGACCCGGTTCGCGCTCAGAAAACGCGTCAAGACAAGACTCTAGCCCGCACGATCAGCTTCCGCTTTCGACCTTCTTCTTCAGCGCCTCGAGGCCGGCCTTATAGAGCCCGCTCACCGCCTTCACGGCGGCCTGGTCGCTCAGCTCCGGCGGCGGATCGTTGTTGGGAAAACCGCGGTAGAACGCGCCGGCCCACTCCAGGCTGCTTCCCTTGCCGTCGGCGCTGGGCGTGACCGTCAGGGTGGACGAATAGTTGGTTACCGGCAGCACCTTCACGTCGACGGCGTTGATCCGGTAGGAATAGGTCATCTTCTCGGCATCGTACTTGTAGAGTTCCTCATCGACGGTCGCACCACCAGCCAGCGTCAGCCGCCGCGTGGCCTCGATCGCGTTGCCTTTCGCGCCCTCGGTCTTGCTGACCGGCGGCAGCCAGCTCATGTCCTGGAAATTGCCGATCACGGCCCACACCTTGGCCGGCGGCGCGTTGATCTCGATCGATTCCCGCACCTTCTGACGGGTCGGCCCGTGCGCCCAGGCTACCCCCATCACTGCCAGCGCCGCCACTACGGCCCCCACCCTCGCGGTCGTCGTCCTCATGTCGTTTCCTCTTGGTCGTTATGGCCGCGCAGGCGCGCGGCGGCGTTATGGCAACGCATTTTCATACCAAAGGAGGCTGGTTTGTGGCGCCGCCGAAACGCGCGGCGTATTCCACCTGGAGGCACCGCCCGTGCGCAATACACCTCGCTGTTGCGCCCTACTTCTCCCGCTTCTCCAGCGACGCCGCGATCCGCTCCAGAAAGCCGTTCATCCGCCGGGTCTCCGCGACCTGCTGTTCGTACAGCTCGATCATGGTCGAGCCGGAAGATCCACGCGCCTGCATGCCGTTGCGGCGCGCGAACCAAAACCACACGGCGATCGCCGCCAGGAACGGCAACCATGTGACCAGCGAAGATATCCATTCATTCATGACAAGCGTCTCCGACTTCATTCTCACGGGGCTATTGAGAGCGGCAGCACACCACGGCGGCGGCTTGGTCTAAAGGCTCGCTCACATGTTCCCTTAGTCGCGGTCGGCAGGCTCAAGTTCACCCGGTGTGCAACGGGAGCTTTTGCCCCAGAACGCAGCCCCGCCAGTTCTCGAATGTGCCCGAAGTCACGGAGCGGCGCGACCGCATCGCGTAGCCCTTATCATCGCGGCGGGAATGGTCTCGCCAGAGACAAAGAGGGGAATGACATGGCCAATCTGAACAACGACATTCGCGAACTCGCAACGGACGAACTGAACGGCGTCAACGGCGGACGGTCCGACCTTGGTCAGCAACTTCAGCTCGCGCTTCAGGAAGCGAACAACATCTATACGCGGACATCGAAGGCCCAGTCGGACATGAGCTCAAAATGGTCCCAGACCCTCGACGGCATCGCCCAGAATTTGAAGTAACAGGCGCTCTGAAGGCCTGCTCTGTCGGCGGTCTCCTCAGGTAGTTTCGTAGCGCGCATGAGCGCAGCGAGATGCGGGAAAGACGAGACCCTTATATCGCGTTGCTCATCCGGGCTACGGGCTCTCTCCGTCATTGCGAGCGCAGCGAAGCAATCCATATTGCGCCAGGCCGAGGCTTGGATTGCTTCGCTCCGCTCGCAATGACGGCTGGCTGCGACAAATCAACCCGTCGGGCAAATCAGTTCTGATTTACGGAATTTGCGTCAAGTCCAAAATTTCCGAAAATCAAAAATATTTCTCTTTCCTTCGACCCAAATCACCGGCACATTCTCACGCATCCCGTCCCACTCAGAGGGGCGTCGGCCGTCGTCACGACGAGGGACGGGTCGCGGTGGACGCAGACGTTGCGATTGACGGTCGTGACTGACGCGTACGGCGAAAGCGTGTGGTCCTGGCGCCCGTAACGGCGTCAAGTCTTTCGGGAGCTAACGCTTTCGAGGGGCGACGGTGGCAATAGAGGCCGTCTCACCGGGGAGAGCGCGTCATAAGCCGTCAAGCCATTGCGCAGGGAATGTCGGATGTTCTCCGCTGCCCTGTATGCTCGTGTGCAGCATTCTTATGCACAATCGCACGCGAGACCGCGGGTGCAGCGCGCATCCGGCATTCCCTGCGCCCTCTGATTTTTTCGAGGGCACGAACGACACGCACACCCCGGGCGCTTTGCGCCGCGGGAAGGCGAAGGTGTATCCCCGTCGTCCCGGCGCAGGCTGGGCCCATACGCCGCGGCCCTTATTGTTGAAGGTGGAAGATAACGACCTGCGTGCAAAAGCAATCACTGCCGGTGGCTACGGGTCCCGGCCTGCGCCGGGACGACATTGCTGTTTGAAATTTGAATCTGAATTCCGCGTGATTGCGAAGAGCGAGCGACGAAGCAATCCATTCTTGCTTTGCGGCCCGATGGATTGCTTCGCTTCGCTCGCAATGACGGAAGCGGTTCCTGCGCGGTTGGGACGGACTTCGACGGCCGCACGGGTGATAACTCAGCAAGTTCAGCGATAATTTGACGCAACTTGCGCGCGCCTTTTGCGTTACCATCTGATGGCCATGACAAACGACGATATCTTTGTGCCGAACCGCGCCCGCACCGAACGTCCCTCACAGGCACGGGCGAGGGGCCGTGGGCCTGTGATCGACCAGGAGGGGCGCGAAATCCCCGACCCCAGCCTGCGCGGGCAATTCGAGGGTTTCCGGATCGACTTCGGGAATTCCAGCGCCAACCCGTTCGGCAATCTCACCCGCGAGCAGCGGCTGGCGCGGCTGGAAGCGCTGTCGAAACTGCTCGACGTCGCCTTCATCGTGCCGGGCACCAATATCCGCTACGGCATCGACGGCCTGATCGGGCTGATCCCTGTCGTCGGCGACATCATCACGACAGCGATCTCGCTGTGGGTGGTGCGCGAGGCGCGCGCGCTCGGCGCGCCCTGGCACATCACGACGCGGATGCTGGCCAATGTCGCGCTCGATGGCGTGGTCGGCCTGGTGCCGGTCGCAGGCGACGCCTTCGACGTCATGTTCCGCGCCAACGTCCGCAACGTGCGGATGCTCAAGCGCTGGCTCGACAAGCAGCCGCGCTAATCATCTTCACACACGCGAAAAAATGCCCCCGGACATCGTCCGAGGGCAGACAACTCGAAAGCTTACTGTTACGCAGCGTCGGCGCTGGTTTCGGTCGCGGCGGGCGCGCGGGGACGGCGCGTCAGCGGGAAGGCCTCGCTCTCATAGAGCGTGCGGATGCCGCTCTGGTCGAAGCGGGCTTCCTCGACCTGCAGATAGGCGCCGTTCAGCGAGTCCGCCGGCAGCTCCTCGATCGCGAAGCGAACCGCTTCGGCCGCGGTGCCAAAACGCCGATATGCAAAGCCGGCCCGCTTCTTCTTGCGGATCGCGGCAGGAAACAGTTCGGCAGCGGTATCGTAGCTGAATGGACGCATGGTTTGTGACCTCAATCTTTTTGGCTCGTTCGTCGAGCGAGTGGGGATTGGATGACGGTGGGCCGCTATCCCGGGCGGCGCGCCGTGCACGTCATTTCGACCCCCAATATAAGCCTGTTTGACAGAAATGCGACTCCTGATGCGCAGATCGGGGGTGATGCTGAATCCGCGCATGGCTGGCTTTGGGTCCGTTTCGGACCGAAATAAGCCCTGTTATTTCAATGGGCTATGACGCCTAAAGTTTGCGCAGCAGGACCAGGATGAGCAGCACGATCAGGATCACCCCGATAAGCCCCATGCCGGAATGGCCGAGACCATAGCCGTAGCCGCCAAAACGGCCGGAGAAGCCGCCCAAGAGGAAAATAATCAGGATGATGATCAGTATCGTGCCAAGCGACATGGCGACCTCCTGAAAGCGTGGCCGGCGTCAGGTGAAAACGCCCCGCGGCCCGGAGCAAAGCATACTCCAGGCCGCGAGTCCTCGCTCCGCCGAAAGGGGGAATTGTCATTCCGGGGCGCATCGGAGGTTCGCTTCGCGCCCCGGGATGACGCGCTTAGCGCGTCATTTTTTGCTCTCGTCGATCGGCAGCACCTTCAGCGGCGTCGAATAGGGCTCGACGCGCAGCGAGTCCGAGGCGAGCAGGCCGATCTTGTGCAGCGGCGCCTGTTCGAGGTCGCCCGAGGCGGATTTGTGCACGGCGTATCGCCAGACGCTCATCGAGCCCTTGGCCACCAGCATCTTGGCGATGCCGCCGGCGTTCTTGCCGTCCATCTGCGCCAGATCGTCCTCGGCGATGCCGATGACGATTTCATCTTTCGCGGTAATGACCTTGAACAAGGAGACCTTGTCGGCGGCAAAAGCGGGCTGGATCACAACGCTCTCCATGATGAGGGTGGCTGCGCCGAGACCGAGCAGCAGACGTTTCGATATTTGCATTGAACTTTCCTTGATTTGCGCGCCGGGCAAACCGGAGAAGCCCCCCTGAAAATGAAAAACCCCGCGCGACCAGCTCTTGGTCGCACGGGGTGGGAAATGAGTTCGAATGATTGGTGTGATTATTATCCATCGTGTCGTCATGGCCGGGCTTGTCCCGGCCATCCACGTCTTATTGGCGGCACGAAGAACGTGGATGCCCGGGTCAAGCCCGGGCATGACGAGTGAGGGACGACGGCGGCTGACGCTATTTCGGCTGCAGCTTCAGCGCGGCCGAATTGATGCAGTAGCGCAGGCCGGTCGGTCCCGGGCCGTCCTCGAAGACGTGGCCGAGATGGCCGTTGCATTTCGAGCACAAGACCTCGGTGCGGATCATGCCGTGGCTGATGTCGCGTTCCTCGTCGACATGGCCATCCGCGGCGGGTGTGGTGAAGCTCGGCCAGCCGCAGCCGGAATCGAACTTGGCGTCGGATTCGAACAGCGTCTGCCCGCAGCCGGCGCAGGTATAGGTGCCCTTGCGGTGCTCATGCTCGTATTCGCCGGAGAACGGCCGCTCGGTCGCCTTTTCGCGCAGCACCGCATACTGCATCGGCGTCAGCTCGCGGCGCCATTCGGCCTCGCTCTTCTCGACCTTGGTCTTGGTGTCGGACATGGAGTCTCCTTTGAATTTGGTCCCTCAGTTGCTGGCCTTCGCACTGCTCACCAACGTCGGCTTATCGAGGTAGTCGCTCGCAAAGATCTTCTTGAGGTTATGGACCTTCGGGATGTCGTTGAAGGCAATATAGGGCTGGTTCGGGTGCAGCGTCATGTAGTCCTGGTGATAGGCCTCCGCCGCGTAAAACGCCTCCAGCGCGCCGACCTTGGTCACGATCGGCTTCTTGTAGACCTTGGCGGCGTTGAGCTGGGCGATATAGGCCTCCGCGACCTTTTTCTGCTCGTCGCTGGTGGTGAAGATCGCCGAGCGATATTGCGTGCCGGTGTCCGGGCCCTGGCGGTTCATCTGGGTCGGATCGTGCACGACAGAGAAAAAGATCTGCAGGATCTTGCCGTAGCTGATCTTGTTCGGGTCGTATTTGACCTCGACCACTTCCGCATGCGCAGTGGTTCCCATCGAGACCAGATTGTAGTCGGCAGTTGCCTTGGTGCCGCCGGCGTAACCGGACACGGCATTGACCACGCCCGCGGTGTGCTGGAACACGCCCTGGACGCCCCAGAAGCAACCGCCGGCAAGGACCGCGGTCTGGAGGCCGCTGGCCGGCTGCACGTCGGCGGCGGGCGGGGGGATGATCACGGCTTCTTCCGCGGCGCGCGAGGGGGTGACGGCGAACGCGGCAATGGCGAGCGCGCCGATGGCGGCGGCGCACAGCGAAAGGCGGCTGGATCGGCGAGGGGACATGGTTTCCTCTTGGGGCTGTTGGAAGGCAGTTTAGAGCGGGAGCCGCGTTTCGCAATCGGCGCAGCTTCCTCAGATACGCAGAGATACGGGCCTGGGCTCATTTTGTTACGGCCGGCGACACACGAGTTCGTGAATGAAATCGCGCCGGCGCAACACGTTAGGCGCGATGTTTGGCCACGCTTGACCGGACCTCGCACAGCTTCCCACAATGAACCGCCGGCAGCCTCCGGCGACGCAAAATTCATGCGCCGGAGCGTTTCACTGATGTTGCGCGCCTTCTTCCTGGTCATCGTCACCCTTGTCGCCGCCGGCCCCGCGCGGGCGGCGGGCGAAATCGACACCTGCCGGAATAAGGACACGGAACCGGTCGCAAGACTGGCCGCCTGCGAGACCGTCATTGCCGACAACAAAATGCCCGCCAAAGCCAGGGCTGGCGCTCTCGCCGTTCGCGGCGAGGCGCTGATCAAGAAGCGCGACTATGACGGCGGGATCGCTGCCTATACCACGGCGATCGATCTGGTTCCCGATAACGCCGGATATATCAACATGCGCGGCCTCGCCTATAGCAGCAAGGGCGAGGACGAACGGGCCTTGGCCGACTACGCGCAGAGCTCGAAACTGCAGCCGAACTTCTCGAGCCCCTACAATAACCGCGCCCTTATTTTCATGCGTCAGGGCGACCTGCAGCGCGCCCTCACCGAACTCGATTCCGCCGTCAGGCTCGCGAACAACGACGCCAGCCGGTACAATCACCGCTTCAACCGGGGACGCGTGCAGACGTACCGCAAGCAATACGACGCGGCGCTCGCCGATTTCGCCGAGGCGAAAAAGATCAATCCCGACGCCCCGCAGGTCGCGGCCTACCGCTGCATCACCTACACCGAGATCAGGAAGTTCGACGAAGCGATCGCGGATTGCAACGTGGCGTTGGCCCACACGCCGAATTCGGTCTATGCGATGACCAGCCGCGGCAATGTCTATCTGGCAAAGGGTGACCTCGACGCTGCGCTGAAGGATTACAACGAGGCGCTCAAGATCAACCCGAACAACATCCGCGCGCACGCCAACCGCGGCAAGGTGTTCGAAAAACGCGGCGACGCCGCCGGCGCGCGCGGCGAATACCGTTCGGCGAGCGCTGCCCTGACCAAGTTCGATGATATCGATACCGCCATTGCGCGCCGCTTCGCCAAGGAGCGCCTGGCGGCGCTGACGGCCGTAGCCCCCGCGTCATCAGGTCCGCGCAAGGTCGCCCTGATCGTCGGGAACAGCGCCTACAAGAACGTGCAGCCGCTTGCCAATCCGGCGCGCGACGCCAAATTGATCGCGTCCACGCTTCGCGACCTCGGCTTCGCGACCGTGACGCTGGCGCCGGACCTCACCCGCGACAAGTTTTTCGCGGCCCTGCACGAGTTCGGCACGCAAGCTGAAAAAGCCGATTGGGCGGTGGTTTACTATGCCGGTCACGGCATGGAGATCGGCGGCGTCAACTATCTGATCCCGACCGACGCCAAGCTCGCCGCCGACCGCGATGCGGAGACGCAGGCGGTGGCGCTCGAGCAATTGATCGCCGCGGTTTCCGGCGCGCGCAAGCTGCGGCTGGTGATATTGGATGCCTGCCGCGACAATCCGTTCGAAAAGAACATGCAGCGGACCATTGCGCTGAAGCTGGTCAACAAGGGCTTTTCCAACATCGAGCCGGAGGCCGGCTTCATGGTGGTCTATGCCGCCAAGCACGGCGAGACCGCGCTCGACGGCGATTCCGTCAACAGCCCGTTCGCGACCGTGCTGGCGCGTGAACTCAAGACGCCTAAGGTCGAGGTACGGAAACTGTTCGATATTGTCCGCGACGACGTCTGGACGATGACCAAGCGCGCGCAACAGCCGTTCACCTACGGCTCGCCGCCGGGCAGGGAAGATTTCTATTTTGTCGCGGAGAAGTGACGCCCTGGCGTCATTCCGGGATGGTGCGCTAGCACCAGACCCGGAATCTCGAGATTCCCCGATGCGCAATTGCGCATCTGAGGTTCGATGCTTCGCATCGCCCCGGAATGACCGTTTCCCTACACCACCACGCTCAGCCGCTTCGCGGCGCGCGTGATGCCGGTGTAGAGCCAGCGCGCGCGGCTGTCCTGGAACGCAAAACTTTCGTCGAACAGCACCACGTCGTCCCATTGCGAGCCTTGCGACTTGTGCACGGTCAGCACATAGCCATAGTCGAACTCGTCATAGGGCTTGCGCTGCTCCCACGGGATGGTCTCGATGGCGCCGCCAAAGCAATCGCCGCGCACCGAGACCTTGGTCACCTTGTGGCCGAAATCCTCATCGGGCGACAGCCGCATGGTGATGATCTTCGATTTCGACTGCGCGCGCGACTTGACCCGCCACAGGCCGCCGTTGAACAGGCCCTTCTTGCGGTTGTTGCGCAGGCAGACCAGCTTGTCGCCAGCGACCGGCAAGGGATCCTCGATGTTCTGTTTCTGCCGCACCCGCATGTTGTAGGCGCGGCGCGTGTTGTTGCGCCCGACCAGTACCTGATCGGCCTTCATCACCCGGTCCGGGTCGAGTTCGTTGCGCGACACCACCTCGCTCTCGCCATGGCGGCCGATCTCGAGTTCGCGGCCCTCGCGGATATCCATCGACATCCGCACGATCGGATCGTCCTGGGCCTGGCGATGCACCTCGGTCAGCATCGCGTCGGGCTCGCAATCGGTGAAGAACCCGCCGCCCTGAATCGGCGGCAGCTGCGCGGGATCGCCGAGCACCAGCAACGGACAGTCGAACGACATCAGATCGCGGCCGAGCTCGGCGTCCACCATCGAGCATTCGTCGATCACGATCAATTTGGCCTTCGAGGCCGGCGCGTCGTCCCACAGTTCAAAACTCGGCTGCTCGACGCCGGATTCGCGCGCGCGGTAGATCAGCGAATGGATCGTGGAGGCGTTGTCGCAGCCCTTGTTGCGCATCACCAGCGCGGCCTTGCCGGTGAAGGCCGCGAATTTCACCTCGCCGTCGACGCCGTCGGCGATGTGCCGCGCCAGCGTGGTCTTGCCGGTTCCGGCATAGCCGAACAGCCGGAATACCGGCGGCGTGCCGTTCTTGCCAGGCTTTGCCTTCATCCAGTCGGCAACGGCCTTCAGCGCGGAATCCTGATGCGGCGTAAACGTGGTCATTTGGTCTCGGCGGAGGGGCGAGCGGGCCGTGATCGGCCGCGACTCAGGCAGACCCTCAAGCTAACCATTCGCGCGTTCCATGCAAGCCGGCTTCCGCGGCGCGGAATTGGAGTTTCACGGCCGAGGCTAGACTTGGGCAGCGCGGCGAATACACTGCAACAAAACAACAATCGGGAGCGACGTCATGAAGTTCGGCATCTTTTATGAGCTGCAACTGCCGCGCCCGTGGGAAGAGGGCGATGAGCTGCGGCTCTACCAGAATGCCCTGACGCAGCTCGAGACCGCCGACCGGCTCGGCTATGACCATGCCTGGGTCGTGGAACATCATTTCCTGGAAGAATATTCGCATTCGCCGTCGCCCGAATCGTTCCTCGCCGCCGCTTCCCAGCGCACCAAAAAAATCCGGCTCGGCCACGGCATTTTCCAGCTCACCACCAACCATCCCGCCCGCGTCGCTGAACGCGTCGCTGTGCTCGATCTGCTCAGCAACGGCCGCTGCGAATTCGGCATGGGCGAGAGCGCCTCGATCACCGAACTGACGCCGTTCGGCCGCGACATGGAGACCAAGCGCGAGGTGTTCGAGGAGGCTGTCGCCGCGATCTTCCCGATGTTCACGAAGGTGGGCACCGAGCATCACGGCAAGTATTTCGACATCCCCTTGCGCAACGTGGTGCCGAAGCCGGTGCAGAAGCCGCATCCGCCGCTGTGGATGGCGTGCTCGCAATTGCAGACCATCGAACGCGCCGGCGAGAACGGTTTTGGCGCGCTGGGCTTTCAGTTCGTCAGCGCCGAAGCCGCGCATGCCTGGGTGCACGCCTATTACAACGCGATCACCAAGCGGCTGAAGAAGCTCGCCGACTACGAGATCAACCCGAACATGGCGCTGGTGTCATTCTTCATGTGCGCCAAGACCGACGAGGAGGCGCGGGCGCGCGCCGATGGCGCGACCTTCTTCCAGTTCGCGCTGCGCTATTACGGCGCGTCGCAGAACCGGCAGCGTCCCGACCCCGGCACCGTCAACATGTGGGACGAATACAACAAGTGGAAGCGCGAAAATCCGGAGGCGCAGGAAGCGGCTCTGCGCGGCGGCCTGATCGGCTCGCCGGAAACCATCCGCAAGAAGTTGCGGCGGTTTCGTTCCTCGCACATCGACCAGGTGATCCTGCTCAACCAGGCCGGCAAGAACAGCCATGAGCACATCTGCGACTCGCTGGAATTGTTTGCCAAGGAAGTGATGCCGGAATTCCAGCACGATCCCGAGCACGAAGCCTGGAAGGCCGGCGTGATGAGCGGCGCCATCCAGCTCGAGGAAATCGACACCGAGGCGTTCAAGGACCGTTACGGCAAACTGGCGGTCAGCGTCGCGCCGACGCCGAAAGTTGCGGCGGCGGGATAACCGGCAGGTCTTGCGAAGGTGTCTTTATCAGGAGGCGTCGAACAGCGCGATAGCCCGTTCCTTGACAGCTCCGCCGCTGCCATCCTCGCGCGCGATCAGGACGTAGTCCGTGCACGGCACTCCCGATTTTGCGGTGGTGAAGCGCCTGTGGACTTTCGCGCCGTGAACAATATTGAAGTACAGCGCCGCGCATTCATCCTCCAGCTGTCGGAAGCATGAGAGCTCTTCGCGCGCGCCGGCGAGATGCCGGATGGTGTAATGCGGGATCATGTCTGATGCGGCCCAGTACGTTTCGTTGAGTAGCCATCCGCCGGAAAGTTCAGAATTCTAGTGAAATCCCCAGACGATCATGGCCAGCAGTGCCGCTTGGCAGATGATCGCTGCCGCCATTTTGATTGGATAGATCGTGCTGCGTTGAATCATCTGTGACCTCTGCGCTCGCTCGCGTGGCCGTGACAAGTCATCTCGAACGAGGTCGATTATTCCCTCGGGGCGTTGCTTTTTGAATTCCAAAGCTACGCAGGTTCCCCGCACAACATTCTCCGGATGCAGCCAACCACAGAAGAAACTTCAACGGCCGAGGCCAGGGGGCGGCACCGGAATGCCGACCCTTGTCCGTTTCATCTGAGTGGTGAGTTAGTTCGATCCGGCGGCCGCCGCCGTAAAGCTGCGATCGACGGCCTTGCTGACATCGAGCGTCTTGGAAAGGATGCCGTAGCGGGTGGCGCGGTCGGATGCCGCCTGAACTTCCTTGACGATACCGGTATCGATCACGATCGGGCTGGTTTTTTGCGCGGTGTAGGCGCTGAGCAGCACGTCTTCCGGCAGCTTGGTCAGTTCGGACGTGTTCCTGGCATATTCGGGCAGGTGATCCAGCGACCACAGCCGCGCCTTGTTGAGCCGCTGCACGAGATCCTGCACGGCCGCGCGCTTGGTGGCGATGGCGGAATCGGATGCCACGATGAAGGTGATGGTCGGCGTCAGGCCTTCGCCGTTGGCGACGACGCGGGCCTTATCCTTCAGCGTCGCGTAGGAGACGTAGGGCTCCCACACCGCCCATCCGTCGATCGAGCCGGCGACCAGCGCGATCTTGGCATCGACTGGACCCAGCGGCGCGAAGGTCGCGTCGTCGACCTTGTAGCCGGCTTTCTCCAGCGTCGCGTCGATCAGGAACTGGCCCCAGCCGCCGCGCGTTCCGGCCAACCGCTTGCCTTTTAAATCCGCCGCCGTCTTGATCGGCGAATCCTGCCGGACCAGGATCGCCTGGGTGCGGGCATCGGAGCGCGTGCCGCCAATCGCCTTGATCGGTGCACCGGTGGCATAGACGGTGAGAAACGACAGATCGCCGGTGTAGCCGACATCGAGCGCGCCGGCATTCAACGCTTCGAGAATAGGCGCAGCGGCAGGAAATTCCGACCATTCGATCTTGTAGGGAAGATCCCTCGCCAATCCCGCGATTTCGAGCAGCGAACGGTTGCCGCCCTTCTGGTCGCCGACGCGCAGCGTCACGGTGTCCGCTGCCATGGCCGAAGCTGTTATCGCCAGCCCCAGCGCCGCGCCGACCAGCGTGGCGCCAAATTTACGGATGCGTGAGCGCGTTGTTGATTCGAGTTTGTTCATGCCTTTGTTCTTTCCGGTGTGATCCGCCGCATTGCGTGAGGCAATCAGCGACGCACCAAGCGTACGAGCGACTGCTCCGCAGTCAATGAAATGGCTGACTGAATATTTTGATGCACCGGCAATGATCGCCTCGCTACTCACGCGCGAATAAAAATTGTCTGCTGTGCGGCTTGAACTCGTTCGAAATCGGAAGAATTGAATCGATGCGGAAGCGCTGCATATTTTGCGAGCGCGCAAAAACCGTTTCATCGCACGTCGATATCAATGTGGAGATAATCTCTCCGTTCGCTTTCACATTCAAAATTCCATTTCATTGACGACGGCGTTGCTGCCGCGCATCATTTGAACGTCAGATCAACGGGGCGAGATCGGAGTCTCGCGGGGATTGAACCGAATAACCGATCGCCAGTGTGGAACATAACGGGCCACAGCATCCACGTGCTGCGCCGACGGCGGCGCCATGCCGTTTTGAGAGCAGGAGTGCAGGATGTCACGAGATGGAAAGAACGACGTAACGCGGCTGGATCGCCGAACGCTGTTGCGCGGCGGAGCTGCCGCGGCGCTCGCCGCGCCGCTAGGCGTGTTTGGCGCGCAAGCCTTCCCGTTTCGTGCGGCCACGCCCGGCATCGACTTCTCGGAGTTTCCGATCTGCAGGACCGCTTCCAACGCGCCGGCGCTCACCGGGGCGCCGCGAAAGCTGAAACTGTCATGGAATGCCGGCGCGGTCTGCCTCGTGCCGGTTCCGGTGGCGATCGACCAGGGCATCTTCAAGAAACACAATCTCGACGTCGAACTGATCAACTACAGCGGCTCGACCGATCAGTTGCTGGAAGCGATCGCGACCGGCAAGAGCGACGCGGGGCTCGGCATGGCGTTGCGCTGGCTGAAGCCGCTGGAGCAGGGGTTTGACGTCAAGATCGCGGCTGGAACCCATGGCGGCTGCATGCGGGTGCTGTCGCGCGTCAATTCGGGCGTCGACAGACTGGCCGACCTCAAGGGCAAGATCGTCGCGGTCGGCGATCTCGGCGGGCCGGACAAGAATTTCTTTTCGATCCAGCTTGCCAAGCAGGGCATCGATCCCAACAAGGATGTCGACTGGCGCGCCTATCCCGGCAATTTGCTGCAGCTCGCCGTCGAGAAGGGCGAGGTTCAGGCGTTCCTCGCCTCCGATCCGATTGCCCATATCTGGCTGAAGGACAGCGCCTACAAGGAGGTCGCTTCCAACCTCGACGGTGAATACAAGGACAAGACCTGCTGCATCCTCGGATTGCGCGGCAGCCTGGTTCGCGAAGAACCGCAGGTCGCACGCGCCATCACGCAGGCGCTGCTCGATGCCGCCATGTACACCGCGCAAAACCCTGATGTCGCCGCGCCTTCGTTCCAGCCTTACGCCCCCAAGACGGCGAGCCTGCAGGATCTGCAGGCCATGGTCCGCTACCACACCCATCATCACCATCCCGTCGGCGAAGTGTTGAAGCGGGAACTGAAGGCTTATGCGGACGACCTGAAGAGCGTTTCGGTCTTCAAGGCCAGCACCGATACGGCGAAATTTGCGGAGCGGATCTATGTCGACGTATTCGGCGTCTAAGACGGTCGCTCTGGCGCAATCGGCGGAAGAAGGCGCAGCACTTTCGGGGCGGCCGCTGTCGCTGGCGGTCTCGTTTCCGGCAGGCGGGACCGGCGTGTTCGCAAGCCTGGCGTGGGTCGGGTTTGGCATATCGTGCCTGTGGTGGCCGGATATCGGTGACTGGACGCGCACCCATCAGCTTGCGGCCGCGGCCTTCGTCATCTCCGGCGTCATTTTCCTGGCGACGGTGGCGGGCAGCCGGCTCGGGCGGTTCAATGCCGGCCTGCAACGGCGTGCGCCGTGGCTGCTGGTATCGGCGTTATTCCTGACGCTGTGGGAGGTCGCGACCGCAAAGTTCGGGTGGCTGCCGCTGCCGTTCTTCCCGCCGCCGCAGTCGATCATCGAGGTCTACACCGATGATTTGCCCAAATTGCTCGACAGCATCATCGCGTCTGTAAAGCTTCAGCTCGGCGGATATGTCATCGGCGCCACGGTCGGCTTCCTGACCGGCGTCTCGATCGGCTGGTCGCGCAGCGTCGGTTACTGGGTGCATCCGGTGCTGCGGTTCATCGGCCCACTGCCGGCGACGGCGTGGCTGCCGATCGCGTTCTTCACCTTCCCGTCGAGCTGGAGCGCCAGCACGTTCCTGATCGCGCTGGCGACCGGGTTTCCGGTCACGGTGCTGACCTGGTCCGGTGTCGCGAGCGTCAGCAACGCCTATTACGACGTGGCGCGAACGCTCGGCGCGAAACCGTCGTTCCTGGTGCTGAAGGTCGCGATTCCCGCAGCCTTGCCGCATGTGTTCGTCGGCCTGTTCATGGGCCTCGGATCGTCATTTGCGGTGCTGGTGGTTGCCGAGATGATCGGCGTCAAGGCGGGGCTCGGCTGGTATCTGCAATGGGCGCAGGGCTGGGCGGCGTATGCCAACATGTATGCCGCGTTGATCGTGATGTCGCTGCTGTGTTCGGGAGCGATCACGCTGCTGTTCCGGACGCGCGACCGTCTGCTGATCTGGCAGAAGGGAGTCGTCAAATGGTAGCGCATGCCCTTGCCGAAGCGGTCACTTATCCGGCCGTCGGTGCCTCGCTCGATGTCGAACGCATCAGCCACGCCTTTGACATCGACGGCAATGTCTTGCCGGTGCTCGACGATGTCAGTTTCAACGTCAAGCCCGGTGAGTTCATCGCACTGCTCGGTCCCTCCGGCTGCGGCAAGTCGACCTTGCTGCGGCTGGTCGCGGGGCTTGAGGCGCCGCGATCGGGCGTGCTCCGCGAGGACGGCGATCCCGTCACCGGACCGTTCCCATCCCGGGTCGTGGTGTTTCAGGATCCAACACTGTTTCCGTGGCGAACGGTCTGGAACAACGTCGCGCTTGGGCTCGAGGCGCAGGGCATCCTGAAGACCCAGCGGCATCGTGTCGATGCCGCGCTTGACCTCGTTGGCCTGTCGCAGTTTCGCAATGCCTATCCGCATCAATTGTCTGGTGGTATGGCGCAGCGTGTCGCGCTGGCGCGGGCGCTGGTCAACGATCCAAAGATCCTCATCCTCGACGAACCGCTCGGCAAGCTGGATTCGTTGACGCGGATCACGATGCAGGCCGAGATCGTCGCGCTGTGGCAGCGCAAGGGATTTACCACGCTGCTGGTGACCCATGACGTCGAGGAAGCCTTGTTCCTCGCCAACCGCGTCATCGTGTTCAGTGATCGTCCCGCGCGCATCAAGGCCGACATCGCGGTCGATCGGCCGTATCCGCGGCACCGCGGTGATCCAAGGCTGGCGGAGCTTCGCCGCAGCATCCTCGGCCTGCTCGGATTGGACGCGACATGGTGAGCGCGATCAACAGTTCGATACGCAAGGAGCCGCCGGCGGAGGCCACGCCGGTGCCGTACGATTGCGCGCGGGCGCTGGCTTCCGAATTCGCAGCGCGCGCCGCGCAGCATGATCGCGACGCCAGTTTTCCGCATGAGAATTTCAAGGAGCTTGCCGAGGCGGGTCTGTTGGCGCTGACCGTGCCGACGGCGCTGGGTGGCCACGGGGCGGGTGCGCTCGACACGGCGCGCATCCTCGGCATCTTCGGCAAGGCCGATCCATCGACGGCGCTGGTGCTGTCGATGCATTACATCCAGCATCTGGTGATGGCGCGCAGCACACGCTGGCCGGGGCGTCTGTCCCGCAAACTGGCGCGGGAGGCGGTCGACGGCGTGGCGCTGATCAATGCGCTGCGGGTCGAACCGGATCTGGGCTCGCCCGCGCGCGGCGGGCTGCCGGGGACAACCGCGCGAAAGACCGAGACCGGATGGCGGCTCTCTGGCCGCAAGATCTATTCGACCGGCGCGCCGATCCTGAAATGGTATGCGGTGTGGGCAAAGACCGACGAGCCGGAAATGCGCGTCGGCCTGTTCCTGGTGCCTGCGGGATTGCCGGGCACGCGGATTATCGAAACGTGGGACCATCTTGGCCTGCGCGCCAGCGGCAGCCATGACGTCGTGTTCGAAGACGTCGTGTTCCCGCTCGACCATGAGATCGACGTCCGCGCTCCCGAGGAATGGCGGGTGCCGGATTTCACCCAGTCCGTGGTGCATGCGATCTTCGTCGCCGCGATCTATGACGGCGTCGCCCGTGCGGCGCGCGACTGGCTGGTCGAATTCCTCAGGAATCGGAAGCCGTCCAACCTCGGCGCATCGCTGGCGACGCTGACGAGGGTGCAGGAGATCGTCGGCGGCATCGAGGCGCGGCTGGCCGTCAATGCCCGCCTGATCGACAGCTTTGCGGGCGATTTCGACGATGGCGTGCAGCTCAGCGCGTCCGAATCCAGCATCGTCAAGCTCACGGTCACCAACAATGCGGTCGCGATCCTCGAAGACGCGCTGTCGCTGACCAGCAATCATGGTCTCACCCGCGCCAATCCGCTGGAGCGGCATTATCGCGATGTCATGTGCGGGCGGGTTCACACCCCGCAGGACGACGCTACGCGAGTCAACGCCGGACGCCTCGTGCTCGGCGTCTGAATATCAACGAACCAATCCCAAATTTTGGAGCAAGCCCATGTCAGTGGAATTCATCGGATACATCGGCAGCAATTATTCGTCCGAAACCGTCGTGCGGAACGGCCCGATTCTCGATCGGTACTATGTCGAGACCGTTGCCAAGGCGCATGAGAACGCAGGCTTTGATCGCGCGCTGCTGGCGTTCCATTCCACCACGCCGGATGGTCTGCAGATCGGCCAGCACGTGCTCGGCGTGACCGACAAGCTCAATGTCTTGATCGCGCAGCGGCCCGGCTTCACCGCGCCGACGCTGCTCGCGCGGCAGCTTGCGACCGTCGATCAACTCTCCGGCGGCCGCGTCGCCCTGCATGTCATCACCGGCGGCAACGCCACCGAACTGCGGCAGGACGGCAACGTCATCGACGACAAGGACGAGCGCTACGCCCGCACCAGCGAGTTCCTGGATGTGGTTCGCGCCGAGTGGACAAGCGAAAAGCCGTTCTCCTATGACGGCAAGTATTACCAGGTGCAGAACGGCTTCTCGCAGCTGAAGCCGTATCGCAGCGACGGGATTCCGATCTTCGTCGGCGGCGGCTCGGACGCGGCAATCGAGGTCGCGGGCAAGCATGCCGATACGTTCGCGCTGTGGGGCGAATCCTATGCGCAGGTGCGCGATGTGACGTCGCGGGTTCGCGGGGCTGCCGCGAAACATGGCCGGCCGACGCCGCGCTTCAGCCTCTCGGTTCGCCCGATCCTCGCCGATACCGAGGAGAAGGCCTGGGTCAAGGCCGATGAAATTCTGGCCCGCGCCACCGCGCTGCAGGACAAGACCGGATATCGCAAGCCGGCGGACGGCCATGCCACCGCCGGCGCGAAACGGCTGCTGGCGCTGGCCGAGCAGGGCACCCGGATCGACAAGCGGCTATGGACCGAGATCGCCAAACTCACCGGCGCCAACAGCAACACCACGGCGCTGGTCGGCACGCCCGAACAGGTCGCCGAAGTCTTTGGCGACTATTACGATCTCGGCATCAGTCACTTCCTGATTCGCGGCTTCGATCCCCTGATCGATGCCATCGACTACGGCCGCGAACTGATCCCGCTGACGCGTCAACTGATCGCCGGACGCAGTGTTGCCCGGGGAGTGGCAGCGGAATGATGCGCGCCATTCTCGTTGCGGGCCTGCTGCTGGGTGCGATTGCCTCGGCGGATGCCCAGACCACCCTGCGGGTCGGCGATCAAAAGGGGAATTCGCAGGCCGTGATGGAAGCTGCCGGCGTCCTCAGGGATGTTCCCTACAAGATCGAGTGGAAGGAATTCCCGGCCGCGGCGCCGCTATTGGAAGCGTTAAGCGCGGGCGCGATCGAAACCGGCCTGGTCGGCGACGCGCCGTTCACCTTCGCCGCGGCGGCCAACGTTCCGGTGAAAGCCATCGCGGCGATCCGGCAGAGCCGCGAGGGTCTCGCGGTGCTGGTCCAGAAGGACTCAGCCGTCCGCGATTTCGAGAGCCTGAAAGGCAAGAAGATCGCGACCGGCCGTGGCTCGATCGGTCATCAACTGATTCTTGCCGCGCTTGAATCGAAGGGCTGGTCGACCAGCGACGTCCAGATCGTGTTCCTCGCGCCGTCGGACGCCAAGGTTGCGTATACGCAAGGCTCCGTCGATGCCTGGTCGACATGGGAGCCGTATGTGAGTCAGGAAGAAGTCCTGTTCCAGTCGCGGCGCGTGATCACGGCTGAGGGTCTTACGCCGGGACTGGGCTTCCAGGTCGCGACGCCGAACGCGATCCGCGACAAGCGACCGGAACTGGAAGATTTTGTCAGGCGGCTGACGGCCGCGCGGGCGTGGTCACAGACCAATGTCAGCGCCTACGCCGAGACGTGGGGCAGGCTGATGAGCATTCCGCCCGCGGTGCCGCTGAACTGGCTGAGCCGGGCGAAAATCCGCGTCGCGCCGATCGATGACGGCGTTGTGGCCGACGAACAGCAAACCATCGAGCTCTATTTCCGCTCGGGCCTGATCAAGCAGAAGCTCAACGCCGCCGACATCGTCGACCGTTCGTTCTCCGGGGCGATCGGCAAGGGCGCGGGTCTTTAGGCTGGCGAAGGCGCTCCGCGCAGCAAGTCTTTCTCCGACCGTGCCAAATTTCGAAACGGTGGCCGGCTTGTGTGGAATTATTTTCTGAATAGCATTGTCGACAGCAATGCATTTGGAAGAAAGTTTCACATATGAGCGAAGTTGTTACGTCTGGCCCGGAACAGACCCGCCGCATCGATGCGATCGACCGCAAGATCCTGCGGGTACTTCAGGAAGACGCATCGCTGTCGGTAGCCGAGATCGGGGAGCGCGTCGGGCTTTCCTCCACGCCGTGCTGGAAGCGCGTCCAGCGCATGGAGAACGAGGGCATCATCACCGGCAAGGTCGCGCTGGTCGACCAGAACAAGATCGGCCTCGGGCTGTCGGTGTTCGTGTCGGTGGAGAGCGACGATCATTCAGATGCGTGGCTGAAGAAATTCGCGGCCGCCGTCAGCGCCATGCCTGAAGTCATCGAGTTCTATCGTATGGCCGGGGACGTGGACTATGTGCTGCGCGTGGTCGTCGCCGACATGCGGAGCTATGATCTTTTCTACAAGAAGCTGATCGGCGCCGTCGCGCTGAAGAATGTGACCTCGCGGTTCGCGATGGAAAAGATCAAGTCGGTCACCGCATTGCCGGTTCCGGCGTTCGAGGCGGCATAGAAGCCGCCTCGCTTAGAGCGTGTTGAGTTTACGTCTGGTTGCGAGCCACGAAGAAGGTGCGCTCCCTCTCCCGCTTGCGGGGGAGGCGCAGGCGGCCTACGGCCGCCGTCCTTGAGCTTAAGAACGCCGATGCGTAGCATCGGCTATGGGTGGGGGTGTCTCCACAATTGACACTCCCCGTGTGGAGAGAGCCCCCACCCGGCGCTTCGCGCCGACCTAAGAGCGAGCTTCGCTCGTCTCGACCCCCGCAAGCGGGAGAGGTGCAGCGAGTCTGCCGCCACACCATTCAACCCAACATCATGCCACCGGTTCGATCAGTCGCGCTTCGGCGTCCAGATCTTCGCATCGCCCGCGTTGACCTTTACCGGCAGCAATCCTTCCGCAAAGAACGCGTCGGCAATGCGTTGCTGTTCGGACAGGCCGGGCGCTGTGACGATTCCGACCTTGTAGGAACGGTGACTGTTGGCTTCCTTCACCGTCGCCGCATCGATGCCCCAGAGCCCCGACAGCAATTTGGCCGCGTCGTCCTGATGCGCCTTGACCCATTTGCCGGTCTCGTCGAGCTTGCCGAAGATGGCATTGAGCACGTCGCCGCGCCGATCGGCAAACGCAGCCGACGACAGGTAATATCGCTTGTAGCTCGCGAGGCCGTTGCTGCCGTCGGACAGCACCCGCGCGTTGGACTGGCGCTGGGCGCTGGTCAGGAACGGATCCCAGGCCACCCACGCATCGACATTTCCACCGATGAAGGCGGCGCGGCCGTCGGCCGGCGTCAGATAGGCCGGCGAGATATCCTTGAAGCTCAGGCCCGATTTGGCCAGCGCGGCGAGCAGCAGGAAATGACTGCCGGCGCCTTTTGTCACCGCAACCTTCTTGCCCTTCAGATCGGCCAGCGTCTTGATGGGCGATTCCGCGCCGACCAGAATGGCCTGCGCCGACGGGGAGGCGGCTTCTTCCGCGATATAGGCAAGCCTGGCGCCCGCGGCTTGTGCGAACAGCGGCACGGTATCGGCGACGTCAGCGCCGAAGTCGATGTTACCGGTGTTGATCGCTTCCAGCAGCGGCAGGCCGCTGGTGAATTCATGCCAGGAGACGCGGACGCCGAGCGACGCGAGCGCTTTTTCCAGTTCGCCATTGGTCTTCAGGATGGCCGTCAGCGTCGAGGATTTTTGATAGCCGATGCGAATCGTATCGGATGGCGGTGTCTGCGCGGCCACGGATGTTGCTGAAACGACTGCGATGGCTGCGATGGCTCCGATAATCGATGTGGTGCGGTTGCGCATGGAGTTTGATCTGCCTGACATTAAAGGGATCAAAACAAGCTAGAGGCCGCGCAACCGCGGTCAATAGAACCGTTCTTTCTTGTTGTCACGCGATCCGCATGACGATGCTACGCCGGTCTGCATTCGCAGAGAGAAATTCCAGGCGCATATTTGATAGGCGTTCGTCGATCTCGGCGGCGGTCGCTTATGACTCCGGGTGGATCAGGTTCCGTCGCTGTCCAATTCAAGATTAACGAATTGGCTTCGGGTAAGCGTCAAGAAAAATGCGTCGTTGTAAATCGTGTTCCGGCAATAAACGCGTCGTCGCGAGCCAGACTAACAGTGCCGTCATTGCTATTTTTGCGGAGCACTCGACAGCGTTTCAAAGCGCCACCATCATCTCTTGCATCGCATGATCGCGCATCGCCGCGAGCATGATCGTTCAGGAGAATGTGATGAAGCGTCGGGATTTTCTCGGATTGTCGGTTGCCGGTGCCGTTGTCGCGCTGTCGCCGCGTGCGCGGGCGCAGGCGCCGGTTAAGGAAATCCGCATCGGCTATCAGAAGACCGGGGTGCTCGTGATCGCGCGGCAGCAGGCTATTCTGGAAAAGCACTTCGCCGCGAAACAAATTGCCATCAAATGGATCGAGTTCACGTCGGGCCCGCCGTTGCTGGAAGCGATGAGCACCGGCAGTGTCGACCTCGGCGCGGTCGGCGATACCCCGCCGATCTTTGCCCAGGCCGCGAATGCGAACATCGTCTATGTGGCGGGATCGCCGATCACCAACGGGCAGGGCATTCTGGTTCCCGCCAACTCCTCGATTCGCACAATTGCCGATCTGAAAGGCAAGCGGATCGGATTTGCCAAGGGCACCAGCGCGCATAACGTTCTGATTGCGACGCTGGAAAAGGCCGGTCTCACCTACGCCGATATCACGCCGGTCTATCTGTCGCCGCCCGATGCTGGGCCGGCATTTGCCAATGGCAGCATCGAAGCCTGGGCGATCTGGGATCCATACTTCGCGATCGGCGAGAAAAAGCAGAACGGCCGGATCCTGATCAACGCCTACGAGGTCGCCAAGACCAATTCGTTCTATCTCGCCAACCGCGATTTCGCGAACGCCAACGTTCAGCACACCCGCGACATCATCGCGGGTCTGACGGAAGCCGCCCGCTGGGCGGAAGGAAATCGCGACGCCGTGGCAAATGCGCTCGCCGCCGTGACCGGCGTTCCGCTGGAAGTCCAGACCGTCGCGGCCAACCGGGCCTCGTTCGCGATCGGCCCGGTGACGGAGGCGATCATCGATACCCAGCAGGCCGTCGCCGATCGCTTCTTCAAGCTCGGGCTGATCCCGAAGCCGATCGTGGTTCGCGACATCGTCTGGCGCAATACCCAGACCTGAATTCGAGAAAAGCATTCCAATCAATGCAGAGGATTTCATCATGAAGCGTTTCATCAAACGCCTGATCGCGAGCGCCATGCTGTCTCTCGCCATCGTCGGCTCGACGGTTGGCCTCAGCTACGGCCAGGACAAGGTCGTCCGCATCGGTTTCCAGAAATACGGCAAGCTGGTGCTGCTCAAGAGCAAGGGCACGCTCGAGGGCAAGCTGAAGGCCGCGGGCTATCAGGTGGTATGGACGGAGTTTCCATCCGGGCCGCCGCTGCTCGAGGCGCTCAATGTCGGCGCCATCGATTTCGGCAACACCGGCGAAGCGCCGCCGATCTTCGCGCAGGCCGCGGGGGCGCCGATCCAGTATGTCGCCTATGAGCCCCCGGCACCGAAGGGCGAAGCCATCCTGGTGCCGAAGGACAGCAGGCTCACTTCAGTTGCCGATTTGAAGGGCAAGAAGGTTGCGCTCAACAAGGGCTCCAACGTTCACTATCTGCTGGTGAAGGCGCTGGAGAAGGCGGGCGTCAAATATTCAGAGATCGAGCCGGTGTTTCTGGCGCCGGCCGATGCGCGCGCGGCGTTCGAACGTGGCGCGGTCGATGCCTGGGTGATCTGGGATCCGTTCCAGGCCGCCGCCGAAGCTGCCACCGGCGCGCGGACGCTCGCCGACGGCACCGGCATCGTCTCGAACTATCAGTTCTATTTCGCCTCGAAGAAGTTCATTGGCACCGACCCGAAAATCGTCGATCTCGTGCTGGCCCAACTCAGCGAAGTCGACGATTGGGCCAAGGGCGACATTCACACCGTCGCCGAACAGCTGGCGCCGGCGATCGGTCTTCCGGTCCCGGTCGTCGAGGTCGCCCTGAAACGGCAGTCCTACGGCATCAAGCCGATCACCGACAGCGTGATCGCCGATCAGCAGCAGGTCGCCGACGCGTTCTTCGCGCTCGGCCTCATTCCCAAACAGATCAAGATTTCCGACGCGGCACGGAGGCCGGGTTCATGAGCAACCAATCGAACGCCAATATCCTCTGGTTCCTGCCGACCCATGGCGATGGCCGCTATCTCGGCACCACCACCGGCGGGCGCGAGGTGAACTTCAATTATCTGCGCCAGATCGCGCAGGCTGCGGACCAGCTCGGCTATTACGGCGTGCTGCTGCCGACCGGGCGAAGCTGCGAAGACTCCTGGGTGGTGGCGTCAGCCGTCGCGCCCTGGACCGAGCGGCTGCGCTATCTGGTGGCTGTACGGCCCGGCCTGCAATCGCCGAGCGTCGCCGCGCGCATGACCGCGACGCTCGACCGGTTGTCGAACGGGCGGCTGCTGGTCAACGTCGTCACCGGCGGCGACCCCGTCGAGAACAAGGGCGACGGGATATTCCTCGATCACGACGCGCGCTACGCCGTGACGCGCGAGTTCCTCAACGTCTATAGCGACCTGCTCGCGGGCAAGACCGTCAATGTCGAAGGCAAGCACATCCGCATCGAGGATGGCCGTCTGCTGTTTCCGCCGGTGCAGGCGCCGCGGCCGCCGCTGTATTTCGGCGGATCGTCGGACGCCGGCATCGATGTCGCCGTCGACACCGTCGACAAATATCTGACCTGGGGCGAGCCGCCGGCGCAGGTGGCCGAGAAGATCAATCGCGTGAAAGCGGTCGCGGACGCGCGCGGACGAAAACTCTCATTTGGTATCCGCCTGCATGTGATCGTCCGCGAGACCAACACGGAGGCCTGGAAGGCGGCGGATGAGTTGATCCAGCATGTCACCGACGAGACGGTGGCCTCGGCCCAAAAAATCTTCTCGCGAATGGACTCCGTTGGGCAGCAGCGCATGGCGCAGTTGCATGGCGGCAGGCGCGACAAGCTCGAGATCAGCCCCAACCTCTGGGCCGGCGTCGGTCTGGTGCGTGGCGGGGCAGGGACGGCATTGGTCGGCGATCCCGCCACGGTGGCGGCGCGGATCCGCGAATATCAGGATGTCGGCATCGATACCTTCATCATGTCGGGCTATCCGCATCTGGAGGAAGCCTATCGCTTCGCCGAACTGGTGTTTCCGCTGCTGTCGCTGAAACAGCCGAACAACGTGACGCCGATACGCGTCAATACCGGCCCGTTCGGCGAGACCATCGCCAATGAACATCGTCCCCTCGTCAAGGCATCGCAATCATGAGTCTGATCGAACGTCTTCCGCGTGTCCGACGCTTGCGCTTGCCGCGGGCCGACGGCTTCATTCCATGGATCGTGCCGCTTGCGATCATCCTGCTCTGGCAGGTGGCCTGCGTCACCGACTTCGTCTCGGCGCGGGTGCTGCCGGCGCCGAGCGATGTGGCGCTGGCTGGATGGAAGCTGCTGCTGTCAGGCGAACTGGTGCGCAATATCTGGGTCAGTTTCTGGCGCGCCAGCGTCGGATTCCTTATCGGCGGCAGCATCGGCTTTACTTTCGGCCTCGCCAACGGCCTGTCGCAGCTATCGAGCAAACTGACCGACACGACGTTGCAGATGGTTCGCAACATTCCGCATCTGGCGCTGATCCCGCTCGTCATCCTGTGGTTCGGCATCGATGAGTCGGCAAAACTGTTCCTGGTCGCGCTCGGCGTGTTCTTTCCGATCTACCTCAACACGCTGCATGGCATCCGCACCGTCGATCCGCAGCTGATCGAGATGGGCCGCATTTACGGCATGACCGACGGCGAATTGTTCCGCCGGGTGATCTTTCCGGGCGCGTTGCCATCGATCTTCGTCGGCCTGCGCTTTGCGCTCGGCATCATGTGGCTGACCTTGATCGTGGCGGAAACCATCGCGGCGTCGTCGGGGCTTGGCTACATGGCGATGCAGGCGCGCGAGTTCATGCTGATCGACGTCGTGGTGCTCTCCATCCTGATCTACGCGCTGCTTGGCAAGCTTGCCGACAGCGCTTCACGCGCGCTGGAGCGGCTGACGCTGTCCTGGCATCCGGCCTTCCAGAAACATTGAGGCAGAAACTTTTGAGGATTGAAATGCAGGAAGCTCTTCGTTTTCGCCCCGCGGATGCCGAAGCCGTGGACCAGCCCGAGTTCGTCAAGCAGGCGCGGCTGTTGCGGCGGGATGCGGACGCCCTGTTGCGCGGGCTTTCGCTGACGATCCGGGGATTGCGCAAATCGTTCGGCGCCAACGAGGTGCTGCGCGGCATCGACCTGCACATTCCGGCAGGGCAGTCCGTCGCCATCGTCGGCCGTAGCGGTTGCGGCAAGAGTACGCTGCTGCGGCTGATCGCGGGCCTTGAAACGATTACCGCGGGTACCATCAGTTTTGGCGAGGAAACGCGCGCGGAAGACGTTCGCGTGATGTTTCAGGAGCCGCGGCTGCTGCCCTGGGCCCGGGTGCTGTCGAACGTCGAGGTCGGCCTCGGCCGGGAGCGGACCTCGCCGGACGCGCAGGCCCGCGCCGACAGCGCGCTGGTCGAAGTCGGCCTTGACGACAAACGGGCACAATGGCCGGCGGTGCTTTCCGGCGGGCAAAAGCAGCGCGTGGCGCTGGCGCGTGCGTTGGTCAGCCGCCCGCGCGTGCTGGCCTTCGACGAACCGCTCGGCGCGCTTGACGCGTTGACGCGGATTTCGATGCAGCGGCTGCTGGAGCGGGTCTGGCAGGATCAGGGCTTCACCGCGATCCTGGTGACACACGACGTCGCCGAGGCCGTGGCACTGGCCGACCGCGTTCTGGTGATCGAGGACGGCCGCATCGCGCATGACATTGACGTCAATATCCCGCGCCCGAGGCGTCGGGGTTCGGCGGAACTCGCCGCGCTGGAAGGCTCGATCCTGAAGAACCTGCTGCAAGGCACCGAGGACACTTCCGACCTGTGAGGCCATCATGAACTCCGTTGTCCGCCATATCGCGATCGACCGTCAGGTTTCCCAAGAGGTTTCGTCAGACGATTTCCGCGGCGCCATGCGACAGTTGACGGGCGGGGTGAGCGTCGTCACGGCCGGGCGCGGCCGGGACATTTCGGGCATGACGGTGACCTCGGTGTCGTCGCTGTCGGTCGATCCCCCGGCGCTGATTGTCAGCGTCAACCGGAACGCGTCCTCATGGCCGCTGGTGCAGCGGTACGGCTGCTTCGGCGTCAGTATCCTGACGTCGGACCAGATCGACGTCGCCGAGCGCTTTGCCGGCAAGGACGGGCTCAAGGGCGCAGAGCGGTTTGCCGGCGCGGAGTGGACGACGCGCGCTTCGGGCGTGCCGCTGCTGGTGGGCGCACTGGCCGCGATCGATTGTGAGCTGGAGGAAATCGTCGAGCGGCATTCCCATGCCATTCTGATCGGCCGCGTGCTGGACCTGCAGCTATCGACCCGCACCGCGGCGCTGGCCTATTGGCAGGGCCAGTATGTCGCGATCGATCAGAACGAGGACGCGGTGCGGCTGGCCGAAGTCAGCCTGCCCCCACCGCGGGCCGCTCGCTCCTGACGCGGGAAATCTAGTCCAAGATCGCGCTGAGCGTTGCTGGGCTGTCGATGATGACGGTGCTGCCGCGCACGCCGTACCAAACCCCGGCGATGGTCTGCGGCGCACCTGCTAGCGGCACGCTGACGACCAGCGTGGTCGGCACGCGACCGGTGCTCGACGGTTCCTGTTCGTTGTAGGTGAAGCTTGCCGCAACGCCCAACGCGGTACCGTTCACAGTAATTCCGACGGTGGCGCCGGGGTAGTCGTTGCCCTGTGCGTACGGCATCGGCAGGTTCAGGATCACCAGCGCCGAGGTGCCGACCCCTTCGGGAATCGTGATGCTCAGACCGGGAATCGGAACGAAAGTGCCGGAGTTGGTCGTCTGCGTCCCACTCGTCTGCGCGTACAAGGCCATGATCGCTCTCCCGTTGTTGGGTAAGTATTAGCAACAAAAGGTTGAGTGAGGCAAATGGAATCACGCTCCGGAATATGTGAAAATCCGGTGACGGAAGCGGGAAGGGCGTTTGTCGCCGTGGCGTTCAGCGAGCGCACGGACTAGAGCGTTTTCCAGCGAAGTGGACACCGGTTCGCGTGAAGAAAACGCGTCAGAACAAGAATCTAGAGCTCCGTTCCGATTCCATCGGAACGGAAAAGGCTCTAGAACGCTCACTTCCGATCCCTAAGGAATGAGAGCGCGCCTTGGAACGCAGGCTTCCTGAAACTGTTTTGCCGCTGCGGCGGTTTTGCCGGCGCGACGTCGCGCGCCCCGTCCAATGCAGTGTGGTAACCCGATGAAACGTATCGCGATCTGGGCATTCTACGGCGTCGGCGCGCTTGCGATCGGCTATCTCGCGCTTTACGCCTATGCGGTCTTCACCGGGCGCGATCTGCAGCCCGGCGATCCCATCCACATCTTCCGCAAGCCGGACGCACCGAGTTATTCGCGGCGGGACCCTGTAATTCTGACGTCATTGCCTGCGACAAACGCAAGGCGTTTGCGCAAGGGAGCGTAAGCGACGAAGCAATCCATACTGCCGTTGCGGCACGATGGATTGCTTCGCTTCGCTCGCAATGACGGTGATGGCGCTTCGACTAGCCCGCTGCCGCAAAGCGCTGATAGTCGCCGGCGCCGGCCGGCGTGATCGGGATTCCGCCGTCGGCATATTCGTTCAGCTTGTTGCGCAGCGTGCGGATCGAAATGCCGAGGATGTTGGCCGCGTGGGTGCGGTTGCCGAGGCAATGCTTGAGCGTCTCCAGGATCAGGTCGCGTTCGACGTCGGCGACCGTGCGGCCGACCAGCGCGCGGGTCACCTGTTCGGCGGCGAAGGTGGCATGCGCCACGGCCGGTGCGGTCTTGGCAAGGTCGAGACGGTCGCCGTCCGGGGTCAGGATCGCATCGGCGCCGATTTCGTCGCCCTGCGCCATCAGCACCGAGCGGTGCATGGTGTTTTCGAGCTCGCGGACGTTGCCCTGCCAGCGGTTGGAGGTCAGCACCCGCCGTGCGTCGCTGGAGATCGGGCGTAGCGGCACGCCGTTGGCTTCGGAATATTTCTTCGCAAAATGGTGCGCCAGTTCGATGATATCCGCCGGCCGGTCGCGCAGCGCCGGGATCTTCAGATTGACGACGTTGAGCCGGAACAGCAGGTCCTCGCGGAAGGTGCCTTCGCGCACGGCGTCGGCCAGATTGCGGTTCGAGGTCGCGATGATGCGGATGTCGACCGGGACCGGCTTGGTGCCGCCGACGCGGTCGATCACGCGCTCCTGGATCGCGCGCAGCAATTTCGATTGCAGCCGCACGTCCATCTCGGAGATTTCGTCGAGCAGCAGCGTGCCGCCGGTGGCTTCCTCGAACTTGCCGATACGCCGCGCCACCGCGCCGGTGAAGGCGCCCTTTTCGTGGCCGAACAGTTCGGATTCAAGCAGGTGCTCGGGGATCGCCGCGCAATTGATCGAGATGAACGGCCGCTTGGCGCGGGCCGAGCGGGTGTGGACGTAGCGCGCCAGCACTTCCTTGCCGGTGCCGGACTCGCCGGTGACCATGACCGAGGCGTCCGAGCCCGCGATCTGCTGTGCCAGCTTGACGACCTTGCCCATCGCCTCGTCGCGATAGATCAGGTCGCGGGAATCGTTGGCGACGGCGGCGAGCACGGCGGCGATCAGTTCCGGATCGGGCGGCAGCGGGATGTATTCCTTGGCGCCGGCGTGGATCGCGGCGACCGCGGCGCGGGCGTCGTTGGAGATGCCGCAGGCCACGATCGGCACATGGATGTGTTCGGCCTCGAGCCGCATCACCAGATCGCGGATATCGAGCGCGACGTCGACCAGCATCAGGTCGGCGCCCTTGCCGCCGCGCAGCACCGCCATCGCCTGTTCGATCGTCTCGGCGTGGGTCACCGAAGCGCCGTTGTCCATCGCGATCTTGGTGGCCGTGGTGAGCTGGCCCTTCAATGTGCCAACGATGAGAAGCCGCATCATAGTCTCCTGTTCGTCTGTTCGCGCCGCTTATGCGCGTGCCGTTGTTTTAGGTGCGTTCCGCCTTGATGATTTCCGTCATGGTGACGCCGAGCTTGTCTTCCACCAGCACGACTTCGCCGCGCGCCACCAGCCGGTTGTTGACGTAGATGTCGATCGCTTCACCGACGCGGCGGTCGAGTTCGAGCACGGTGCCGGGGCCGAGCTTCAACAGCTCGCCAACGTCCATCTTGGAGCGGCCGAGCACCGCCGAGACCTGCACCGGAACGTCGAACACGGCCTCCAGGTCGGCCGCTATGCGCGAGGCCTGTTCGTCTTCATTGTAGGCCAGGTCATCCGCAGGCTCGGCACTGGCGGCGTTGAGGTCCTGCAGCGGGACATGTGTGTCAGTGTCGCTCATGGTTCAGTCCTCACGGCCTTCCGGCCTGATCGCGGGACGCCATGTAGCGCCCGACAAGTTCGTTGATCTTGGCTTCGATGGCGGCTCGCTCCAGCACCACGCCGCCGTCGGCCCATTCGATCCGGCAGTCGCCGGTTGCAATATCAGGCTCGGCCAGGATCACCAGCCGGCCCTCGAAGCCGCTCTGCGTGGCCTGCCGCTCGATCTTTTCGCGCGCGGCCTCGTAGAGGGAGTCGTTGATGCGGACCACGAGGTGCGGCGTCGCGACCAGATGCGAGAAGCAATCGCCCACCAGTCCCGTGATCTCGCCGAGCGGCTCGGCGGCAATCAGTTCGCCGCACAGTTTGCGGGCCACCGCGACCGCGACGTCGACCGCCTCGGTCTCCATCCGCGCTTCGATGCCGCCAAAGCGCGAGGCGATGCCCTTGATCGCAATACCGATCTCTTCCAGCGCCAGCGCGGCGCGGCGGTCGCTTTCCGCCTTGGCCTCGCGCTGCGCGGCCTCGTAGCCGTCGCGATAGGCGCGGGCCTCGGCCGAGGCGATCTTCTGCGCGATCTCGGCAGGCGTGGCAGGACGCTCGCGCGTCTTGTCCGGCGCGCCGAAGTCCATGTCGAACAGGAATTTTGCGGGCGCGGCCATCAGTACACCAGCTCGTCGTCAGCGCGGTTCTTGGTCAAAGTGATTTCACCCTTGGCGGCCATGTCCTTGGCGAGGTTGACGAGCAGCGCCTGCGCCTCGTCGACGTCGCGGAGCCGCACCGGTCCCATCGCGGCCATGTCGTCCAGCAGCATCTTGCCGGCGCGGGACGACATGTTGCCGAGGAAGAAGCTGCGGACCTCCTCATTGGCGCTCTTCAGCGCAATGCCGAGCTTGTCCTTGTCGATGTTGCGCATCAGCGTCTGCGCCGAGGCGGAGTCGAGCTTGATCAGATCGTCGAAGGTGAACATCAGCGCCTTGATGCGCTCGGCGGATTCGCGGTTTTCCTCTTCCAGCGAGGTGATGAAGCGGGTTTCGGTCTGGCGGTCGAAATTGTTGAAGATTTCGGCCATCACCTCGTGGGCGTCGCGGCGGCGGGTCTGCGACAGGTTCGACATGAACTCGGTCCGCAGCGTCTGTTCGACGCGCTCGATGACTTCCTTCTGCACCGCTTCCATCTTCAGCATGCGCCCGACCACGTCGAGCGCGAGATCCTCAGGGAGGATCGCCAGCACGCGGGCGGCGTGCTCCGGCTTCAGTTTCGACAGCACCACGGCGATGGTTTGCGGGTATTCGTTCTTGAGGTAGTTGGCGAGCACCTCTTCCTGCACGTTGGAGAGTTTCTCCCACATGTTGCGGCCGGCGGGGCCGCGGATTTCGTCCATGATGCCGGTGACGCGCTCGCCCGGCAGATATTGCTGCAGCAGCCGTTCGGTGGCGTCGAAGGTGCCCATCAGGGCGCCGGAGGCCGACATCCTTGAGACGAATTCGAGCAGCAGGTCTTCGACCACGTCGGCCTCGACGGTGCCGAGCGTCGACATGTGGATCGACAATTCGCGCACCTCGTCGTCGTCGAGCAGTGCCCAGACCTTGCCGCCATATTGTTCGCCCAGCGCCAGCATCAGGATGGCGGCGCGCTGCGGGCCGCTCAGCGGCTTGCCCTTGGGCCTTGTCGCCTGACGGCTCGCCAGCGCCGAGATGACGGTGGTGATGTCGTTGGCGTTGGTGGTTTGCGGTACGGCCATGTCAGGTCACTCGACAGGTTCGCTGAGCCATTGACGAACAATGGAGGCGGTCTCGTTCGGATTTCGTTCGGCGAGTTCACCGACCCGGTGCACGGCCTGGGCGTGGACCTGGCCCTGAACCTGGGCGACGTCGATCAAGGCGGCGGCGCCGCCGGCGGGAATCAGGGCCTGGCCGGGCGTGCCTTCGGCGGTGCCGTCGGCCAGCGCCGGCACGGCGGCGCCGCCGGCCAGCGCGGGAACGGCTTCGGCGGCCAGGATGCGCTTGACCAGCGGGCGGATCACCATGAACAGCACGACGAGGCCGAGCAGCATCATGACGCCAAGCTCGATGACGTACATGACGTCATCCTTGGTGAACTGGAACATGCCGAGCAGTCCGGTCGGCTCGGCAACCGGGGGCACCGACGGGGCTTCGGCAAAGCGCAGGTTCACGACCTCGACCTGGTCACCGCGCTTCTGGTCGAAGCCGATCGCCGAGCGAACCAGGGTGGCGATGCGGTCGAGCATTTCCTTGCTGCGGTCGGAATAGACCATCTCGCCTTTTTCGTTCTTGGTGTAGGCGCCGTCGACGAGCACCGCGACCGAGATCTTGTTGACCCGGCCGGCCTCGGTGACTTCGGTCTTGGTGACGCGGGAAATCTCGTAATTGTTGGTTTCTTCGCTCTTCTTGCTCTGGTCGCGCGCCGGGACGCCGGCATTGGCCTGGTTGCCGGGCAGTTCGTTGTTGACCGTGACCTGGCCGCTGTCTCCGGCGGTCGCCGACGATTCCTCGCGGGACTGGCTGGAGCGCAGCACGCGGCCTTCGGGATCGAACTTGTCCGAGGTCTGGGTGACCTTGTTGTAGTCGAAATCGGCGGTGAGCTGGACGCGGGCGCGGCCCTGGCCGACCACCGAGGAGACGATCGCCTCGACCTCATTGCGCATCCGTTTCTCGAAGGCGGTGCGGCGTTCGTCGCCGCTCGCGCCCTCGGGATTGCTGCTGGCGCCGTCGGCGAGCAGCCGGCCGCCCTCGTCAACGATCGACACCCGCTGCGGCTTCAGGCCGTTGACGGCGGAAGCGACCACGTGGCGGATGGCGCGGATCTGCTGGGGTTCGAGGCTGCCGCGCACCCGGACCACGATCGAGGCCGACGGCTCCGGGATTTCGCGGGAGAACAGCGGCCGTTCCGGCAGCACCAGATGGACCCGGGCAGCCTGAATGCGGTCGATGGCGCGGATGGTGCGGGAGAGTTCGCCCTCCAGCGCGCGCAGATGATTGATGTTCTGGACGAAGCTGGTGGTGCCGAGCGCGTCGGATTTGTCGAAAATCTCGTAGCCGACGCCGCCGCCCTTGGGCAGGCCGCCTTCGGCCAGCTTCATCCGCAGCCGCGTCACCTTGTCCTTCGGCACCATGATCACGGCGCCTTCGTTGCGCATTTCGAAGGGGATCGCCTGGCGTTCCAGATCCTTGATGATGCTGGAGGAGTCTTCGGCCGTGAGGTCGGTGAAGAGGGTGGTCATCTGCGGCGTCGTGACGCGCATGATGACGAACGCGAAGAAGCCGATCAGGGCTGCGGTCACCGCGATCATCGCCATCAGCCGCGACGCGCCCAGGCCTCTCAGGAAAGCAACGAGACTTTGCACCAACCGCCCCCAGGGATTCGGCCCAAGATTCGTACCCGGGGACCGACTGGGCAATTATTGCCTAGGGGATGGTTTCCATATGGTTAACGACCGTTAAAGTCGGTGAAGGAAGTTTCGGCATGAAAAAAACCAGCTTCGCAAAACGAAGCCGGTTTTCATCAAATCTTCCGGTTTGGAGAGTTTATTGCCGGTATTGCTGGATGCGGGTGGTCCGCAAGCCTGCAAGGCCATGCTGATCGATGGAGAACTGCCAGGACAGGAACTCGTCCACCGTCAGCGTGTAGCGGCTGCAAGCCTCCTCGAGGGAGAGCAGGCCGCCGCGAACCGCGGCAACGACTTCGGCCTTGCGGCGGATCACCCACCGTTTGGTGCCGGGCGCGGGCAGGTCCGCAATTGTTAATGGACTTCCGTCAGGCCCGATGACGTATTTTACCCTCGGGCGATGGGGTTCTGTCATGGCGTACTCACAAACTCTCAACCACTGAACTCACGGTAATAACCTACGCCGTGCGACTTAAAATTTGCCTAAGCTCAAGGGTTCAATACGAATCTCCTTGAATATGCCGGGAACAGGGGCGGCGGGGCGTCTGCGAGAGGGGCTGGGCAGGGCCGGGCGGAGGAGGAGTGGGGGGTAGGCGGATTGGAGCCGACTACATCGGCGGTCGCTCCACGAGCGAGGTGGAAGGAGTAATCCGCCATTTGGGCTGTTCGCTGCGGTCTCCGCTCTGAGCCTATTGGCGTTGTAACCGTGCGGCGGATTACGCCTACGGCTCCAATCCGCTTGGAGGTCAGGTGTGGCGCCGGCTTCGGCTAACGGTCTCCGCAAGCTTCCTTCCGGCGTCGCGCCCTGCTTGCCAATACGCGTTCCTCGTTGAATTAATGGGATCATACTCTGCGGTCTTCAACGTCACGCGAACTCTGATCAGTGGACCGTGCTCCAACGTTATCAGCATATCGAGCAATCCGAATATGAAGCTGTCCGGATAACCCTCCTCCCGCGCTTTACTGGTGCTCTCCACGAGATCAACCACCTCAAAATGATCCGATGGTTCGACGTATATTGTTACCTTGGCGCACTCCCAAAGCGGGCCTAGACGCCTGTTGCGCTCGCCAGTGATCTCGATCCCAGACTCAACGGTCTGCGCCCAGCGCGCAGTGACGTTGTGCTTCCAAAGCTCAATGTCGTCTTTCATTCTTGTTCCATCGACGCACAGAACTCGTAGGGCGGATTGAGCCGAAGGCGTAATCCGCCATCCAGGTAATCGTCAGGTGATCATCTTCGCTAGAATCTCCGCTGGTCGATCGCGTGACGATCATTCGATATAGAGTGTTTGATAGCACAGACCCCGTTTGCGTATGTAACCGGTGCGGCGGATTACGCCTTCGGCTCAATCCGCCCTACCGACGTGCGTCGCTTCGCGCGCAAGCGGAATCTTGCGGCCAGCCTGCGACAAATCAACCCGACGGACAAATCGCTTCTGGTTTACGGAAATCGTGTCAAGTCCTGTTAAAAAATATTTCTGTTTACCAGAAGGTAAATCAGGTGCATATATCTGCCCATCCCGTCCTACTCAGAAGGGCGTCGGCCGTCGTCACGGACGTTGGGCGGGTTGCGGTGGACGCTGGTTTACGCCTCGACGACGGCGTGGACTAAGCGTACGGCAAAACCGTGTGGTCCTGGCGCCCGTTGCAGGTGTCAAGCTGTCGGGTAGGCGAGAGCTGAACGGCAGCGAGGGAGTCAACCAAGAACTCGTCTCCGGGGAGAGCGCGGCATAAGCCGTAAAGCCATTGCGCAGGGAAGGCCGGGTGTTCTCCGCTGCCCTGTATGCTCGTGTGCATTTTGTTTTGTGCAAACCGCACGCGAGACCGCGGGTGCAGCGCGCACCCGGTCTTCCCTGCGCCCTCTTATTTCGGGGGCAAGGAATTTCTGGCAAAGCTCGGGCGTATGGCGCCGCGAGAATGCGAACGCACATCCTCTCGCTGTTTGACAATTGAATCCGAAGTCTCACTTCACGTCGTCCCTGCGAACGCAGGGACCCATACCGCGTTGTGCTCTCGGTTAAGCAAGATAGATGAGGCGTTCTTCGCAAAACAAAAGCCGGTGGCTATGGGTCCCTGCGTTCGCAGGGACGACGAAAGCGCAGGCACTAGCTCGTGGTCGACGGGCGCACCACGCGCTTGATCTTGTCGGTCGTGTAGCTTTGCCCGCCGATCGACAGCAGCGGCGGGGAGGCGCTGAGATCGACCGAATCCACGACGCCCTGGACTTCGGTGGAGATCGCCACGTTGTTGCCGGAACTGTCCTTGCCGGTGGCGGTCAGCGTGTAAGTGCCGGCCGGCCACTGCACGCCGTCATTGCCTTTGCCGTCCCAAACGAAACTGCTACCGCCCTGTTTCAGCGCGTAGTTGCCGCTGTAGGCGGTCTGTCCTGCCGAGTTGGTGATCGTGATGGTTGCCGAGGTGTCCTTGTCGCTCTGAAAATTCCAGGTCGCCGACTTGTCGAACGCCGCCTTGCTGCCGTCGACCGCAACCGTGTTGCCGACATAGACCAGCGCCTGGGTCGCCTGGGCGCTCTTTTCGATTTCGAGCAGCGACTTCAACTGGTCGTTGGACTTGAGCTGCTGCTCGACGCCGGCGAACTGCACCAGCTGCTGGGTGAACTGGTTGGTGTCGAGCGGATCCAGCGGGTTCTGGTTCTGCAGCTGCGTCGTCAGCAGCGTCAGAAAGGTCTGGAAATTATCCGCGATCCCCGTCGTCGCGGTCGAGCTCGTGGAGCTGCTGGAGCTCGAACTGCCCGTTGCGGGCGCCGAGACGATCGTCGTCGGCATGGTTGCATCGACTGCCATAACGCTCTCCGTTAAATCCTGATGTCCACGCCGCCGCTCGCTCCGAGCATGCGGCCATAGTTGCGGCCGGCAACCGCTGCCGGAATGCTGTCTTCTTCACTGACGACCAGCCGATGGGCATTGGGATTGGACTGGTTGCCGTCGTTCTGGCCCTGCGAGGATTGATCGCGCAGGCTGAATTGCAGCCCGCTATTGCCGGTCGAAAGCCCGGCATTGTCGAGCGCGCGCTGCAGCTGGTTGGCGTCCTGGCGCAGCATCGACAGCGTCTCCGGCCGCTCCACCGTCAGATGCGAGGTGACCTGGCCGTTGCGATCGACATCGATGCGGACGTCGATGCGGCCAAGCTCGGCCGGATCGAGCCGGATTTCGAAGCGGCTCTTGCCGCTCTTGGCCGACGCTGCGATTTCCATCGCAAGCCCGCTGAGCGGCACCGCTGCTGATGTCGCGACGGCGACGTTGAGCTGGGGTGCCGGGACTGGTGCGGTGGAAGATGCCGGCTGTTGCGTCTGGATCGCGCCTGCGGCCTGCAAGCCGTTGTTGGATGCGCCAGCCAGCGTCTGGCTGACATCGGCTGTGACCGGATGCGCATGCACGGCCGCATTGGCCGATGGTGCCGGCGCGCCGTTGCCTGCGACATCAGCCTTCGCGGCATCGATGACGCCGTTCTCGGCTTTCGGCTGGCCTGCGGCCTCGGCCTGCGGCGTGACTGATGGAACGATGGTGCCGGGCGCCGGAGCCGCGGGGACGGCGATCGTGCCGGCTGCCTTGTCCGGTTCGCCCGATGTTGCAGTGGCTTCCTTCGTGGCGACCGGCGTCTTGGCTTGCGTTGCGGTTTTCGACACGCCGGCAGCCGTCGCGGCCGCGGATGCAGCCAATGCGATGCCTGACGTGACCGTGGTGTCGGCGGGAGCGACCTGCGCGGTGACGGCTACGCTGACCTCGATCTGGGCATCGATCTTCGCGCCCTCTGTCTTGGCGGCGTTGGCGGTCGCAGCCGGATTTGCGCTGGCATCGGCCGCCGGAGCGGTTGCCCCGGTGAGCGTGGCGGTGGCGACAATGGCGGCGGCGGCGATCGCAAGCGGCGCTGTCGCGGTATCGGTGGGAGCTTTTGCGATCGAGGCTTCCACTGTTGCCGTAGCGACAGGAATCACGGTGGCCACGGCGCTGGCCGTTACCAGTGCTGCCGTATCCTGTTTCGCTTCGGTCTGATCGGTGGCTGCAGCGTCCTCGCCGGAAGCGGGCTTGCCTTCCGCCTTGGTCTCATCCGGTTTCGAGGTGTCGGACTTGGAAGAATCCGATTTCGTCTTGGAGCGGGTTGCGTCAGTGTTGGTGTCCGCCTCGGCGTTGTCGCGGGCATTGCTGCCGCTGGAATCCTGGCGCGCGTCGCTGCGCGCGGCCTTGTCGGATGCCGCTTTGTCCGAAGCCGCCTTGTCCGATGCGGCGGTGTTGTCGCGCGCCCGGTGGTCCGCTGGGCTTTGCGAATCATCGGCGCGGCGCGGCGCAGTGTCTTGGGGACGGTGGTCGCTGTTGGCAGCGGCCTTGTTGCTGTCGACCAGCGCGGCAAAGCTGTCGTTTCCGGCCGTCTGGTCGGAATCCGGCCGCCCCGACCTTGCCGTCGCGCCTTGAAAAGACACGTTTGCCAATAGTTCTGACGTGACACTAACCACGGACGACCCTCGCGCTGAAACCTTGGCTATCCCTGAGCAAGGACCGGGCCACGCTGGATCTCCAAAAAATATCGTTTTATTTCAATGCCTTATGGTGGCGCCGGGTCGGTCACCGAGGCCCTGGGCCGGCCCCCTTTTCTGCCCGGCGGCAAGATTTGCCGTCTATTGCCCGGCCAAACCCGGTCCGGCTGATTGCCTCCCGGGAATACGGCCTATATTAAAGAGCGGGCTTCCGGTCCGGCCAAAAAGGGCCGGACCGGGCCTTAAGGCCTTATATGTAAAAGGCTTTTTTGAACTCTTGCCGCGCGGCGCTGCCTCGCGATTGAAGCCGATTGACCTGCCATGCCGAACAGTCTGGACCTCGAAGGCCGCCCTCAGGACACACGGATCGTGGTCGCCATGTCTGGCGGCGTCGATTCCTCGGTGACGGCTGCCTTGCTGAAGTCCGAGGGCTACGACGTGGTCGGGATCACGCTGCAGCTCTACGACCATGGCGCGGCCACCCATCGCAAGGGCGCCTGCTGCGCCGGCCGTGACATTCACGATGCCCGCAACGTCGCCGAGCGGATCGGCATTCCGCATTACGTGCTCGATTACGAAAGCCGTTTTCGCGAGTCGGTGATCGACAATTTCGCCGACAGCTACGCGCTCGGCGAAACGCCGGTGCCGTGCATCGAGTGCAACCGCTCGGTCAAGTTTCGCGACCTGCTGGCCACCGCGCGCGAGCTTGGCGCCAGCGCACTCGCGACCGGGCACTATGTCGCCTCGCGGCGTCTCGCTGACGGATCGCGGGCGCTGGTGTGCGCGGCCGACGCCGATCGCGACCAGAGCTATTTCCTGTTCGCGACCACGCGCGAGCAACTCGACTATCTGCGCTTTCCGCTCGGCGACATGACCAAGCCGCAGGCGCGCGAACTGGCGCGGCGCTTTGGGCTCGAGGTCGCCGACAAGCAGGACAGCCAGGACATCTGCTTCGTCCCGACCGGACGCTACACCGACATCATCGGCCGCCTGAAGCCCGGCGCGATCGAGCCCGGCGACATCGTCGATCTCGACGGCCACGTCATCGGCCAGCATCAGGGCATCGTTCATTTCACCGTCGGCCAGCGCAAGGGGCTGGGCATCGCGTCAGCCGCGCCGCTCTATGTCGTCAAGCTCGATGCCGCCAGCCGCCGCGTCGTGGTGGGACCGCGCGAGGCGCTGCGGATGGACCGTATCCAGCTGCGCGACGTCAACTGGATCGGCGACGGCGCGCTGGAGCGCGTGATCGGCGCAGGCATCGAGATGTTCGTGCGCGTGCGCTCGACGCGCCCGCCGCAGCCGGCGTGGCTGCGCGCGGTCGATGGCGGCTATGAAGTCGAACTCGTCGCCGGCGAAGAAGGCGTTTCGCCGGGCCAGGCCTGCGTGTTTTACGACGCGCCCTCGGGGCAGGCGCGCGTGCTCGGCGGCGGATTCATCAGGAGTGCGACCGCACGGAAGGTTGCGAGGGCAGGGGTGCAGGATATAACGGCGCCACCGCTCGCCGAGGTGATGCGCGGCTAAAAAAATGCGGGGCATAAGGGCGGGGGCTTAAGGGAATGACTGCGGACATCGACCGCGAGGGGGTCGAAAAGGCTTATGGGCGCTGGGCGCCGGTCTACGATCTCGTGTTCGGCAAGGTGTTCGAGCACGGCCGTCAATCGACGATCGCGGAAGCCGACAAGATCGGCGGGCGCATCCTCGACGTCGGTGTCGGCACCGGATTGTCGCTGTCGGATTATTCGCGCAGCACCAAATTGTGCGGCGTCGATATTTCCGAACCGATGCTGCGCCGGGCGCAACAGCGGGTTCGCGCGCTCGGCCTTTCCAATGTCGAAACGCTCGCGGTGATGGATGCCAAGAATCTGGCGTTCAAGGATTCGTTCTTCGATGCGGTGGTGGCGCAATATGTCATCACCGCGGTGCCGGATCCCGAACGCACGCTGGATGATTTCATCCGCGTGCTGAAGCCCGGCGGCGAACTCATCCTGGTCAATCACATCGGCGCCGAAAGCGGCCCGCGGCGCGTCTTTGAACTCGCCTTCGCACCGCTGGCGCGGCGACTCGGCTGGCGGCCGGAATTCCCCTGGGAACGATTGACCAATTGGGCCGCCAAACATGGCGGCGTCAGCCTGACCGAACGGCGGCCGATGCCGCCGATGGGGCATTTTTCGCTGATCCGCTTCCGCAAGTCCTGAAATTGCAAGTCTTGAAATTGCAAGTCTTGAAATCAGCCGGGAACCTCCGCGGCTGCGGACCGTTTTCCTTCCATGGCAATAAAACGCTCGCTCTTCCTGTCGTGTGTTCTGATGGTGGCCTCCGGCGTGGCGGTGGCACAGGCCCCGCCGGGTCCGGCCACTCCCCCGGTTCCGACCGCGCCGCCATCGGCTGCGCGGACCGCCAATTGCGCGCCGATGCATCCAGCGCCGCATTCCGGCGCGGCAGCACCGGAAGGCACCACCACCGGCCAGCGGGCCGAACCGCTCGGCGAAAGATTGGCCCGTTCCGATGGTGTACTTTGCCCGCCCGCCGGCATTGATCCCGAAATGCATGCACCGGCGCCCGGTGGGGGCAAAACGCCGGTGATTCCGCCGCCCGGCAGCCCCGGCGGCGATCCTTCGATCCGGCCCAAATAGCGCCGTTTGCAGGCGCTTTTCGAACCGGGCGGGTTTGCTTGACAGGCCCCCGACCGACTCCTTATATGCCGCGCGTTCGCGACTGCGGTATGTTGAGCCGTGACGGTGAACCGTGGCGAGGTAGCTCAGCTGGTTAGAGCACGGGAATCATAATCCTGGGGTCGGGGGTTCGAGTCCCTCTCTCGCTACCATCATCCATCCCGGCTGGTTCAGCCTGCCTTTGATCTCGATGGAGAAGCCGCTGGCGTTTGGTTCGGCGTGCACGGTCACGTCCTTCACCAGCCGATCCTGAATCCGGCCGCCGCTCGGAAGCAACGGCACAGACCGCTGCAGGATTACGCGCGCCGCATCAGCCATCGTCGATCCGGATTTGCGCCCGGCTCGGAGTTTCCCGGATAACGGTCTTGAACGGGATATTGTGTTAGTTCTGTGAACCCATCAGCAGACGTCTTGTAGCATGCCTTCGGAATTAACGGTCGCCATCGAGGAAGCCTACCGGGTCTTCGGCGCGTATCGATTGGGCCGTGACCTCGTCGTATGCCATTGCCGTTGTTGCATGACCGAGGAGACAGAACGACAACTGGTCAACACGCCCTTGCGGTCAATCCCGGCCGATCTGCTGGCCGAGTACACCAACTCCGCGCATGACTATGACGATGGTCAGGTCGCCCGGGAGCTACGCTACTTCCTGCCGCGTTATTTCGAGCTGATCGCCGCGCGTGATTACCCTGACCACATCGGACTGGATATTTGCCTGCGCCGGCTTGGCCAGGCCGACCACCGGAACAAGTGGCCTCGAGCGGAGGTGGAGAGCATCGACCGCTTCTTCGATGCATTCCTAAGCGACAGCCTGACCCGCCTCGACCTGGAGGTGTGGCCTGCTGGATATCGCCTCGCCTTCAATATCAGGAGCGTCGTGACGCTAGTTGTGACCGCAGGCGGCGATATCGATCGGCTGTTGCACAATTGGGTCGGTGCCGAGGACCCGGCCGCGGCCATCCATATGGCCGCGTTGCGCGAGTACGTGATCGAGGAGCGGGATAAGACCTATCTCCACTCTGCCTGCCTGGAGAGCCACGAGGAGGCGGCCAAAACAGTTGGTGAATGGCTATTGCAGCCGAACCTGACGGCACGAATAGAAGCCGCGTTCTTCGCAGTGGGCGATCCCAGATTGCAGGTGATCCTGTCCAACGGAATGAGAACGGCCTAGAGATCAGCTGCTCTGACGCGTGGCTGGATCACGCCAGTTGCGAATTGCCAGGGCGGCGGCTTCATCAGAAGAAATGGACAAGTCCGATGCTCAGGCCGAGCAGCAGGAGCAGCGACAGCGTGACGGCGGCGGTGACCCTTCCGCCGACCGTTGTGAGAACGCGTACGTCGACACCAAGCCCGAGCGCGGCCATCGACAGCACGGTAAGGATGGCCGCGGTTTTTGTAACCGGCGCGACCGCGATATCCGGCACGAGCTGCAGCGAGCGCAGCGCGGCGAGCACCAGAAAGCCGATGATGAACCACGGCACCAGCTTGAACGGGCTGATCGCAACCGCCCTGGTCGCGTCGGCATGGCGCTTGCGGCGGTGCGCGGCGACGAGCGAGAGCGCGACCACGATCGGCCCCAGCATCAGCACGCGCACCAGTTTCACCAGCGTGCCGATCTGCGTGGCGACGATACCGGCGGGGACCGTTGCCGCCAGCACCTGCGGAACGGCATAGACGGTAAGACCCGCCAGAATGCCGTATTGCGTCGCGGACAGGGCGAGCAACGGGATCAGCAGCGGCAGGCCCAGCACCATCAGGACGCCGAGGATCGCGGTGAAGGAGATCGACGAGGCGACGTCGTCGCCATCGGCGCCGATCACGGGCGCCACCGCGGCGATTGCCGAATTGCCGCAGATCGAGTTGCCGCAGGCGATCAGGATCGACAGTTTGGTCGGCAGGCCGAGCATCCGGCTGAGGCCGTAGCTGACAGCCAGCATGATGACGACGGTGGCGACGATCGCTGCGACCAGAAGGTAGCCGGACGCCACGATCGCGGCAAAGCTGACGGAAGCGCCGAGCAGCATGACGGCGACCTCGAGCAGCTGTTTGGCGCTGAAGGCAATGCCGGAGCGCCAGCGCTCGGACGGTTGCCAGGCAGTGCGAATCGCCATCCCGAGCAGGATCGCGATGACCAGCGCTTCGACATAGGGGTGGGCGAAGATGCGCTCTTCGACCAGTTGGGCGCCAAGCGAAACGGCGGTGATCGCGCCGCAAAGTGCGATGCCGGGAATGAGGGCCAGGCTGCGCCTGAAAGCGCCTGGGTCCGACCTTATCCCGTCCGTCTCGTGGTCTTGTTGCGGCACATGCCCCCCGTTTTGGAGAACAGTTTATGCGCCGGCCTGCTCGGCTTCACCAATAAATTTTCGATTCAGCAAGATAGGGAGAGTATTCTTCTTCCGGCTTCCAGCAGGGGCGGGCGTACCGCGTGCGCGCCCTAGAGCAACCCGAACAGGCCCTGCGCCCACGCCACGGCCTGTCCGAAGCTGAAAGCGCCCGGCTCGAAGTACATCGCGCGTGCCAGCACGATGACGCCGACCAACCCCCAGAACAGCCCGACACCGGCCGATTTCAGCCAGTTAGAGTCGCGTTCCGGCGCGGCCGCCGAATCGGCGGTCGGGACCAGTTCTCCAAAGGGATCGAAGGCGGGCGGACTCATGACGGCTTCCATTGAACGAGCCCCTAATGTCGCCCAGTTCGGCCCGGAAGCAAGGGTAGCGGTATGCAATCTGCGGCCAGAATGTGGAAGTCCCTTTCCCGCCGCCGTTTGGGGGTAGGGTTTTCTTCTCCTGGCCCACAATTCATGCCGCTTGACCCGGCCGTATTCCCAGCCACACTGGTGCGAATCCGAAACAGGAGCCGTCCATGGTATTTCTCATTACCGCGCTCGATACATCGGGAACCGTGACCTTGCGGCGGGAGTCGGTGCTGGCCGCGATGAAAAAAGCCGATGAACTGATATCGGACGGCTGCTGGGACGTCGAAATCGTTACGCCTGACGGCGCCACCTACCACTCCGGCGAGTTTGACCAGTTGAGAGAACGGGTATCAGGCCGCCCAGCACTGTCCGGCGCCGTCGACGCGCAGCACCTGTCCTGAGACGAACGCCCCCATCGGCCCCGCGAACATTTCAACGACGCGCGCGACTTCATCGACGGTGGCGATGCGGTCGAGCGTGCCGGTTTCGACCAGACGATTTTGGTCGACCGCGCGCGTGCCCATGAAGCGGCCGGTACGGGTGTCGCCCGGCGCGATGCAGTTCACATTGATGTCGTAGGAGCGCAGCTGATCGGCGAGGCAGCGCGTGTAATGCGTCATGCCGGCTTTGGCGACGGCATAGATCGAACCGTTGGTGCGGCCCTTGAAGGCCGCGACCGAGCCGATGGTGACGATGCGGCCCTGGCGCCGCTTCATCATCTCCTGCGCCACCGCCTGGCAGGTCAGGATCGTGCTGAGCAGGTTGCGATCGAGCACCGCGCGCACGTCCTCTTCCTTGATGCCGATGGCGTCGTTCGGATCCGGCTTGCCGCCCTTGGCCGCGATGTCGCCGCCGGCATTGTGGACGAGGATCTCGACCGGCCCCAGTTCTCGCGTCGTGGTCTCGACCACGCGCGCGATGTCGGCACCTTGCGTGAGGTCACCGAGCACGCGAATGGTGCGCACGCCATACGCCTTGGCGATATCTTCCGCGACCGCCGTCAGCGTCGATCCCTCGCCATATTCCGCCGGTCCGTTCTCGCGCATGCCGTGGATCGCGACGTCGGCGCCCATCGCAGCCAGTTTTTCGGCGAAGGCGCGGCCGAGCCCGCGGCCCGCGCCGGTCACCAATGCAACCTTGTCCTTGAGCGTCCGAGCGCCGTCGCTGGATGTCATGATGTCTTCTCCTGGATGTGAATGTGTCAGTGTGATCAGCGGCGGCATCCGCTGGTGCCGGAATGCGCCTTAATTCTTGATCGCATAGAGCGGCGTCCTCACCGTCAGCTGATAGGACGGCTTCGGCGTCCAGGCGATCTGCGCGGTGACGCCGAACAGGCGGTTGTCGTCATCGTCCATGCGATCGAGATCGAGCCGTACGATCGGCTGGGTGAAGGCCGGGAACGGCGTGAGATTGAGAAGCTGCGCACCGCCGAACGATTGCACGCCGAAGCGGCCGGTCAGCTTCCAGTTGTTGTCCCACTGATAGTAGCCGCCGACATAGCCCACATAGCCAGGCTTCACTTCAGCGAATATGGAATCGACGATGATTTTTGTGTATTGCGCGCCGGCGAGCAGTCCCCGCGTTTCATCCGGGTTCAGCGCGTAGCCGAATTCGAGGATCGTATTGTAGGAGGTCGTGGCCAATGGCGCGTCGGAAATCGATCGCGATGCATTGCTTTGTATCGTCACCGTTGGAAACATGCCGCCGTTTTGCTGATAGAGGTCGGCCTGAAATCCGACCGTAAAACCGTAGATATCGAACGACGACCAGGGCAGGCTGCCCGATTGGGACGAAGCGCCGCTGACGCCACCATAGACCGACAGCTGCTCGTTGACGTCAACCGTCACGGGAATGTCGAGATTGATGCTTCGGCTGGCCGGCGACGACAAGGTCCCGAGCGATGTCAGGTTCGACAGCGTCGACAATAGTGGCGGCGCGCTGAAGCCGATCGAGAGCGTACCGGCCGGCAGGGTGGTGTAGATCGTCCGCAAGTCGAGATAGATGTTAGGCAATACCGGCTTCGGCTTGGCCGGCGCATCTTCGTCCTCGCCATTGTCCTTGCCGTTGTTTTGGCCGGACGCCAGACCGGAACAGCACAGCGACATCAATATCCCGAGCGCCAGCCGCCGGCCGGTTCGCGCCGGCCGGGTGTGCGCAAATCTCATTTTCAATCGAACCTGCACCGGCCCACTCGCATCCAAGGCAGCCGCTTTCCGGCAACAGCTACGCAAGCCCCATGGTAACGGATTTGCGGACGCCGCACCATGAGGACCGGGCGAGCGTTATCGGCCGTTCTTGTCCGCCGCCTTGACGGCCACCGCCAGCGCCAGCTTGGTCTGCTTGACGATATCTTCGACCAGCTCTTCCCGGCTGACATTGGCAAGCTGGCCGGTGAGAAGTCCCTGTTCGGCCAGCATCACCACGCCGTGCAGCGCGGCCCAGATTTGCAGGGCGCTGCGTTCGCGCAGCAATCCGACCGCGGGCGCTTCAAGGGATTCCAGCAGCAGCTCGAAGGTTTCCATCGCGGCGACATGCAGCTCGCTGCCCTTGGGTGCGCATGCCATGATCCGTGAGGCGAACATCAGGCGGTAGACGCCGTTGCGGCGAAGACCGAAATCCAATGTGGCTTGCGCCAGGCGCGACAGCTTCGAACGCCTGGAGGGTTTTCCGATCGACTCGCGCAGGATGGCGTTGAACTGGCGGAAGGCTTCGGCCGTTACCGCCGTGAGCAGGCTCTCGCGGTCGGCAAAATGCTTGTAGGGAGCCGGCTGCGAGACGCCGAGCCTCTTGGCCAGCGCGCTGATGCTGATCGCTTCGGGGCCGCCGAGTTCCACTTCCCCGAGCGCGGCCTGAACCAGGGCATCGCGGAGATCCCCGTGGTGATAGGTGTTGAGCGCTTTACGTGCGGGGCGAGGCGGCATTCAGTGTAATGATCTATAACTTTCCGCTTGACAGCACAATCGCGACGATAATGTAATACGGTATAACTTGAAGAGGCGGACCGGCCGCGGTTGGTAACGCCCAAATCAACATGAGGAAATGCGACGCGCCGGTTGAGCGCGCGCGGCTTGAAGGAGCGCTCGCATGTCGGGAAAGCTGAAGATCCGCGTCGATCAGGACAAATGTCAGGGACACGCACGCTGCAAGTCGCTCGCGCCGGAACTGTTCGAGCTCGACGAATTCGGCAATGCCCATGAAGTCGGCGACGGTTCGGTCCCCGCGGGCCTGGAAGACAAGGCCTGGCTCGCCCAGACCAATTGCCCCGAAATCGCGATCGAAGTGCAGGAAGAATAGGGGCGATAGTCCGGTCCTGAAATCAAGCTCGTCCTGAACGAACCAAGCAAAAGGAATTTGCGCGATGTCCGATTCCGTCAGCATGATGCCCGAACATCCTCCGGTCACCGATTGGGTCAACGATTTCGATCATACCGATCCGCGCTGGACCGAGAATCCGTTTCCGATCTGGGACGAGTTGCGCAACGAATGCCCGGTGGTGCACACCAAGCGTTTCCTCGGCTGCTATCTGCCGACCACCTATCAGGCGGTGAAGGAGATCGCCTACGACACCGAGCATTTCTCCTCGCGGCGCGTCATCGTGCGCGACGTGCGGCCTGAAGTGCAGCGCAACGCCGCGCCTCCGATAACGTCAGATCCGCCCGAGCACAAGCCCGCCAAGCAACTGCTGCTTCCGCCGTTCACGCCGGACGCGATGAAGAAGCTGGAGCCGCGGGTCCGTGCCATCTGCAACGAACTGATCGACGAATTCATCGCCGACGGTCAATGCGACGCCGCGGCGCGCTACACCAAGCATGTTCCGGTGCGCGCCATCGCCCACATGCTGGGCATTCCCGAGAAGGATGGCGATCTGTTCGTCAAGTGGATCCACATGATCCTCGAGCTCAGCATCAAGAACGAGAGCATGCTGGTGCAGGCAGTGCAGGAGATGAGCGCCTATTTCGCCGGCCATATCGAGCATCGCAAGACGCATCCGACCGACGATCTGATCTCGACGCTGATGAAGGCCAAGGACAAGGACGGCAATCCCCTGGACGATTCCCAGGTGCTGGGTTCGCTGCGCCTGCTGCTGATTGCCGGCATCGACACCACCTGGAGCGCGATCGGCTCCTCGCTGTGGCATCTGGCGAATACGCCCGCCGACCGCGACCGCCTGATCGCGGAGCCGGAATTGATGCCGAGCGCGATCGAGGAATTCTTGCGGGCCTATTCGCCGGTCACGATGGCGCGCGAAGTGATGAAGGAAACCACTATCAGCGGCTGCCCGGTCAAGCCGGGCAACATGGTGCTGCTGTCGTTCCCGGCGGCCAACCGCGACCCCGCGATGTTCCCGGATGCCGACAAGGTGGTGATCGACCGCAAGGAGAACCGCCATGCCGCGTTCGGCCTCGGCATTCACCGCTGCGTCGGCTCCAACCTCGCGCGCATGGAAATGACGGTCGCGATCGAGGAATGGCTGAAGCGGATTCCGGACTTCAAGCTCGATCCGGCCGGCAAGGTCACCTGGTCGGAAGGCACGGTGCGTGGCCCGCGCCAGCTTCCGGTGCTGTTCGGTAAGAAAAACTGAGCAGGAACTGAGCCTGCTTCGGGCGCGGCGCGCCGGCAATTTCGACCGGATTGCCGCGCGTTCACTTGATCTCGATTTTGGCTTCTCTGGCGACCACCTTCCAGGCCTCGATGTCGCGCACGTTGATGTCGCGCTGCCGGTCTCCGGGGATGAAGTCCGCGGTGACGCCGAGCGCGAGCAGCCTTTCGGTCATGTCCGCTTCGGCGATCGACTCCTGCAGTGCAGCGGAAAGCTTCTTCGCGGCGATGTCGGGGATGCCAGCGGGCGCGTACATGACCCAGGACAGGCTGCGCTCAAATTCGATCCCCTGGTCCTTGTAGCTTGCGACATCAGGCAGGCTTGGCGAGCGATCCCCGCATGTGCCCAGCGCCTTTACTTTTCCATCCTTCACCAGCGGCGTCGCCGTCGCCATATCCAGCGTGCCGAGAGAGATGTGGCCACCGATCAGATCATTGGCAACCTTCGCCGCGCCGCTGAACGGCACGTGTTCGAGTTTGATGCCGGCTTTCTGCGACAGGATTTCCGCGCAGAAATGTCCGGTCGAGCCGACGCCCCAGGATCCGTACTGGATCTGATCGCCCTTTTTCGCCATCGCGATCAGGCCGCGCAGGTCGTTGGCCGGAAAATCCTTCGAGGCCACCACCAGGATCGCCGACGTTCCGATGCGGCCGATGACTGCAAAATCCTTGATCGGATCGTAGGGCAGGCTCGTATAGGACGCGGGCGCAAGCACATGCGTGGTCATGCCGCCGATCATGATGGTGTAACCGTCCGCCGGCGAGGTCGCGACCATCTGCGTGCCGATGGTGCCGGCCGCTCCCGTGCGGTTTTCGACGAAAATGGTCTGCCCCAAGCGTTTGCCCATCTTGTCGGCCAGCAGCCGGCCGATGACGTCGCCGCCGCCACCGGCCGCGAACGGCAACAGCATTTTTATTTTCCTGGAGGGGTAGTCCGACGCGTCCTCGGCCCTTGCCGAACAGGTGGCCAGGACGAGCATCAGCAACGTCAGCATCGTTGTGCGGAACTTCATACGCAACTCCCTTGGGTTTCCCGGTACTTGTTTTTTTGTTAGCGGTCGTCAAATCTGGCAGATCGGCAGGGCAGGCAATTCCTCAAATCACTTGGCGCGCGGCTCGGCGCAGGAATGTCGAAGGATGAATCGGGTCGGCAGATAAATCGGCCTTGTGTCCTGGGCCTGATCGCCGTCGCGCACCCGCTCAAGCAGGGTTTTTGCGGCGATCCTGCCGATTTCGCTCAAGTCCCATGTCAGCGCGCTGATTGCCGGCGTCGCGTGCCGGGCCAGATCCGTGTCGCCGATACACACCAACGAGATGTCGCTCGGATAGCGAATGCCGTTGCTGGCGAGCGCGTCCATCACGCTGGCGAGCATGTGCGTTCCCAGCGTGATGATCGCAGTGGGCGGCGCAGGCCCTTGCAGCAACTGGCAGACGTCGCTGAAGGCGATGCCCGAGCCGTGCACCTGCGGGCGGACGAGATCGAGATCGACCTCAAGTCCGGCTTCGATATGCGCCTGCCGATATCCGGCTACCCGCTCCGTACTCGGCAGCACCGCCGCAGGCCCGGTCAGCAGCGCGATACGGCGATGGCCGAGGCCGATGAGATAGCGCGTCACCTCAAAGCCGCCGCCGCGATGATCGGCGCGCACCGACGGCGCGCCCGGCACCTCGCGGTCGATCCCGACACAGGGCAGGTCGAGCGTAGCCAGCGCGCTTGTAAAATCCTTGTGGGTGTTGTCTCCGGCGAACAGCAGCAATCCATCCATCCGCCGCCGGCGCACCGCGGATATGAACGCGGTTTCGCGTTCCTCGGCGTGCCGGGTTGCGCCGAGCATCAGGACGTAGCCGGCGCGTTGCAATTCCTCTTCCGCGGCGTTGACCATCTCGCTGTAGAGCGGGTTGGAGATATCGGAGACCATGCAGCCGATCGTGTTGCTGGCGCGCGAGCGCAGCGCCTGCGCGGCGGAATCTGGCTCGAAGCCGAGGCGGTCCACGACGCGCATGATCCGGGCGTGCAGTTCAGGACTGATGTGCGGCTCGCGGTTCAACACCCGGCTGACGCTGCTGACCGACACGCCGGCTTGCGCAGCGACATCGCGGATGGTCGGCCGAAGGGATGGGGTCGGCTGGGTTCTGGCCATCGGTCCTGCTTGCCCGCTGTCTCGTCCTAAGTGCCCGGATTCGATTGCATTCGAGCCCGGTCGGCTCAAAATCAGCTGCATCTGGAAACGTTATTTGAAGCACTTTGCCTATTAGTATTGACATCAGTGGAAACATCAAGCTCAATCGTGGAAACGTTTCCAAGAACAACCCTCGACCGGGCCGGGAGGATTTTGCGTGAACGGGCAGAACGCATGAAACGGCGGGTCGAAGGCAAGGTCGCGCTGGTGACCGGCGCCGCCAACGGAATCGGGCGCAGCGCGGTCATTGTGTTGGCGCGTGAGGGCGCGAAGATCGTCGCGACCGATCTGCAGGACGAGAAGGGCGAGCGCCTGCTGGGCGAACTGCGGTCGGCTGGATGCGAGGCGGAATATCTCCATCACGACGTGACCAGCGAGGAAGACTGGCAGTCGGTGATCGCCAAAACCAAAGCACGGTTCGGCCGGCTGGACGTGCTCGTCAACAACGCCGGGATCGGTCTCTCCAGTCCCGTCGTCGACATGTCGCTCGCCGACTGGCGACGCCAGGTTGCCGTCAATCTCGACGGCGTCTTCCTCGGCGTCAAAACCGCGCTTCCGCTGATGCGCGCAGGCGGTGGCGGCAGCATCATCAATGTTTCTTCGATTGCGGGCATCAAGGCCTCGCCAAACGTGTCCGGTTATTGCGCGACCAAGGGCGGCGTCCGTCTGTTCACAAAGTCCGTCGCGCTGGAATGCGCCGCCGCCAAGGACGGCGTCCGGGTCAACTCGCTTCACCCCGGCATCACCGAAACCGCGATCTGGGACACGCTGATCGGCACCGCCGAGGAGGGTTCGGATTCAGGGCCGCCGCGCGGCGCGACGCTGGACAAACTGACCGAACGCGCGGTGCCGCTCGGTTTCAAGGCGATGCCGGAAGATATCGCGAGCGGCATTCTGTGGCTCGCCAGCGACGAGAGTCGCTACGTCACGGGCACCGAACTCGTGATCGACGGCGGCCGTTCGATCGGCTGACAGGAAATAGACCATGGAAACTCAGGCGAACAAGCAAGACCACACCCGGGATCGCGTCGAACGCGCGGCAGTCGAGGGCGACTATGACGCGGTCGTGGTCGGCGCAGGTTTTGGCGGTCTCTATGCGTTGCACCGGCTGCGTGAGAAGGGCCTATCCGTGATAGGCTTCGAGGCCGCCCCCGAAGTCGGCGGCACCTGGTACTGGAACCGCTATCCCGGCGTGCGCTGCGACGTTCCGAGCCTCTATTATTCCTACACCTGGTCGGAGGAGTTGCGGCGGGACTGGCGCTGGTCGGAGAAATACGCCGCCAGGCGCGAGATACTGGACTACGCCAAATACGTCGCCGATCGTTTCAAGCTGCGCGATTTGCTGCGATTTCAGACCCGCGTCGTTTCAGCCTCCTTCGATGAAGCCAGCGGGCGCTGGCTGGTGCGGACCGATCGCGGCGACCAGATCCGCGCCCGCTTCTGCATCATGGCGACCGGCGCGCTCTCGGTGCCGAACAGCCCGAAGACGCCAGGCCTTGAGAGTTTTCGCGGTCCGATCTACCACACCGCCCGCTGGCCGGAACAGGAGGTCGACTTCTCTGGTCTGCGCGTCGGCGTCGTCGGCACGGGGTCATCGGGCGTGCAGGCGATTCCCCTGATCGCGGAAGCCGCCAAACACGTCGTGGTGTTCCAGCGCACACCGAATTTCTCCGTGCCCGCGCGCAACCGCGCGCTTGGGGACGAGGACTTCGAGCAGTTTGATGCGGCTTTCCCGGCCTACTGCGAGAGCCTCGCAAGTCCGAATGCCGGCCGCGTGAATTCGTCCGCATTCGAGGCGCCGATACCCTCGCGCGACGAACAATGGCGGCGCTACGAGGAGCTCTGGCAGGAAGGAGGCGGCGGGTTTTTGCTGTCGTTCCCGAATCTCCTGACCCATGAGGCCGTCAACGACGTCGCCTGCGATTTCGTGCGCGAGAAGATCCGTCAGATCGTCAAAAATCCCACAACCGCCGCGGCGCTGAGCCCATCGGGATATCCCTTGGGCGTCAAGCGCATCTGCGTCGATACGAATTATTACGAGACCTTCAACCGCGACAATGTCGATCTGGTGAATCTCAAGGAAGAGCCGCTCGAGGCGCTGACGGCCGACGGCGTCAAGACCTCGGCGCGCCAGTTTGATCTGGACGCGCTGGTGTTCGCGACCGGCTTCGACGCCATCACCGGGGCACTGTTCGCGATGGACATCCGCGGACGAAACGAGCTTCGTCTGCAGGACGCCTGGGCCGAAGGACCGCGCGCCTATCTCGGCATCGCCGTGGCTGACTTTCCCAACCTGTTCATCATCACCGGACCCGGCAGCCCGTCGGTGATCGGCAACATGATCAACGCCAGCGAACAGCATGTCGACTGGCTGACCGACTGCATCGACCATATGCGCGCGCAGGATTTTCGGATCATCGAGCCCGATCCCGCAGCCGAGCGCGCCTGGATGACGCATGTCGCCGAGATGGCCGAACGAACGTTGTTTCCGAAAGCGGACTCCTGGTATCTCGGCGCGAACATCGCCGGAAAACCGCGCGTCTTCATGCCCTATGTCGGGGAAGGCTACCGGCACCGCTGCGCGCAGATCGCCGCGCGTGGCTATGAGGGTTTTCACCTGACCTGAGGCGCGGAAGCGGAAACAACATCAGGCGCGGCGATCCGCAAGAAGCGGGCGAACGCCGCCGACAACGGAGGTATCATGAGTCGCATTTTTGGCGCCGTCTGTCAGAACGGATATGTGGTGCGCGACATCCGCGCCGCGATGGATCACTGGATCAACGTGATGGGCGTCGGGCCCTGGTTCTACATCGACCGGGTCAAGACCGACTATTTCCGTCACCGCGGTGCCGAGTCCGGCGTGGAGATGAGCATCGCGCTCGCCAATTCCGGCGATCTTCAGATCGAGCTCATTCAACAGAGGAACGATGCGCCTTCCATGTACAAGGAGTTCCTCGATTCCGGCCGCGAAGGCATGCAGCACATGTCGTACTGGACGAGGGATTATCAGGCTCTCTACGACCGCGCGTTGTCGCTGGGCTACAAGGTTGGGCACGAGGGCCAGATCGGCGGCGAGCAGGGCCGCTTCTGCTATTTCGACACCGAATCCTATCCCGGCACCATCGTGGAGATCTCCGACATCAGCGGTGGCAAGGGACGGTTCTTCGAACATATCAAGCAGATCGCCGCCGGTTGGGACGGCTCCGAGCCGATCCGTGACGTCAGAGCTCGCTGAGCCGCCGGTCAACGTCGAAAAAACAGCAAACACAAGGAGACGCACATGGCCAGATTACCCCTGATCGACCCCGAGAAGACCAGCGGCGACACCCGCACGGCCTTCGACAGGATGCCGGTGAAGCTGAACATCTTCCGGATGCTGGCGCATGCCGAAACCAACTTCATTCCCGCGATGCGGTTCGCCAACTCCATCCTGCACAAGCAGAAGCTCAGCCACGTCAATCGCGAACTGCTGATTCTCCAGGCCGCGCAGCGGGAAGGCGGCGCCTATGAGTGGCGCCAGCATGTCCCGATCGCGCTCGGGGTCGGCGTCACGCAGCCGCAGATCGACTGCATCGAACAGGGCAATTACGCCGACGCCGCGTTCAATGCAGCCGAACAGGCGCTGCTGGCTTTCGGCCGGGAAGTGGTCGACAATGTCCGTGTGCCTGAGCCGGTGTTTGCCGGGATGCGCGCGCATTTCAGCGAGCAGGAAATCGTCGAATCGATCATGACGATCGGCTTCTACATGATGATGGCGCGCCTGACCGAGGCGACCGAGACCGACCTCGATCCCGCCGCCGGGATGACCGTTTACGAAAGCAGCAAGCGCGGGAAGGCCGCCTCTGCGGATTGACCGCGCCGTCGGCACCAGCGATCATCGCGACCGGTTTGAACGGTAAGAGGCGGAGCGGTTGCGATGAGCGAGTTGCCGGAGAAGGATGGTCCGCGATCCCTGAGCGAGATCGCCAGCTACCACGCCCACATCTATTACGATCCGGCGACAACGCGGGGCGAGGCCGAGCAGTTGCGCGGCTGGATGGGCGAGCGCTTTTCGGTGACGCTCGGCCGGTGGCACGACGTCAAGGTCGGTCCCCACGATCAGGCGATGTACCAGGTGGCCTTTGCCAAAGAGGTGTTCCCTGAACTGGTGCCCTGGCTGATGCTGAATCATGGCAGGTTGAGCGTTCTGGTCCATCCGAACACGACCAATCCGCGCCGCGACCATCTTGCCGATCCGATCTGGATCGGGCCCGCGCTATCGGTGCATGCGGACAAGCTGCCGGAACACTCGGAAATGGAACAGGCACCGGCACCGAATACCAGCCCGACGCTCCGGCCCTGAGCGTGCCCGTCACACAGGGAACCGGCGCTGTTTACCAAGATTGCCCGGGGCTGCTGCGGATTCGATTGATGACCATAGCCGTGGTCCGGTGTCTCGATTATGCCTTACTTTGAATTGCATTATATTTGGGCTTATTCGGTGAATCCCTTGCAGAATCAGGTCTGATTCCGAAGCGCCGAGCCGGGGACGGATGGATTACAGGACCACGAGCACGACCGGGCATGCTTCGAGCCGCGGTTTTCCATTGGTCGGCAAGGCCGCCTTTGCCGCTGCCTTGCTCGTGGTGACGTCGGCGCTGGCCGCCTGGGCGATGAATGTTGATCTCGTTGCCTGGCTACGAAACCCGCAAGCCGCCAAAAGCGCCGGCGCATTCTCGTTCGATGACAGGTTCGGATCGGGCGCGGCGCGCAACGCGCCGTCCATCAGGTATCCCTCGCGTCCCGTCTTCCGTCCGGCGCGAACGGATTTCGACGCCGAGTTCGGTCACATCGAAAGCCAGCTGGCCGAGCAGTCGCCGGATGCGCAGGCCGACCAGCCCGCAGCGCCGGCCGGGCCTGCGATTCCGCTGCCGAGGTCGCGGCCCGCCGAAGCCGTTCTGGCGCTGAGGGTTGATCCGCAGCCGCCTCCGCCGGCGCGGTCGGACGACCGGACCATGTTCCAGAAGCTGGCCGATATGGTGCCGATGCGTTTTTCGCTGGCGTCCCTGACGCCGGGCGACGGCCTGTTCGGCAACAAGCCCGATCTTGGCGCGCTCGGATATGACAACGTTACCGCGGTCTACGACATCTCGGCGCGGACCGTTTACATGCCGAACGGCGTCAAGCTCGAGGCGCATTCAGGGCTCGGCGGCCTGATGGACAACCCCGCTTCTGTCAGCATGCGCATGGTCGGGGCGACGCCGCCGAACGTCTATGATCTGAAGCCGCGGGAGAAGCTGTTTCACGGTGTCGCGGCGCTTCGCATGACGCCAGTGGGTGATGCCGACACCCTCGGACGAACCGGATTGCTGGTGCATTCCTACTTGCTCGGGCCCAATGGCGATTCCAACGGCTGCGTCTCGATCAAGGAATATGACAAGTTCCTGCAGGCCTATCGAAACGGGCAGGTCAAGCGCCTCGTCGTGGTGCCGAGCCTGAGCGAGGGCTTGACCGCGTCGCGGCGTTCGACGTCGCCATCATGATTGCGAACAACGTTTCCAATTCCGACACGCCGCTGCGGGCCACGTTCAAGATCAGTTTGAACGGCAAGACGGTATCGATTGGTACCGTCGGCCAGGCCTATCAGTTTATCACCAATCTGAGCTCGGTCGAATGGATCGAGTTCAAGTCGTTGCACGCCGATGCGGTCCGTACGCTGCGAGGCGCCGCTGACAATGCGATGCTGACGGTGCAGGCGACCGCCGCGTTGCGCGCGCTGTTCGTTCGCGCCAAGCTGCTTTGACGATGTAGTCCCAAAAGAGCTATCATTTTCGTTGGCCATCTCGCGGCGTCATTTCAAATCGATTTTTCTCAGAGGTGGCAGCTGCATGAGTCTCGGTGACATTCGCAATCTCGACTACACCGTTCTGCTGTGTTCGAAGATGCAGGAGACCAAGCAATTCTATCTCGACGTGATGGGCTTTCCGATCGCTCACGACAGTGAGAACTGGGTCAGCTTTCAGGTCGGCTCCGCGCTGCTCACCTTGAGGCCGCGCGGTCCCTGGGCTGCGTGGCACGATGGTCCGATCGCGCCCGGCTCGGCTGCGGTCCAGCTCGCCTTCCGGGTCGCGCCGCATCTGATCGATTCCTGTTATGCGACGTTGCAATCCAAGGGGGTGACGATCCTGAGCCCGCCCCGGGACATACCGAGCTGGCACCATCGCGCGCTGTTCTTCCGCGACCCCGAGGGAAATGTCATCGAGATCTACGCCGAGGTTTGAGTCCTCGCACGGTCTCGCGTCATCCCCGGACGAACGCATTTGCGTTCGCTCGGGAAGTGCGCGCTCTTGCGCGCCTCGAAGGATGAATGTGCCCGTGGCCCATCCTTCGAGGCTCGCTGCGCTCGCACCTCAGGATGACGGGCGGGTTCAATCCACCTAAACACGCTACATTCTAGCTGATTTCCTTGCGTACGATTGCAGCCGCCTCGCACATCGCCTTCAGCTTTCCGAATGCGACGTGGCGCGGCATGTATTTCATGCCGCAATCGGGTGCCACCACCAGACGTTCGGCCGCGACATGCTTGAGGCCGTTGCGGATGCGGTCGGCGACGATGGCGGCCGTCTCGATCTCGGGATTACCCAGATCAAGCACGCCCAGCATGATCTTCTTCGATGAGAGATCCTTGAGTACACCGAGATCGAGCTTCGGCTGCGCGGCTTCGATCGAAATCTGTTCGGCGCTGGTGTCGGCGAGTTCGGCAAGGAACGAATAACCCGCCGGCTTGGTCGAACCCGGCACGACTGCGGCATAGCCGAAGCACAGATGCACGACCGTCGGCACGGTGATGCCGGCCAATGCGCGGTTGATGGCTTTGACGGCATAGCGCCTTGCGAGGTCCGGATCGTTGCGCACCCAGGGCTCGTCGAGCTGGATCACGTCGGCGCCGGCCTTTTGCAGGTCCAGCGCTTCGGCGTTGACGGCCTCCGCAAACGCCATCGCGAGTTCTTCGTCGTCCTTGTAGAACTCGTTCCTGGCCTGCTGGCTCATCGTGAACGGACCGGGCAGGGTAATCTTGGCCGCACGGTCGGTATTCTTGCGCAGGAACTCCATGTCGGGCCGTTCGACAGGCCCGCTGCGCCTCACCGGGCCGACCACGCGCGGCACCGGCGTTTGATGCCCGCTGCGCGAGGTGATCATCGCCGGCTTTTCGTCGTCGATGCCGTCGAGCGCTGTCGCAAACCGGTTGGAGTAGCTTTCGCGGCGGATTTCGCCGTCGGTGACGATGTCGATGCCGGCGCGCTCCATGTCGCGAATAGCGACGATGGTGGCGTCGTCCTGCGCTTCCTGCAGATGCTCCGGCGGCAGCCGCCACATCGCATGCATGCGCGTCCGCGGCACCACCTTCGACAGCATCGCGCGGTCGACCAGCCATTCCGGCTGCGGATAGCTTCCGACCACGGTGGTCGGCAGCAAATGCGTTGGCAGGGTCATCACGGTATCCTTGCTCTTGTTGTTATGGCGTCGACAGCGTTTTCAAGCGAAGCATGCCCTCGGACTTGATCCGGGGGTGGATTCCGGTTCGCGTGCAGAAAACGCGTCAAACAGATAAAGCCTCGGGCCGCGCGAGTGCGTCCTCTTGCAGGCGGTGGCGATCGTGGCTTTTGACCTCATGGATGGCATCATAATTGCCCAATCGGATGCCTGGATAGGGCTTAGTGTCGCTTCGCGCCGCGAGAACGGGAGAAAACCGTCGACTTCCGATCGCAACAGGAACAGAGTCGTTTTGCCGCTGCTCGTCGCAATCCGTCGGGTTGACGCGGTGGATAGGTGGATGAGTTTTGACGACCTCACGTGATCAATAAACGGCAACCGGCGCGTCTACCAAAGGCGGCGTCGGCATGACCACGCCCTGGTGGCAGAATGGCGTGATCTATCAGATCTACCCGCGTTCCTTTCAGGACACCAACGGTGACGGCATAGGCGACCTCAGAGGGATCGCGCAGCGGCTCGATTATCTTGTCAGCCTTGGCGTTGATGCGATCTGGATCTCCCCGATCTATCCGTCGCCGATGGTTGATTTCGGCTATGACGTTGCCGACTATTGCGACGTCGATCCACGCTTTGGGACGCTGGCAGACTTCGACGACCTGCTGATGCAAGCCCATCGGCGGGGGCTCAAGGTTCTGCTCGACTTCGTGCCCAACCACACCTCCGACCAGCATCCATGGTTCGTCGAGAGCCGCGCTTCGCGTGGAAATCAGAAAAGAGATTGGTACATCTGGCGCGATGCTGCGGCTGACGGCGGACCGCCCAATAACTGGATCAGCGATTTCGGCGGCTCGGCCTGGGAATGGGACGAAACCACCGGACAATATTACTACCACGCCTTCCTGAAGGAGCAGCCGGATCTCAACTGGCGTCATCCAGCCGTGCGGGCGGCGATGTATGACGTGATGCGTTTCTGGTTCGATCGCGGCGTCGACGGCTTCCGCATCGACGTGCTCTGGCACATGGTGAAGGCCGCAGATTTCTCGAACAATCCGCCCAACCCGGCCTATCGGCCCGAAATGGGTGAAATGCACCGCCTGCTTCAACTCCATTCCACAGACCAGCCCGAGGTGCACCGGATCGCCGCCGAAATGCGTGAAATCGCCGACGGCTATGGCGCCAGGGGACAAGGCGAACGGGTTCTGATCGGTGAGATCTACCTGCCGGTCGATCGTCTGATGCACTATTACGGCGGTGAGCGCCCGGAAGTGCACTTGCCCTTCAATTTCCAGCTCATCGATACGCCGTGGCAGGCGCGCGCCCTGGCGGCGGCGATCACCGGCTATGAGGCAGCGCTACCTTTGGCTGGCTGGCCAAACTGGGTGCTCGGCAACCATGATCGGCCGCGCGTTGCGGCCAAGCGTGGGCAGGCCCAGGCCCGCGTCGCGGCGGTGTTGTTGCTGACACTCCGAGGCACGCCCACGCTCTACTATGGCGACGAACTTGGCTTGAGCGATGTCATGATCGAAGCATCGCAAGTGCGGGATCCGCGCGAGTTGCGTGAGCCCGGTCTGGCGTTGGGCCGGGATCCCGTGCGCACGCCGATGCCATGGGATGACAGCGAAAATGCCGGTTTCACCACAGCGAATCCGTGGCTGCCGCTCAATGCCGATTGTCCGACGCGCAACGTGGCGCGGATGTCGGAAGATCCTCACTCAATCCTGACGCTTTATCGTCGATTGCTTGCGCTCAGACGCAATCGCCGCGCTTTGTCGATCGGCGACTTCGCTCTGTTGAATGTGGAAGACGAGATGCTGGCTTACGAACGCCGGCACGATTCGGAGCGGCTGATTGTGGCGCTCAATCTCGGCGCACAATCGCATCGACTGCCGTTGCCGGATTGGGCGCATAGGAGCCGGGTGCTCCTGTCCACGGTCGAAGATGCGGCGCTGGTCGAAGACGGTGCCCTCCTGCTAGGGTCGAATGAAGCTGTCGTGCTCGAGGCCGGATAGCACACAGTAGAGAAGGATGGTCATTTGCGTATCGCCATGCTGGCGCCGATCTCCTGGCGGACACCGCCGCGCCATTACGGCCCCTGGGAGCAGGTGACGAGTCTCTTGACCGAGGCCTTGGTCGCACGCGGCGTCGATGTCACCCTGTTCGCCACCAAGGACAGCCGGACGGCAGGCAAGCTCGATGCCGTCTGCCCGGCGCCCTATTCCGAGAATCCCGCGATCGACGCGAAGGTGTGGGAGATGCTCCATGTCGCTCACGTCTTTGAGCAGGCTGGTCAGTTCGACTTGATTCACAACCAGGCCGATTTCGTCCCGCTCGCCTTCTCGCGGCTGGTCGGAACCCCCGTGGTGACGACGATCCACGGTTTCTCTTCCGCGCGCATCCTGCCCGCCTACAAGGAATACGAAAATCGCGTCCACTATGTTGCCATCAGTGACGCCGATCGCCATCCGGACCTGCGCTATGCCGCAACAATCCACCATGGCATTCCGCTGGAGGATTTCCCCTTCGATCCGCACGGCAGCGAAGATCTGCTCTTCTTCGGCCGCATTCACCCGGACAAGGGGGCGGCTGAAGCGATCGCTGCGGCAGATCGGTCCGGCCGGAAATTGATCATGGCCGGCATCGTCCAGGACCAGAATTACTACGACGAGCAAGTAGCGTCCGCACTCGACGACAAATCCGTGGTCTATCTTGGCCCGGTTGGCGGAACGGTGCGCGCGAAGACTCTGGGCTCCGCGCGCGCGCTGCTCCACCTCATCAATTTCGACGAGCCGTTCGGTCTGTCGGTGGTAGAAGCGCTCGCCTGCGGAACGCCGGTCATCGCCCGCAACCGCGGATCGATGCCCGAGCTCATAGATGATGGCGTGACCGGATTTCTGGTCGACAGCCTCGATGCGGCGGTAGATGCGATAGCTCGCATCGACGAGATCGATCGCGCTGCTTGCCGTGCTGCGGTATCGGCGCGATTCACGGTGGACCGCATGGCCGATAGATATCTGGGCCTGTACCGGTCAATCCTCGGCTGAGAACCGGGGCGCACACCCCTCGCGGTCACTCCGCCGCCAGATTGTAGTCGTGGCGTAATGCCTTCTGGATATCGAGCGCGGCGCGTGCCGCCGCGTTGGCATCGGCGTCGCCCGCGGACACCACGCACATCGACCAATTGTTTTCAGCCCGCTCATCCGTGGCGCGATTGATGGCGATCTTGCGAACGTTCGAGCAGCCGGGTTGATTGCGGAGCTCTGCCAACGCATGCGCTTGCAAGTCTTGCATCGAAAGCAGGATCTTTGCCATGCCGGTCTTTACCTGTGCGAGGCGTTACTTCGCGGATTTCGCGATCTTGTGTTCGAGGTGGCCGGTCTCGTAATCCCGGCGCAGCTGGCTCAGCGACGTCTCGTTGAGCTGAAGCAAAACGTCGCTCAGCTTCTCGGTTGGCGGATAACCGGCGGCGAAACCCTGTCCGTAAATCTTGCGAAACGTGCCAACCAGCGTGGCGCCGTGCTTGTGGCTGATTTCGCCGTCGTGGTTGCGGTGGCGATTGTCGAGACCTGTCTTGCTCATGTCGCGCTCCCTTTGCCCATAGCCGACAGCATCCTCCCGCCGGGACCAAAGGGCAACCAATGACTTGGCTGCTCTCTTGGACCGCTCTTTTGGGCCGCTCTCTTGGGCCGGGCCGCGGCCTTGGGGATCGCGCGGATGCTCGCATCCGGGCTGCCAGTTCCAAAGGCTGGCGTCCGATCGAGATGTGGTCCGGGGAACTACGTACGACTAATCCGGAAATCTTAGCCGCCCGTTATTCTTAAGCCCGATTCATTCCTTGTTTACCGCTTTTCATAACCCTGGTTTGGCGGCGAAACGTCAACTTGCTCCGCGACATAGGGGATCGATGATGTTGCGTACCAATTTGGCGCGCATGTTCGGAGCGCTCAGCGCCACCAATGAAGCCATCCTGCGGGCCAAATCGGAGGATGAGCTTTTTCAGAGGGTTTGCGACGCGGCGGTGTTTGGCGGCAAGTTCCTCGGCACGGGCATGCTGCTCGCCGACGGCAACGGCCGTTTGCGTTGTGTTGCCGGCGCCGGTCTTGGCGTCGATACGCTGAAGAACGCGGACAATGCCAGTTCGGTTCACGCGGACTCGGACGATGGAACGGGCCTGGCACCGTCCGCATTTCGTACCGGCCGCTCGTTTGTCTCCAACGACTACACCAATGATGAGCGAACAAAACGCTGGCATGTCCAGGCGCGTCAGATCGGAGCCCGGTCGGCCGCCGCCGTGCCGATCAAGCGGCACGGAAAACCGATCGGCGTGCTGCTGTTTTATCTGGAACAACCCGATGCGTTGAACGAAGAAACGGTCGGCCTGCTCGAACGCATGGCTGAAAACGCCTCCTTTGCACTCGACAATTTTGACCGCGACAATGCCACGGCGCGCATCACCCGGATGTTCGCCGCGCTCACCGCGACCAACGAAGCGATCATGCGGGCGCGCTCGGAAGACGAGATGTTCACGCGGGTCTGCGAGGCCGCCGTCGAGCAGGGAAAACTGCTGGGCGCCGCCATCTTCTTGCCCGAGCCGGACACCACCTGGTTCAGGCTGGCCGCGCAGGCGAGCGTCTATCCCGAAATCACCGCGAGCCTGCGTTTCTCCTGCGATCCCGCGATCCCGCAAGGACAGGGCATGGGCGGGACGGCATTCCGGACAGGCAAGCCTTGTCTTAGCAACGACGTGCCCAACGATCCGCGCTCGCGCCCGTGGTTGCCGCTGGTAGAAAAAGCAGGGCTGGCGGCGTGCGCGGTGTTCCCGCTGTTCGCCGGCGCCAGGGTCGTAGGGGTCATGTACTTCTTCTTCGGCGGCGGCGACCGGCTCGATGACGAGATGACCGCCCTGATGGGGCGGATCGTCGAAAACGTCTCGTTCGGGCTTGATGTGCTGGCGCAGGAGGCCGAGCGCAGCGCCGCCGAACGGCAAAAGGAGCGGATTGCGCGCCTGCTGGCCGCCCTGGGCGCCACCAACGAAGCGATCATGCGGGCAAGCACGCGCGAAGAGCTGTTCCGGCGGGTATGCGAAGCGGCGGTGCTGGGCGGTGATTTCACGTCCACGGTCATTGCGCTGGCGCGCCCCGACAGCGAGTTTCTGGAGGTGGTCGCGGCAGCGGGTCCCGGACGGGATCGCGTGATCGATATCCGCTTGTCCGCGCATGCGCATCACCCGGAAGGACAGGGCGTTACCGGCATCGCGATGCGTACGCGCAAGGCGTGCATCAGCAATGACTATCTCGCCGACTTTCCGGTGAACAGCCACTTCTACAATCGCGCCAAGGACCGTGCGACCATGTCGGGCGCGGCATTGCCGCTGATGCGCGGCGGAGAGGCGCTTGGCGCGCTGTTGTTTCTGTCGAGGGAACGCAACGCATTCACTCCTGAATTGACCGAGCTGCTGCAGCGTCTTGCCGACAATGTCGCGTTCGCACTGGAGAATTTTGAGCGCGCCGACGCGAAAACGATCGCGGATCAGCGCATCGAATATCTCGCCTCCCACGACAGCCTCACTGATCTGCCGAACCGCGAGTCGTTCAACCAGCTGCTGCACTTTGCAATCGAGTCGGCGCGGCGCCAGGATCGGCAATTGGCCGTGTTGTTCATCGATCTCGACCGCTTCAAGGTCATCAATGATTCGCTCGGCCATGACGCCGGCGACCGGCTGTTGACCGAGATCGGCGCCCGGCTGCGGCGCAGCGTGCGCGCTTGCGACGTCGTCGCCCGGCTTGGCGGTGACGAGTTCGTCCTTATTCTGGAGGATGTTTCGGGGCGGGAGGACGTCGAAGGCGTCGCGCGAGACCTGCTGAGGATTTTAAGTGAGCCGATCCAGCTCAGCGGCCACGAATGTAACGTCACCGCCTCGATTGGCGTGGCGATCTATCCTGCTGATGGCACCGACATTCAGACCCTGACCGCGAATGCCGACACGGCGATGTATCTCGTCAAGGGCGATGGCAAGGACGGATTCAGGTTTTTCACCCGCGACACCAGGACCCAGCCCATCGAGCGGCTCACGATGGAGACCAACCTCCGGCATGCGCTGGAGCGCGACGAGCTGCTGCTGCATTATCAGCCCAAGATCGATCTGAACACCGGCGAGATCACCGGCGTCGAGGCGCTGTTGCGCTGGCGCGCGCCGGACGGAGCCATGCTGCCGCCGTGCCAGTTCATTCCGCTTGCCGAAGAAACCGGCCTGATCGTTCCGATCGGCCGTTGGGTGCTCAGGGAAGCCTGCGCGCAGAACATGATTTGGCAACGCCAGGGGATGCGGCCGGTCTCGATGGCGGTCAACCTGTCCCCGCGCCAGTTCGTCGACGAACGCCTGTTGCAGGACATCGATGCGGCGCTGGCGATCAGCGGCATGCCGCCGAACCTGCTCCAGCTCGAGGTCACCGAAAGCATGGTGATGCAGAACGTCGCGCGCGCCGTGCGTGTGCTGGACGGGATCGAGAGTCGGGGCATTCATATCGCCATTGACGATTTTGGCACCGGTCACTCCTCGATGTCGCTGATGAAGCAATTCCCGATCGACACCATCAAGATCGATCGATCCTTCGTTCGCGACCTCGCGGAGGACATGGAGGACCAGGCGATCGCGCAAGCCATCATCAGCATGGGCAAGGCACTCGGCATGACCGTCGTGGCCGAGGGCGTGGAGACCATCGAGCAGCAGGCGTTTTTGCGTCGGCACGGCTGCGACGAGATGCAGGGCTACCTGTTCAGCAAGCCGCTGCCGCCGGGCGGCATTGCGGATCTGCTGCGGCCGCCTCATGCGGCGTCGCCGTCGCTCCAGCCGGGCGCCGATGATTCCCGGGCGGCAGAGCTCGCGATCGACTAGCGAAGGCGAGGCTAGCCGCCCTTGGCGCGGCAGCTCCGATCGTGCGCACCAATGCTGTCGAAGCCCTCATCATGCGACCGGATTGCGGGGTGTTCGCCGGGGCGGTCCGGCTGCGGAACCTCGCCCAGTACCGAAGGTGCGACGTCACATTCAGTAGTGACAAGCTCCCAGCCTTCGGGTAGATATTTCGCATGCGAACTAAATTCCAGGAGCGCGTCCGCGAGTGACCTCCCGCCCGGACCGCCGGCTGGTCTTCCTGCTCAACGTCGCCCAGCGGCGGCTGCAGCGATGGGTCGCCACGAAGACAGAGAGGAACGGGGTCACGGCCGCGCAGTCCGGCTTGCTCTTTATCCTCGGTCAACACGACGGGGCGCTGATGGGCGAGGCGGGTGCGGCGCTGGACCTCGGTCCGCCCGGCATCAGCGGCCTGGTGGACCGGATGACGGCGGCTCGCCTGATCGAGCGGCGCGCCGATCCGGATGACGGCCGCGCGTGGCGGCTTTGGCTGACGCCGGTCGGGCGCGTGGCACTGGCGCAGTCGAAGGCCGGGCTTGACGAAATCAATGCACGCCTCGCCGAGGGATTCACCGACGCCGAAATCGAAATCGTCGCGCGTTGGCTCACCAGTTTTCAAACCAGGTTTCCAAGAGGAGAAGTGCAATGACCGAACACATCAAAATCGAAAACGACGGCGGCATCCTGACTCTGACGATGGCGCGGCCCGACAAGAAGAACGCACTGACAAACGCGATGTACGGCGCGCTGGCGGACGCGATCCAGGGTGCGGAGACCGATCCTGCCGTCCGCGTGGTCCTGATCCGGGGCGAAGGCGACATGTTCACTGCCGGCAACGACGTCGGCGAGTTCGCGGCGATTGCCACCGGCCAGATGCAGGGCGAGCGCCACGTCAGCCGCTTCCTGAAATCGCTCGCACAATCCAGCCGCCCGCTGGTTGCCGCGGTCCACGGACGCGCCGTCGGCGTCGGGACCACGATGCTGCTTCATTGCGATCTCGTGGTGCTGGCCGAAAACGCGCTGCTTTCAACGCCGTTCGTCAATCTGGCACTGGTGCCGGAAGCCGCATCCAGCCTGCTGATGCCGCTTCGGATCGGTTATGCGCGCGCCTTTGAGATGTTTGCGCTCGGCGAACCCGTGAATGCTGCCTCCGCGCTTGCATGGGGCATTGCCAACCGCGTCGTGCCGCTCGACCGGCTCGATGCCGAGGCAAAGGCGCTTGCGGGACGTCTCGCCAGGCAACCGGCCGGTGCCGTCAGCACGACCAAGCGGCTGATGCGCAATCCCGAGATGTTGATGGCGCAGATACTGGCAGAGAGTGAACGGTTCGCGGAGCGGTTGAAGACGATGGAGGCGCGCGAAGCCTTCACGGCATTCGCCGAGCGCCGCCCGCCGGATTTCTCAAAGCTTGCGGCAACTTGACCCTATCGGACGCCCCCGCTACCTCTTTTCCCTAGCAGGCGGCCCGTGTGGCGATGCATCCGAGTGGTGTATCGCCCGCAACCATCCCACTTCGTCATAGTGATGGGAGGTGCCGGCAACGCGCGCGGGGGAAACCAGTGAACAATAATAATGACGCTGCCGAATTCGATTACGTCATCGTCGGTGCCGGCTCGGCCGGCTGCGTGCTCGCCAATCGGCTGAGCGCGGACGGCAAGCATTCGGTGTTGTTGCTGGAGGCCGGACCAAAGGACAGCAATCTCTGGATCCACGTGCCGCTCGGCTACGGCAAGCTGTTCAAGGAAAAATCCGTCAACTGGATGTACCAGACCGAGCCCGAGCCGGGCTTGAACGGCCGGCAGGTGTTTCAGCCGCGTGGCAAAGTGCTGGGCGGCTCGAGTTCGATCAACGGCCTGCTGTATGTGCGTGGCCAGCACGAGGATTATGATCGCTGGCGCCAGCGCGGCAATGCCGGCTGGGGCTATGACGACGTGCTGCCCTATTTCAAGAAGGCCGAGAACCAGCAGCGCGGCGGCGACAAGTATCACGGCACAGGTGGCCCGCTGCCGGTGTCGGATTGGCGCCATGCCGATCCGCTGTCGGAAGCCTTTGTGGTCGCGGCCGCCGAGGTCGGTATTCCCACCAATCCCGATTTCAACGGCGCGACCCAGGAAGGCGCCGGATTTTTCCAGACCACGACGCAGCGCGGCCGCCGCGCCAGTTCGGCCTTCTCCTATCTTCGCCCGGCCAAGAACCGCAGCAATCTGCATATCGAAACCTCGGCGCTGGCGCAGCGCATTGTGTTCGAAGGCCGCCGCGCCAGGGCGGTCGAGTACAAGCAGGAAGGCCGTGTGCGCGTTGCACGGGCGCGCAAGGAAATCCTGGTCTCCAGCGGCGCATATAATTCTCCGCAATTGCTGCAGCTCTCCGGCGTCGGGCCGGCGGATCTCCTGAAGAGCCACGGCATCGAGGTGGTGCTCGACGCGCAAGGCGTCGGCAACGATCTGCAGGATCATTTGCAGGTCCGGCTGGTGACGCGTTGCGCCCAATCCATCACGCTGAACGACATCGTCAACAATCCGGTACGGCGGGTGATGGCCGGCCTGCAATATGCGGCGTTCCGCAAGGGCGCGTTGACGATCGCGGCCGGCACCTCGGGCGCGTTCTTCAAGACCAGTCCGCGGCTGGCCTCGCCCGACATCCAGATTCATTTCCTGCCGTTCTCGACCGACAAGATGGGCGAGAAGCTGCATGCGCAATCGGGCTTCACGGCCTCGGTCTGCCAGCTGCGCCCCGAAAGCCGCGGCTCGCTGCGCATCAAGAGCGCGGACCCGAGCGTGGCGCCGGAAATCCGTATCAATTATCTCGCGACCGAAACCGACCGCCGCGCCTTCATCGATGGCATAAGGATATTGCGCAAGATTCTCGCGGCGCCCGCGCTAAAGCCGTTTGCGGTCGGCGAGGTCGATCCCGGGCCGAAGGTCGCGAGCGACGACGAGTTGCTGGATTTCTGCCGCCGCACCGGCAGCACGGTCTATCATCCGACCTCGACCTGCCGGATGGGCAACGATCCCTTGGCGGTGGTCGATCAGCGCTTGCGCGTGCGCGGCATCGAGGGCCTGCGCGTGGTCGATGCCTCAATCATGCCGGACCTGATGTCCGGCAATACCAACGCGCCCACCATCATGATCGCCGAAAAAGCTTCCGACATGATTCTGGAGGATGCGCGGTAAACGCGCGTTCTGACCGAGACTGCTTCGGCAACACCGGTGTCATCATCCGCCACCGGGTCGGCCGATGACTGGCTCCGGCGGATGATCCGGTATTCCAGAGACGGTTGGGATTGATCCGAGAGGTCGCGGCGTACTGGATACCCGCCTTCGCGGGTATGACAGTCTCGCGCTTGGCTCAGCCCTTGTACGCCCGCACCCGCTTCAGCATCTGCTCGACATGGGCGATCGGCGTCTCCGGCTGGATGCCGTGGCCGAGATTGAAGATCAGCCGGCCGCTTGCGTAATTCGCCAGCACGTCGTCGACCGCGCGATCGAGCGCCGCACCGCCGGCGATCAGCGCCAGCGGATCGAGATTGCCCTGCACGGCGACGCGGTTCTGCACGCGCTCGCGGATCAATGACGGCTCCGCCGCCCAATCGATGCTGACGGCATTGACGGCGGTGGCTTCGACGTAAGCGGGCAGCATGGCACCTGCGCCGCGCGGAAAGCCGATGATCTTGGCATCGGGCGCTTGCGCCCGCACGCCCGCGACGATGCGTTTGGCCGGCTCGATCGACCAGCGCTGGAATTCGCGCGGCGGCAGCACGCCTGCCCAGGTGTCGAAGATCTGCAGCACGTCGGCGCCGGCCTTGAGCTGGCCGAGCAGGTACTGGATCGAATTCTCTACCAGCACGTCGATGATCTTCGAGAACGCCTCAGGATGGCGATAGGCCATCATCCGCGCCGGCGCCTGGTCCGGCGTGCCCTGGCCCGCGACCATGTAGGTCGCCACGGTCCACGGCGCGCCGCAGAAGCCGATCAGCGCGATGTTGGGATCGAGCTCGCGGCGAACGCGGCGCAGTGCTTCATACACCGGTTCAAGTTTGCTGAAGTCGGCCTGCGTGGCCAGGCTCGTCACCTGCTCCGGCGTATCCAGCGGGTCGAGCCGCGGGCCTTCGCCGGCCTCGAAGCGCACGGAACGGCCGAGTGCGTAGGGGATGACGAGAATGTCGGAAAAGATGATCGCGGCGTCGAAGTTGAAACGGCGGATCGGCTGCAGCGTCACTTCGGCGGCATATTCCGGCGTGAAGCACAGATCGAGAAAGCCGCCGGCCTTGGCGCGCAGTTCGCGATACTCGGGCAAATAACGCCCGGCCTGCCGCATCATCCAGACCGGCGGCACGTTCTGCCGATGGCCGGACAACACGTCGAGAAACGGCTTCTGGGATATCTGGGTCAACGAAAGGTTCCTGCGTGAAAGGCTGATATTTGATGCCTCTGATAACAGCAGGTTCCAGCTTGGCCAAGGCGAGATATGGAACAGGCGCAGATCGGGGGCGTTATCTCGGCAATGGAGGAACCACATGGCTGAGAAATTCAATCCCGCGGCGCATGACAAGCACGCCGATGACCCCCGTGACGCGCTGTTGGCCGATCGGGAAATGCACGAAAAACTCGATGCCGGGCTGGAGGGCAGTTTTCCGGCCTCCGATCCCGCCAGCGCCGCGCAACCGGCGCCGTCGAAACATGACGGCGATCGCGCCAACGGAACGCTGTGGGACAAGGTGCTCGCGGTGTTCCGCTAGCACTTATTGGCAGGTGATGTGATGAAGACTGAGTTCAACCATGCCGCCAACAACTCGCCGCGTAGCGGCAGTTCTAAGAAAGTCACGCCTGTGGTCTGGGCCACGATCGTGGCCATGATGATCGCGCTCGCGATCTGGTTTGGCATGCGTGCGTAGCGCAATTGGTTCGCGCGTGATGGCGCCGGAACAATTCATATCACCGCGAATTGCTCCCAGATAACTCACAGAGATAAATTCACAGAGAGGAACATGCGATGATCAAGCATCTTGTCATGGCTGCCGTCGCGGTAGCCGGAATTTCCTTCGTTCAGCCGGTGAGTGCGCAGGATGTGGGCGTCGGCGTCGGCGTTGGACCGGGAGGCGCTGGCGTCACCGTCGGCCGCGTCGACCGTGACCGCTATCGCGACCGTGAGGTGATCCGCGAGCGTGAGTACCGTGATCGCGACGAGACCGTCGTGATCAAGCGTAAGCGCGATTACGATCCTGACCGCAAGGTCATCATCGAGCGCGAGCGCTATTAGTCCGCGTTGAGTTTGAAGCGGCCTCCTGCGCGGAGGCCGTTTCTCTTTGTGCCTTCAGTAATGCGGCGGCCGTTCGTTGACCGGACCGGTGACGCTGCTTTCGGCGTCCTGCAGCCGCTCCTTCAGCTCTGCGAGCTGGCGCGTGAGCGCGTCGATCTGCTTCCACTGTTCGGTGATGGTCTGGTTCAGCGTCTCGATGGTTACGTCCTGAAACGTCAGCCGCATTTCCAGCGCGTCGATGCGCTCGCCGAGCGCGTTGGTGTCACTCATGGGAGCCACCATTGGGTTGCCGCTCCTCCAGGCCGTGGCCGAGCGCGACCCGTTCGTCGAACACGAAGCATTCGCCGCGCCAGCGGCTTTGTTCTTTCGGCACGCCTTCCAAATAACGAAGAATGCCGCCTTTGAGGTGATAGACTTCGTTAAATCCATGCGCCAGCAAATAGGCGCTGGCCTTTTCGCAGCGAATTCCGCCGGTGCAGAACATCGCGATCTTGCGGTGCTTGGCCGGATCCAGCTGCCGTGCGGCAAAATCCTTGAACTGCCCAAAACTCCTGATGCCGGGATCGAGCGCGCCTTCGAACGTCCCCATCGCGACCTCGAAGGCGTTGCGGGTGTCGATCACAAGCGTGTCCGGCGCTGATATCAGTGCGTTCCAGTCGGCCGGCTCCACATAGGTGCCGACCTGCCGGGTCGGATCGGCAATCGCGTCGCCGAGCGTGACGATTTCCTTCTTGAGCCGGATCTTCAGCCGCGCAAACGGCTTCGCGGCGGCGTGCGAGAATTTGAGTTCGAGGTTGTCGAGCCGGCCGCCGAACAGGGTGCCTGCTTGCAACTCCTCGGCCAGGGCGTCGATCGCTATGGCGTCTCCAGCCAACGTGCCATTGATGCCCTCATGCGCCAGCAGCACGCTGCCCTTCAGCCCGAGGCCCGCGCAGAATGCGCGCAGGGGCTCGCGCAGCTCCCGGAAATCCGGCAGCGCGGCGAATTGGTAGAAGGCGGCGACCTTGAGGGGCATGGCGACCGTTTATCAGGCGGGCAGGGAGGGGGAAACCCTGCAAAATCAGCCGCCAGCCCCTGCGTTTGCCGGCCTGCCCTCGGGGCCAAATCTCTGGCATACCAGCCATTGCCCTGCCCGGGATGAATATGCAAAGAACCCGCGGTTAGCCCGCGCCTGACCCCGGCGTGGCCAAAGAAAACGCTGAAAAGAAAGCTTTCCTGATGAGGAATTTCCATTTCGCCGGCCGCTCCACGGTCCATGCCCAAAACGCGATGGTGGCGACCTCGCATCCCGCCGCGGCACTGGTGGCGGTCGACGTGATGCGCGCGGGCGGCACCGCCGCGGATGCCGCGGTCGCGGCCTGCGCGCTGCTCGGCGTCATCGAGCCGCAATCGACCGGCATCGGCGGCGATTGCTTTGCGCTGATCCAGCCCAAGGGCGAAGGCAAGATTGTCGCCTATAATGGCTCCGGCCGCGCGCCGATGGCGGCAAACGCCGAATGGTATCTCGAGCGCAAGATCAACTCGGTGCCGCTGACCTCGGCCCACGCCGTCAGCATTCCCGGCGCCATCGACGCCTGGGATACGATTTTGCGCGATCACGGCAAGATGGGCTTCGATACCCTCCTGCAGCCGGCAATCAAGGCCGCCGAAGAAGGCTACATCGTCGCGCCGCGCATCGCGTTCGACTGGAAGAACGGTTTCGAGAAACTCAAGAACGGCACCAACACCGCGCGCTATCTGTTGCCGCACGGCAAGCCCGCCTCCGCCGGCGATGTGATCCATCAGCCGGAACTCGGCAAGACGCTGCGCGCGGTCGCCAAGAATGGCCGCGACGCGTTCTATACCGGCGAGATCGCCGCCGACATGGTCGATACCCTGCGCGGCATCGGCGGCCTGCACACGCTGGAGGATTTCGCAGCCCACTCTACCGAGACGACTTCGCCGATCGGCACGATCTATAAAGGCCACGACGTCTGGCAGTGCCCGCCGAACGGCCCGGGCATCACCATGCTGGTGATGCTCAACATCCTCTCGCGCTTCGACCTGACGAAATATCCCGCGCTGAGCGTCGAGCGTTTTCACCTCGAGGCCGAGGCCGCACGCATCGCCTACATGATGCGCGAGCAGTATATCGGCGACCCCGCGCAGGTTCACGTCGATGTCGCCGGCATTCTCGCCAAGGAATTCGCCGAGGAGCACATCAGCAAGATCCGGATGGACGGGCTGCTCGACCTGCCCAACGTCGCGCCGCCGATGAATCCGTCCACCGTCTACATCACCGTGGTCGACAAGGACCGCAACGTCTGCTCGTTCATCAACTCGATCGCGCATTCGTTCGGCTCGGCGATCGTTTCCAACAACACCGGCGTGCTGCTGCAGAACCGCGCCGGTGGTTTCCGGATCCAGCCCGGCCATCCCAATTGCATCGCGCCGGGCAAGCGGCCGCTGCACACGATCATCCCGAGCCTCGTAACCAGGAACGGCCGCGCGGTGATGCCGTTCGGCGTGATGGGCGGGCAGTATCAGCCGGTGGGCCAGAGCCATGTGCTGACCAACATGCTCGACTATGGTTGCGACGTGCAGGAAGCGATCGATATGCCGCGCGGCCTGCACTACGAGGGCGTCTACCAGCTCGAGGACAGCGTCCCGGCTGACATCGTCGAGGGCCTGAAGAAGATCGGGCACAAGACCACGAGCGTGGTCGGCCCGCTCGGCGGCGGCCAGGCGATCTGGATCGACTGGGACAAGGGCACGCTGGCCGGCGGTTCCGATCCCCGCAAGGATGGTTGCGCGCTGGGATACTAAGGAGCGTTTTTCAGCGAAGTGGATACCGGTTCGCGTGAAGAAAACGCGTCAAAATAAAGTTTAGAGCGTTGCTTCTGATGCAATCAGAAGCAACGCGCCAAGCGATCGGGCAGGTTTGCTGCCCGCCTGCTGCCTCTCACCTCATCGACTCGGAACCAGTTCCCATCGCTTTCGTTAAGCGATGGGCGCGGACGTGCGCCGGTTTGTCTCCTGCGTCAGCCCACTGAGGTCCGTGATCAGCGTTCTCGATACCGACGACACCGAACAAGCCGATCTGCACGGCGGACAATCGCCGTGGTTTGCGGCGGCCGGACATCCGGGGCGCCGTGAGGTCAGCGAGAATCTCAAATGCGATGCGCTGATCGTCGGCGCGGGGATCACCGGATCGCTGGTCGCCGAGCGCCTGACGCGCCAGGGCCTCGACGTCGTGATCGTCGATCGCGAGTTGCCGGGTCGCGGCAGTACCGCGGCCAGCACCTCGATGCTGCTGTGGGAAATCGACCGCTCGCTGACGGAGCTGACCGAGGCTTATGGTTTCGAGCGCGCCTCGCGCGCCTATCGCGCCAGCCTGAACGCGGTCACCGGCCTGAAATCGCTGGTAGCACAGCTCGGCATCGCCTGCGATCTGCATGACAGGGATTCGCTTTATTTGGCGGCCGGTGACACCGGCGGCGAGTTGATCGAAGAGCATCGCCTGCGCCAACGCGCCGGTCTGCCCGGCGAATATCTCGACCATGCCAGGCTGCTCGATACTTTTGGAATCGCGCGCGCAGGGGCGATCGTATCAAAGGGCGCGGCCGATGCCGATCCGATGCAACTGGCGCGCGGGCTTCTCAAGGCGTCAGTTGCGCGGGGCGCCCGCTCGTTTGAAGGCGATGCCGTGGCGTTCGACTCCGCCGGCCGCTCAGTTGGCGTCGCCATGGCCAATGGCCGCGAGATCGAGGCGCGTTCGGTGATACTCGCGACCGGCTATACGATGCCCGATATCGTCAATTCGACGGTGCATGCGGTGTCATCGAGCTGGGCGATCGCGACCACGCCGCAGCCGCAGAACATCTGGAAAGACGCCGCGTTGATCTGGGAGAACAGCAAGGATTATCATTATGCGCGCACGACGCGGGCAGGGCGGATCATCATCGGCGGCGAGGACAGCGAGGATGTGATCGAGCCGGAGGCGCGCGACCGCCTGATCCCCGAGAAGTCCAGGATTCTCGCACAAAAGCTCGTGGCGCTATGGCCGATCGCGAACACCGAAACCGAATTCCGCTGGTCCGGCACGTTCGACACTACGCGCGACGGGCTGCCGCTGATCGGACCGGTGCCGGGACACAAGGGCGTCTTTGCGGCTTACGGCTATGGCGGCAACGGGATCACGTTCAGTTATCTCGCCGCTCACATGATCGGCGATCTGATTGCCGGCGCGAGTTCGCCCTTGCTGCGCGATTTCGCGCTGGACCGGGATGGCGGATCGATCGGTTGACCGGTTGCACTATTGGAACCTGGCTCAGCGCCACGCGTTGTCCATGCAGTCATCAATACATGGAGGCTGACATGGGTTTCGGAAAAGGCGCGCTTCTCTGGTTAATCGGAATTCCGCTTCCGATCATTTTGCTTCTTGCACTATTCATGAATCGCTAGGTAGCGAGCGTCCGGAGCCCGCGACGGACAATTCCGCAGTGAGGCTCCGGATGCAGCTTAATCACCTTATGGCGCTGTCGAAATGATCCAGGACTTCGCTCCCTGGATCGGAGCCTGCGCCGCCGCTCTTACTTCAAATTGCGCAGGTGCGGAAGGCGTGGCCGCGCGGATCGACCGATGATCTGTCGTTGACCATGCTCGTCGTTCTGACGTCAGGTTTGGTGTGCTGGATCGGTTACGGCTTGCTGAAAGGCGACTGGGTTATCGTCGCTGCTAACAGCGTCGGAGCCGCACTCTCGGCCAGCGTTCTCGCCTTCAAGTTTCGCGACCTGCGAGCCGGAAACTAGCCCCGAGATTCCGACGCCATCTCAATGAACATCAGGTAGGAACATTGCGCATCCAGCAAAGTTTAACGCGCATCGATTCCAAATTTGAGCTCAGGAGATCTAAATGGGACTGTTTTCAAAAGACATCAAAACCATGGACGACCTGTTGCTGCACGGCTTGCAGGACGTCTATTACGCCGAGCAACAGATCACCAAGGCGCTGCCGAAGATGATCGACCAGGCGACCAACCGCGATCTGGCGCAGGGCCTCAAGCTGCATCTCGAGGAGACCAACAAGCAGATCGAGCGGCTTGATCAGGTATTCAAGAAACTGGGCAAACAACCTTCCGGCACCGACTGCCCGGCGATCGACGGCCTGATCAAGGAAGCCAATGCAACCGCAAGCGAGATCGAAGACAAGTCGGTGCTGGACGCCGCGATCGTGGCGAACGCACAGGCGGTCGAGCATTACGAGATTGCCCGCTATGGCACGCTAATCGCATGGGCGGAAGAACTTGGCCACGACGATATCGTCCGGTTCCTGACGACGAACCTGAACGAGGAAAAGGCCGCCAACACCAAGCTGAACACGGTCGCGCTCCGCAAGGGCGTCAACCGCAAAGCCGCGAGCTGAAACTATCGTGCCGCCCGGCGCGTTGCGCTGGGCGGTCAGGCATTGAAGGCAGATTTCGTCGATGGCCGGCCAAAACGCCAATCCGCAGGAAAACAGATCCGTAGAGCACCACGGCGGTTTCAGTCGCTTCTTCGGTGATCTCGCGAACAAGACGTCGCTGGCGGCTGGCCGCGCCTCCGCGTTCATGGTCGCGACCGGAGTCGTTCTGGTCTGGGCGATCACGGGGCCGTTGTTTCAATATTCAGACACATGGCAGCTCGTCATCAATACAGGCACGACGATCGTCACCTTCCTGATGGTGTTCTTGATCCAGAACTCCCAGAACCGCGACAGCGCAGCCATTCAGGTCAAGCTGGACGAACTCATTCGCGTCAGCACCGCGCAGAATTCCTTTGTCGGAATCGAGCATCTCACCGACGACGAGCTTGAGGAAATCCGAGACAGGTGCGAGCGGCGCGCCGAAGCTGAAAAGGCCGGCGAAGAGTCCGTGAAGAAGACAGGCAAGAAAGCCAAGGATGCCGCGGATCGCGCGGTAGGCTAGGCCGATCCATCGTCACACAGACATTAGCGATCAGCGCCCTCGGAAAAAACCGAGGGTGTGCGCGTTTTCGTGTTCAGTCGGTGCTTCCGATGCCTTTCGGCAAGAAGAAGGCAATGCTCCGGAACCAAAGTTCTCACAGCACATTGGTGCGGCATCTGAACAACAATGCGGCACTTGAAATATCTGCCGTCAGCTGGGAGCGCGCTATTATGGATGCAGTCGTTATTCAACCGGGAGTCGATGCGGCCGAGCCGTCCGTCTCCGGCGTTTCGTGGCCCGCGGTTACTGCTGGCGCCGTCGTCAGTTGCGCGCTCACGCTGGTATTGCTGGCGTTCGGCATCGGTCTGGGTCTCTCCGTCGTGTCGCCCTGGAGCGGGTCTGGTGTGTCAGCAACGACGTTCAAGATCGGAACGGGCCTTTATCTCATCGTCATCGCGATGCTCGCTTCCTCGATCGGCGGCTATATCGCCGGTCGCCTGCGGACGCGATGGACCGGCGTTCACACCGATGAGGTCTATTTTCGTGACACTGCGCATGGCTTTATTGCCTGGGCGTTCGCTTCCGTGCTCGGCGCGATCCTTCTGGCATCGCCGGCAAGCAGCTTGATCGGTGGGGCGGCGTCCGGCGTAAGTCAGGCGGCGACATCAGCGGCCAGTCAGTCCGGCCCGATGGACGGTTACGTCGACGCGCTGCTGCGCGCAGACTCCCCGGCGTCCGCCAGCGCTGGCAATGCGCAGGATCCGCGCGCTGAAATGACCCGCATGTTCACGTCAGGTTTTCGCAACGGTGGCGAGTTGAAGCCGGTTGACAGAACTTACGTCGCCAAGGTCGTTGCTGCGCGAACGGGCCTGAGCCAGGCCGATGCCGAAAAGCGCGTCAACGATGTCGTCACGCAGATCAAGGCAGATGCTGATGCCGCCCGCAAGGCCACCGCGCAACTGGCGTTCTGGCTCGTGGCTTCCCTTTTGATCGGAGCGTTCTGCGCCAGCCTTGCTGCGACCGAAGGCGGTGCCCTTCGCGACGGTACATGGCGACGCGCGGCTCACCGCTAATTTTGCAACATGAAAGGAAAGTCCCATGCCCATTCTTCTTTGGCTCGTCGGAATTCCGATTCCGCTGATCATCCTGATCCTGCTGCTGCGATAGGCAGTTGAAACCAGAACCGAAAATCCCCCGCGGTCGCGGGGGATTTTTGCCTTCCTCGACATTTCGATGGACCGACGCTTGGTGCCATTGTTTCTAACTAGGAAAATTCATGGCCAAATCTTCAAAGTCCGCCGTCAACGATAAAGCAATATCCGCCCGGTCGGTAACGATTCACGATCAGAAACTCAGTCGCGGCGAGGGCGGCGAGCTGCATCAGGTTGCGACAGCTGATGTGCCGGTGCTGACCACCGCCCAGGGCGGCCCGGTGTCGGACGATCAGAACTCGCTCAAGATCGGCCCCCGCGGACCAACCCTTCTCGAAGATTTCCATTTCCGCGAAAAGATATTCCACTTCGACCATGAGCGCATTCCGGAGCGGGTGGTTCATGCCCGCGGCTACGGCGCACACGGCTTCTTCGAGAACTACAAGCCGCTTTCGAAATACACCCGTGCCGACCTGTTTCAGCGCGCCGGCGAGCGAACGCCGGCCTTTGTGCGGTTCTCGACGGTGGCGGGCGCAAAGGGCTCGTTCGATCTGGCGCGCGATGTGCGCGGGTTTGCCGTCAAGCTTTATACGCAGGAAGGCAACTGGGACATCGTCGGCAACAACATTCCGGTGTTCTTCATCCAGGACGCGATCAAGTTTCCGGACCTCGTTCATGCGGTGAAGGAAGAGCCGGACTGTGCGTTTCCCCAGGCTCAATCCGCCCACGACAATTTCTGGGATTTCATCAGCCTGACCCCCGAAAGCATGCACATGATCATGTGGGTGATGTCGGACCGCGCCATCCCGCGCTCGTTCCGCTTCATGGAAGGGTTCGGCGTGCATACATTCCGTCTCGTCAACGCGAAGAACGAGTCGACGTTCGTCAAATTTCACTGGAAGCCCAAGCTCGGCCTGCAGTCGGTGTTGTGGAACGAGGCCGTGAAGATCAATGGCGCCGACCCGGATTTCCATCGCCGCGACCTTTGGACGGCCATACAGACCGGCAATTTTCCGGAATGGGAACTGCAGTTTCAGCTGTTCGATCAGGCCTTCGCGGACCGTTTCGAGTTCGATGTGCTCGATCCCACCAAGATCATTCCGGAAGAAATGCTGCCGCCGATCCCGGTCGGCCGTCTGGTGCTGGACCGGATGCCGGATAATTTCTTTGCCGAGACCGAACAGGTCGCGTTCATGACCCAAAACGTGCCGCCCGGCATCGACTTCTCCAACGATCCGCTGCTGCAGGGGCGCAATTTTTCTTATCTCGACACCCAGTTGAAGCGGCTGGGTGGCCCGAACTTTACCCATATTCCGATCAACGCGCCGAAATGTCCGTTCGCTCATTTCCAGCAGGATGGTCATATGGCGATGCGCAACCCGGTCGGTCGCGTCAACTATCAGCCCAACTCGTTCGGCGAAGGACCGCGCGAGTCGGCGCAGCGCGGCTTCGTGCCATTTGCGGACGTGGAGCAGGGCGCCAAACGCCGCCTGCGCGCGGAGAGCTTTGCCGATCACTACAGCCAGGCGCGGCAGTTCTTGATCAGCCAAACCCGCGGCGAGCAACATCATATCGCGGCGGCGCTGACCTTCGAACTCAGCAAGGTGAAAACATCAGCCATTCGCGAGCGAATGGTGTCGCATTTGCTCAACATCGACGAGACGCTGGCGGGCAGGGTCGGCACAGGGCTCGGGCTGAAAGCGATGCCCAAGCCGGCCGCTGCGGCAATGCCGACGCGGCAGGACCTCGATCCGTCCCCAAAACTGAGCATCGTCGAAAACGGGCCGCAACGGTTCGAGGGCCGCAAGCTCGGTATTCTCGTCACCGACGGCACCGATGCGGCGTTGCTGAAAGCGCTGCAGAAGGCGCTCACCAAGGAAGGCGCCACGTTCGAAATCATCGCCCCGAAAGTCGGAGGAGCCAAGGCCGGCGACGGCAGCTGGATCGAGGCCGATCAGATGATCGATGGCGGTCCCTCGGTATTGTACGACGCGGTTGCGCTGCTGCCGGCGGCTGCGGCAATGGACGATCTGCTGCAGGAATCCACGGCGCGCGATTTCGTCGCCGACGCGTTCGCCCATTGCAAGTTCATCGGTCACGTGGAAGCGGCAGCGCCGCTGTTTGGGAAAGCCGGGATCGCCGAGGCCGATATCGACGAAGGCTTCATTTCGCTGGCTTCGCCAAGGGACGTGGCAGGCTTTGTCGGCAAGCTGGGTCAGTTGCGGGTTTGGGGCCGGGAGCCCAGCGTCAAGATGAAATAGCAGGAGCGATGGCGAAGGTACCCGAGCAGCATTGGACAACCCACGTCGGGCAAGCGGCGGGACACCCCGCCGCCTTCCTTGGGGTCATAGCCTACGGTGCGCTGTGGTTCGCCTTTGCCAGGGATAGCTTCGGTTGGGAGGCCGTCGGCACACTGGCGGTTTTCATGATGACGCTGTTCATCCAGCGCACCAACCGGCGCGATAATCTGGCACTTCATGCCAAGCTCGATGAGCTCTTGCGCGTGGATCGCGATGCAAGGTCGGAGCTTACTCACCTCGACGAGCAGGAGCCCGAAGAGATCGAGCGGCATCGGGATAAAGAAGTGAAAAAGGATGCCGATTGACCACGCCGGGGGCGCGCCGATTCCGTGCGTATTTGGCTGCGCCGACGGGGTGACAACACCAGCTCCGGTGCGCTAGACACGCTCCGACTTATCGAGAAAGGCAACGAGATGCGATCTTCCAGACGCACGATCATTCAGAGCGCGTTTGCCGCCGTGGCGGCGGCGGCTACTTCAACCCTTGTTCCGGCCCCGGCATCGGCCCAGACCGCAGGAAAACCCATGACCACAGCTTCAGGCTTGCAGATCATCGACAGCACGGTCGGTACCGGCGCTTCGCCGAAACCCGGCCAGACCTGCGTCATGCACTACACCGGCTGGCTCTATGAAAATGGCCAGAAGGGCAAGAAGTTCGACTCTTCGGTCGACCGCAACGAGCCGTTCGATTTTCCGATCGGCCAGGGCCGCGTCATCAAGGGTTGGGACGAGGGCGTCGCCTCGATGAAGGTCGGCGGCAAGCGCACGCTGATCATTCCGCCTGCGCTGGGCTACGGCGCGCGCGGTGCCGGCGGCGTCATTCCGCCCAACGCGACGCTGATGTTCGATGTCGAATTGCTGGCGGTGAAGTAACCGCCGCTTCTCGCTTGCTGCGGACCATGGCGCAAACAAAAAAAGACCGGTCCCAAAGGACCGGTCTTTCAGTTTCACGCAATCAGCGCGATCAGAGGTTCTTGTTCGCCGCCGCGGCGGCCTTGTCGATGGCTTCCTTGGTGGCTTCCTTGGCGTCGCCCATCGCCTTCTGGCCCTTGCCTTTGACTTCCTGGATCACGCCTTCGCCCTGCAGTTGCTCGGAACCGGTGGCTTCGCCGATGCCCTGCTTGGCCTTGCCGATCGCTTCGTTGGTGGCGCCTTTAACCTTGTCTGCCGTGCTACCCATGGAACATTCCTTCTGATGTTTGTACTTCGATAGAGCAACGCACCAATGCGCCAGCGGTTCACTCTAAACGCTGGTTTCTGTTCACGTTTTTATGTACGCTTGGCCATCGAACGATTTTACGGAAAGCAGCGCGATGTCAGGTTCTCACGACCATCCACATGATCATTCGCACGATCATTCTCACGGCGATCACTCGCACAGCCACGACGCCGAGCGCTGGAAGCATGATGGCGTCCGTGTCATTCCCGGCAATCAGCTCGATCCCAACGTGCCGTCGACCGCGGGCATGGACCGCAAGGCCGCGATCAATTTCGCCCGCGTCGGCGCGCAGAAATTATGGGCGGGCACCGTGACGATCCGCCCCGACGCCAAGACCGGCGCGCATCATCACGGCCATCTCGAAAGCATCATCTATGTCGTGAAGGGCAAGGCGCGGATGCGCTGGGGCGAGCAGCTGCAGTTCACCGCCGAAGCCGGGCCCGGCGATTTCATCTTTGTGCCGCCCTATGTGCCGCACCAGGAGATCAACGCCAGCCGCGACGAGGTGCTGGAATGCGTGCTGGTGCGCAGCGACGGCGAAGCTGTCGCGATCAACCTCGACATCGAGCCGATCGAAAAGCCGGAGACCGTGCTGTGGGTCGATCCCGTGCACCGGGACCCCGCGGAGAAGAAATCGTAGCTTCTCGTCGCCCCTCGCGATGACGGTTAAAGTTGTCATGCCCGGCCTCGTGCCGGGCATTTCAGTATCGGCTTGCCGAAGTTAGTTTGTCGAAGTCCTGGCAAAGCCCCGTCATGACACGGAAAATCGGACCGAAAAAATCTCCAAAACCGATGTCGGATCGATGCCGGCTCATTCGTCCTCTATCCGAACCCCTCGAAAGGAGCCCATTCATGGCCAAAATGATCTTCGTCAACCTGCCGGTCACCGATCTTGCCCGCGCCACCGCGTTCTACCAGGCGATCGGCGCCGTGATGAACGAGCAGTTCAGCGACGGCACCGCGTCCTGCATGGTGTTTTCCGACACCATCCACGCGATGCTGCTGACCCATGAAAAGTTCATGCAGTTCTCGCCGAAGAAGATCGCGGACGCCAAAACTTCCTGCGAGGTTCTGATCTGCGTCTCGGCCGACAGCCGGGCGGAAGTCGACGATGTCGTCGGCAAGGCGCAGAAGGCGGGCGGCGGCGTCGATCCCTGCCCGAAGCAGGATTACGGCTTCATGTACGGCCGCAGCTTTGAGGATCCCGATGGCCATATCTGGGAAGTGATGTGGATGGACGTCGCGGCCGCGAATGCGGCGCAACCGGCTGCGGCCAACGCCTGATCTCAGGAATCACGGAGCAAACAACATGTCCAAGATCTCACCCTGCCTGTGGTTCGACGGCGAGGCCGAGGAGGCCGCGAAATTCTACGTTTCGCTGCTGCCGGATTCGCGGATCGAGACGATACAGAAGAACCTGGTCGATGGCCCGGCCGGCAAGGCCGGCACCGTGCTGGTGGTGGAGTTCACGCTGGCCGGCCAGCGCTTCATGGCGCTCAACGGCGGTACGCGCTTCGAACACACCCATGCGGTTTCGTTCAAGATCGATTGCAAGGACCAGGCCGAGGTCGACCGGCTGTGGGACGTATTGTCGGCCAATGGCGGCTCGATCGAACAATGCGGCTGGCTGAAGGATCGCTTCGGCGTGTCGTGGCAGATCGTGCCGACCGCGTTGATGAAATACATCGGCGGTTCCGACGCGGCAGGCGCGAAGCGGACGATGCAGGCCATGCTCGGCATGGTCAAGCTCGATATCGAAGGCCTCAGGCGCGCCTATGAAGGCAAGTCGGCGGCTTGAGCAAAGCAGGGTGGGCAAAGGCGCGCTTCGCGCCGTGCCCACCATCGGGTCGCTGTTGTAAAAACGGTGGGCACGCTTGCGCTTTGCCCACCCTACATTCTTCGCTAATACGTGATCCGCAAGCCGACGCCGCCATGCAGGGTGTTGCCGACCGGCTGCGGGCCGGCGGTGCCGTTGACGAAGAGGTCGGCGACCCAGCCCTTGCTGATCCGGAAGCCGAGGCGGCCGCCATATTCGAACCAGCCCTGGTTGCCGATCGTCGGCACCACGGTGCCGTTGCCGGTCACGGTGGCGACGATGCCGGACTGCGTGCCGAACGATTGGACGAACCCGCCATTGATATTGGCCTCGACATTGTTGCCGAACAGATGCGTCCACTGTCCGCCGATCTTGACCAGATTGGTCTTGTCGGTGCCGCCGGCGATCGAGGCGTCGAACGGATTGAACGCGGCGGCGGGATCGGCATAGCCCTTCACGCGCTGCCACAATTGCCAGACCTCGACGGAGGCGGCGACCTCGTCGCGCGGCGACAGCCGGCTGATCCAGCCTGCGCGGCCATAGACGCCGTAATTGTCGCCGGTGGTGTGGCTGTCCAGCGATACCGCGCCGAGGCTGGTGGCGTAGGTGCGGCGATAGCGTATCTTCTCATAGGGCGTCAGGATGGCGCCGATGTCGAAGAACGGCCGTGACGATCCCCAGTCGGCGAAATCGTAACGCAGCGCGAACGCGCCGATCGGGGCCGCCGTGACGCTGTAGCCGCCTTCGCTGTAATGGGTGTAGGCGATGCCCGCCAGCAGCGACAGATTGGCGGTCAGGTTCTTGCGGCCGTGAATGCCGGCCGAGAACGACCCTGCCGAACCGAAGGCGCTGACGCAATCGCCGCAATTGACCTGCTCGTTGATGCCGAGCAGCACGGTGCCGAGCACGCGGTTGGTGATCATCTGGTTGAAGCGCTGCTTGGCCAGATCGTTGATCGATCCCGCGCTGGAATCCGCGCCGGTTGGGCCCGGACTCGGCGTTGGTGTCGGCGTTGGCGACGCAATGGGGGTCGGTGATGGCGAGGGCGTTGGTGTCGGTGAATATGTGGGGGTTGGTGCTGGTGATGGTGAATACGTCGGCGTCGGCGAGGGAGAGCCGGACGGGTTCGGATTCGGATTGGTGCACTCTGTGCAATCGTCGAGAGACTGCGCCGACGCGGGCGATACCTGCATCGGCGCCAGCCAAAACAAAACCCCCGCGGTCAGCGCGGCCGATACGATGAAGCCCTTGATGCGGTTTGCCATGTCAGCGTCCGCACAGCATGCCGGTGGGATCGCTGCCGTCATCGACCGGCGGCGTCACCGTCGGCGAGGCGTTGGCATATTGCGTCGCGCTGCAAAGCCCCGCCGCGGCGCTGCAGGTCTTGGCGAAGGTCCATGGCGGGTTGTTGGTCTTCTTGATGGTGGTCTTGCCGCCGCTCAGGGTGATGACAGCGGTATCGCCGGGACTGGTGAGCTGGACGCATTCGAAGCTGACGGTGCAGACCGAGGCCTGGCCTTCCCTTAAGTTGACGACGGTCTGGCCGCGCTGCGACAGGATGTCGAGCGTGGTGCCGCGGACGCCGATGGTCGCAAGCGGCGTCGTGATCTTGTAGGCGGCTTTTTCCGAATTGCCGGTGACGAAGCGGAACGCGCCGGAGGTCAGGCGGATCGCGACGTCGCGATAATGGGTCTCGTCGTCGAACACGGTGCGGTCGAGCTTGAGCGACGCGCTCGGCCCGAGCGAAAGGTTGGTGCTGTCGGACATCACCAGCCGCGCGGCGCTGTCGAGGCCGGTGCGCACGATTTCGTCGCGCAGCAATCCGTCGCCGACATTGAGCTGGCTGGTTGCCGATCCGGCAACACGGAGAACCTGGTTCTTGACGACGGCGGCTTCGCCGACGCGCGTTTGTGCTGAAAGCGGACTTGCCGCCAGCACCGCGATTGCGCCAAGCACAAAAAGAAAAACAGAGTAGTTACGCGATTTCATTTCAAAGCCGATCGATTATCCCGACATCGTACCGGATCGCGCGCGCAAGCGATGTGGCAGAATTATCACAAGCGGCGCCTTACTAGCCCGTCGGTTAGTGGCGTCGGATTCGAATCGCGTTCAATGCGATGGACATAAAAATCTGTACCGCCCACACTCAATTCTGCCGCAATTTCATTTAGTTCGTGAAGACAGTGCCAGAATCACCAACTTCTATTCCCGATCAGACAATTGCGCGCACCGCCATCATCGCGGGTACCCTGTTTTTTTTCGCGCATTTCGCGATGCTGATCGGCATCACCACGCCCGAAAAATTCTACTTTGACGAAGTGCATTACGTGCCGGCGGCGCGGCAGATGCTTCTGCCCGTGATGCCGCAGCCGATGCTCAACCCGATGCATCCGCCGCTGGCCAAGCAGTTCATCGCGCTGTCAATCCACACCTTCGGCGACGTGCCGCTGGGCTGGCGTTATCCGGCGGTGCTGGCAGGCGCGCTCGCCATTGTCGCGGTGTATCTGTGCGGCCTCGCATTGTTCGCGGCGCAGGGGCCGGCCATCGCCGCGAGCCTGCTCGCCTTTTTCAATCAGATGCTGTTCGTGCAATCGCGGATCGCGATGCTGGATATTTTCGCGCTGACTTTCAGCCTGTTCGCCATTGCCGCGTTCATGCACGGCTTCCGGCAGCAGCGGCCGCATCTGTGGTTCGCGCTGACCGGGCTGTGTTGCGGTTTTGCGATCGGCTGCAAATGGAGCGGGCTGTTCGTGCTCGTGGTCTGCGTCGTCATCGTGGCGGTGATTCGCCTGTTGCAAAGCTGGCGTACGCAATTTGCCGACGGCAATGCCGATGACTGGTACCGGCCCGACCTGTGGCCCGGTTTCAAGGCCTGGCATTTCGCGGCCTGCTTCCTGCTGATCCCGGCGCTGGCCTATCTCTCGACCTTCGTCCCGCTCTACGGCCTGTCGGTCCCTGACATCATCGAGGCGCAACGGCGGATTTTCAGCGACAACACCACGACCGCGATCGCGGGCCACACCTATATGAGTTCGTGGCCGTCCTGGCCGTTCCTGGTGCGCCCGGTCTGGTATCTGTTCGACAAGGTCGGCGACGACAGGATCTCGGCGGTGGTCTTTCTCGGCAATCCCCTGATCCTGTGGCCGGCGTTGATCGCGCTGTTGGTTTGCCTGCGCGACTGGATCGTGACGCGGCGGGCGGATGCGTTTCTGGTGCTGGCGTTTTATGTCGGCCCGTATCTCGCATGGGCGTTGCTGCCGCGAACGCTCGGCTTCATCTACTATTATCTGCCGGCCGCGACCACCGCGAGTTTCGTGCTGGTCTATGCGCTCCGCCGCGGCAACACGCCACGCTGGCTGCTATGGGCCTTTGTCGCGGTAGGGTTTGCGGGCTTCGTTGTAATGCTGCCGATCTCGGCCGCGTTCGTGGAAACATCGATGGCGACGTTCAACCGCCTGATGATTTTCCAGAACTGGATATAGGACGGCGTGATTCTCTCAACGAGTCGTCCCGGCGAAGGCCGGGACCCATACTCCGCGGCGATAATTGTTACGGGGGATGGCTGACGTCTTGCCCTCTTCATGGGCCGGTGGTTATGGGTCCCGGCCTTCGCCGGGACGACGATGGATTTGGTCCGCATTCAAGCGCGCAAAATCCGCCTGCCGTTTCCGGCAGGCGGATCGAAGCGCGCGAGCTTACTTCGACGCGGTTTTGGTATCCATGTTGACGACCTGAACGCGGCGGTTGACCGGGTCCATCGGTGCGTTCGGATCCTTCGGCCGGGTCTCGCCGTAGCCGACGGTCACGAGGTCGGAGGCGTTGAGGCCGTATTGCTCGGTGAGAAACTTCTTGATCGTATCGGCGCGGCGCTCGGAGAGGTCCTGGTTGTATCCGTCGCTGCCGACCGCATCGGTGTGACCGGCAACCACGAAGGTCGACCCCTTCAGGCTGGCGTCCGAAAGCGCCTTGCCGAGTTCCTGCACCGCCGACATCGAACTCTTGCTGATGTCGGCCGAGTTGTAGTCGAAGCGGATTTCGAGATCGATCTTCGGCTTGGTCGCGGCGAGCTCCGCAATTTCCTGGCGCTCGCCGATCGAGAGCGAGCGGGTTTTGCGGTTGCGCAGCGTATCGACGAAGTTGGCTTCCTTGGCCTGCGCGGCGGTATTGGCCTGCGGGCCCATCGAAAGGCTGCGGGTCGCCGACGTCGGCTTCAGCGCGTTCAGGATCTTGTCTGCCGAGACGGTCTCACCGGCAAACGCCACGCCCGCCGTCATCGACAGCGCGGCGCCGATTGTCAGGATGGAAAATCCATTAAAGCGGGTCATTGTCGTCTTCCTCACTGTTACGCCTGCCATGGCTGGTTGGCGGTTTGATGCTGCGAAGATAAGACAGGTTCAAATCGACCAATGTGATCTAGGTCACGTTCAAAGCGGCTGGCTTCCGTTGATTTGGGTCCACCCTGTTACTCTGTGTGATCTAGATCACTGTGTTCCCTCCGACTTCTGTAAAGGGCGCTTGCCAGCCGCCCGCGATGATCCAAAGCGCAATTGCCTCGTGTTGCAGGTATCAGCGAACCCGCGCCGCTTCCCGGCTTCTTCTTTGCTGTTTGCTGGTCTCATTGCCGTCGCGTCAGCGCCGATCTGCGAACAACAAATCGGCATGATGGGCACCTAGCACCATTCTCCACGAGAAAATCCCAAAAGAAAATCCAAGAAAAGGTTTGGGCAAGCAAGAGCAGGCGGGCGGGTGTTTCAGTCGGTAAAGCGTCAACGCGAGTATCAAAATTATCGTAACGTTCCACCGGAGCTCACGGGCTCGGCAAGTTCAATGCCGACCTTGATCGGCGCGGCGATGATCGCGGCGGCGATCCTGCTGTCGACGTTCATCAACGCGCTCGGCACCCGCTATACCGCCTTCGACGGTCCGACCGAAGAGAGCGCGTGGCTGGTCGATCGCCTGACCGGCAGCGTCTACAAATGCCGCGCCCCGGACCATGGCAAGGCGTCCTGCGAGGCGGATATCGCTACCGGCAGCGTTACTCAACGGCCGAAACGCTGATTTCGCTCCCAAATCCAGGACTCCTCCGATGAGCGAATCCGATTACATTGCCGGGCGATGCCCCGCGCGACAAAGCCCCACCCCCTGAGCAAGGCCGAGGCCCGGCGAATCTGGCTGCGTGCCCAGCGGCTCGATACGCCTGACCCGTTCGGCGAGGGGCCGGGGGCCACTGCCGCCGCGGTGGAGCATCTCGGCTATGTGCAGATCGACACCATCAACGTGATCGAGCGCTGCCACCACCACATTCTCTTCAGCCGCATTCCCAACTATCGGCGCGCGGACCTGCGGCAGGCCCAGAGCGTCGACAAGAGCGTGTTCGAATACTGGACCCATGCGCTGGCCTATGTGCCGTCGAAGGATTTTCGCTTCTTCGTACCGGGCATGAAGCTGCACAAGCGCGAGGGCCATAAATGGTTCGCGACCGTCAGCCCCGCCGACACCCGCAAGGTGATGCGGCTGCTCAAGCGCGACGGCGCGCTGACCATACGCGACATCGAGGATGACGTGCTGACCGAGAAGGAGCATCTGTGGGCGAGCCGCAAGCCGTCGAAGCGCGCGCTGCAACTGGCGTTCTATACCGGCGCGGTCACCATTTCCGAACGCACCGGCATGCTGAAGACATATGAGCTGATGACGCGGCATTTCGGCTGGGACAAGCCGCCGAAGCCGGCATCGAACCTCGAGACGACCACCTATCTGCTCGACCGCGCCTTGCGCGCGCAGGGACTCGTCAGCCTCGATTCGATCTGCCATCTCGATGCGCCGAGCAAGGCCGCGGTCCGCCGCCTGATCGAGGCGCGCGTCCGCCGCAAGGAGATGGTGGCGATCGCCCTCGAAGGCGCGGGCAAGCAGGAGCATTGGGCGCGGGCAGAGACGCTGGAGCAACCCGCAGGCGAGCACGATGGCGGCCTCGTGCACGTCCTCTCGCCGTTCGATCCCCTGATCATCCAGCGCAAGCGCACCGAATTGTTCTTCGATTACGGCCATCGTTTCGAGGCCTATGTACCCCGGGAAAAGCGCCTGTTCGGCTATTTCGCGCTGCCGGTGCTGGTCGGCGAAGACATCGTTGCCGCGATCGATCTGAAGACCGACCGCAAGGAAAAGAAATTGCTGATGCAGAAATGGAACTGGGTCGGCAAAGGCGCCGCGAAGGCTCCGCGCAAGGAGCTCAAGCGCCGCATCGAGGAAGAGCTGCATCGCTTCGAGCGGTTTCAACTGGCGGAGTGAAGCGCAGCCATTGCGTCCCGCGCATTGCCCCCATCCGATTGCGGATGCGCTGCTCCCGCAAATCGGATTGACACCGTTTTGCCAATGCTCAAAACCCCGGCAACAGCAACAAACGACCCGGGAACAAACTTATGAGCCTTGCCACCACGTCAGCCGCCGCCGGCGGCGCCAGGAGCGACATCGAAACCTCGACCATCCGCACGATTTCATGGCGCCTCATTCCATTCCTGATCCTGGCCTATTTCTTTTCCTATCTCGACCGCGTCAATCTCGGCTTCGCCGCGCTCACCATGAACGCGGAACTGAAATTCACGCCGCTGATCTTCGCCTGGGGCGCCGGCATCTTCTTCATCGGTTATTTCATTTTCGAGGTGCCGAGTAACCTCGCGCTGGAAAAATTCGGCGCCAGCCGCTGGATCGCGCGCATCATGGTGACCTGGGGCATCATCTCGGCGGCGATGGCGCTGGTGAGTGGCGAACTGAGTTTTTACGTGCTCCGGTTTCTGCTTGGCGTCGCCGAAGCCGGCTTCTTTCCCGGCATCATTTTCTATCTGACCTATTGGTATCCGGCGGAATATCGCGCGCGGTTCCTCGCCGCGTTTGCGATCGCCGTTCCCGTCTCGACCGTGATCGGCGCGCCGATCTCGGGTCTGCTGCTCGGGCTCGACGGCATGATGGGGCTGAAGGGTTGGCAGTGGCTGTTCATTCTCGAGGGTATTCCCTCCGTGCTGCTCGGCATCGTCACCTGGTTCTATCTCACCGATAAACCTGAGAAGGCGGATTGGCTCACATCGGAACAGAAGGCGTGGCTGGCGGCAAAGCTGCAGGCGGAGATCGCGACCAAGCAGGCGGCAAAGCACCTGACGCTCGGGCAGGCGCTGTCATCGCCGAAGGTGATCATGCTGAGCATCGTCTATTTCGGTTTCGTCGGTGCGCTCTACGGCATGCAGTTCTGGCTGCCGCAGATCGTGAAAGCATTCGGCCTCAGCAATGCGCAGACCGGTTTCGTCACCGCGATCCCGTTCCTGTTCGGCACCATCGCGATGACCCTGTGGGCGCGGCACTCCGACGCCACGCGCGAACGCGTCGCCCATGTCGGTGGGCCGCTGCTGCTCACCGCCGTCGCGCTCGGCGCCTCCAGCTACATCACCGATCCCGTCACGACGATGGTGCTGCTGACGATCGCTGCGATCGGCGTGTTCTGTACCTTCGCGGTGTTCTGGACGTTGCCGACGGCGTGGCTGTCGGGCACGGCCGCAGCCGGCGCGATCGCGCTGATCAATTCGATCGGCAACCTCGCGGGTTTTGGCGGGCCGTATCTGGTCGGCTGGGTCAAGGAAGCCACCGGCAGCACATCGACCGGCTTGCTGGTGCTGTCGCTGCTGCCGCTTGCGGCGGGGCTGCTGGTGTTTCTCGGCGGCCACGACACCAAGACCGAGTTCGGCGGGGCGAAGTAAGTCCGTAGCCCGGATTTCGCTGCGCTTCATCCGGGCTACATCTATTTCGTCGCCCCGGCCTTGAGCCGGGGCCCATACGCCGCGGCCATTGTAAGGGGCACGCTGTCACGGCTTTCGCAAAACGACCATCGGTGGCTATGGGCCCCGGCTCAAGGCCGGGCGACGGGGAGATTTGGTCTCCTTAATTCCCGTTAACTCACGAATTGGTGTTCACTGACGAATATTGACATTCGTCAGTGAACACTCAATAATCTTCATCAGCATATAGCCGATGGAGAATTCGATGTTCGCCCGATCCATTTTTTCCAGCTATTACAGGCTCTTGACCGGCGCAATGCTGGCGTTGGCGGTGTTCGCGTTGACCGGCTGCAATGAAAAGGCGGCCGAAAAAGCCGCTCCGGGGCGTCCGGTTCTGGTCGCCACCGTGCATTATGAGGCGGAAACGCCGGAACGCAGTTTTGTTGGCACCATCAGGCCCCGGATCGAGACCGACATGGGTTTTCGGGTTCCGGGCAAGGTCGCAAAGCGCCTCGTGGAAGTCGGCCAGACCGTTGATGTCGGCCAGCCGCTCGCCACCCTCGATGAAGTCGATCTGAAGCTGCAGGCCGAGCAGTCCGAAGCGGAATACCGCGCCGCGACCGGCGTGCTGGCGCAGGCCTCGGCGTCCGAGCAGCGCGCCAAGGATCTCCGCGCCAAGGGCTGGACCACGGACGCGCAAATGGATCAGAGCCGCGCCGCCGCCGATGAGGCCCGCGCCCGCTTCTATCGTGCCGAACGTTCGGTCGAACTGACCAAGAACTCGCTCTCTTATGCGACGCTGATCGCAGATACCCGCGGCGTCGTCACTGCGACCCTCATCGACGCCGGCCAGGTGGTCGCCTCCGGCCAGACCGCGGTCCGCGTCGCGCGCTTTGCCGAAAAGGAAGCCGTGGTCGCGATCCCGGAGACACTTGTCGGCCGCGCGAAGGATGGCGCCGCCTCCGTCACGCTGTGGTCGGACGCCAACAAGAAATACGTCGCAAAACTGCGCGAGATCGCGCCGACGGCGGATCCGGCAACGCGCACCTATCTGGCAAAGTTCTCGCTGCCCGGCGCCGGCGACAGCGTGTCGCTCGGCATGACCGCAACGTTGACGCTGTCCGATCCCGCCACCGAGAACGTCGCGAAGCTGCCGCTGTCGGCGCTGTACAGCCAGGGCGGCAATCCCTCGCTCTACATCGTTGACGATGCCGGCGCCGTGACGCTGAAGCCGGTCGTCGTGAAGTCCTACGAGAGCAATTCCGTCGTCATCACCGGCGGCGTGCCTGAAGGCGCCAAGGTTGTGGCGCTCGGCGTGCAGAAGCTCGATCCGGCCCAGAAGGTCAGGGTCGTCTCGTCGCTGTCGTTCTGATCCGCGGTCGGTAACAACGGAAAACGTTGGAGAGTGACATGAAGCGCTTCAATCTGTCGGGCTGGGCGGTAAGCCATCCGACGCTGATCCTGTTCCTGATGATCGCACTCGGTGTGGCCGGCTTCTTCTCCTACGAGCGGCTTGGCCGCGCCGAGGATCCGTTCTTCACCGTGAAGGTGGTCAACGTCTCCGCGATCTGGCCGGGCGCCACGGCGCAGGAGATGCAGACCCAGGTCGCCGATCCCATCGAGAAGAAGCTGCAGGAACTGCCTTACTTCGAGAAGGTGCAGACCTATTCCAAGCCCGCGTTCACCGCGATGCAGGTCACGTTCAAGGATTCGACGCCGCCGGCGCAAGTGCCGTATCTGTTCTATTTGCTCCGCAAGAAGCTCGCCGACGTGCAGGGCCAGTTGCCGGCGGGCCTGCTCGGCCCCAACGTCAATGACGAATTCAGCGACGTCGATTCCATCCTCTATATGATGACCGGCGACGGCGCCGATTACGCGCAGCTGAAGAAGGCCGCCGAAGGCATGCGCCAGCGGCTGCTGAAGGTACCCGGCGTCACCAAGGTCAATCTCTACGGCGCCCAGGACGAGCGCATCTTCGTCGAATTCTCGCACGCCAAGCTGGCGACGATCGGCGTCACGCCGCAGGCGCTGTTCGATTCGCTGGCCAAGCAGAACAACGTCACGCCGGCCGGCACGGTGGAAACTTCCTCGCAGCGCGTGCCGCTGCGCGTCACCGGCGCGCTCGACGGCGCCAAGGCGGTTGCCGAGACGCCGGTCGAGAGCAACGGCCGCATATTCCGCCTGGGCGATATCGCCACCGTCACCCACGGCTTCGTCGATCCGCCGACCTTCAAGGCGCGCCAGGAAGGCAAGCCCGCGCTCGGTATCGGCGTGGTCACCGCCAAAGGCGCCAACATCCTCGAGCTCGGCAAGGAAGTCGAGAACGCGAGCAATGACTTCATGAAGGCGGTGCCGCAGGGCATCAATGTCGAGCAGATCGCCGACCAGCCCAAGGTGGTCGAGCGCGCGGTCGGCGAGTTCGTGCACTCCTTCGTCGAAGCGCTGGCGATCGTGCTGTTCGTCTCGTTCCTGGCGCTTGGCTGGCGAACCGGCATCGTGGTGGCGATGTCGGTGCCGCTGGTGCTGGCGATCGTCTTCATCGTCATGAACGCGATGTCGATCGATCTGCACCGTATTACATTGGGCGCGCTGATCATCGCGCTCGGCCTGCTCGTCGACGACGCCATCATCGCGGTTGAGATGATGGTGGTGAAGATGGAGCAGGGCTGGGACCGCGTTCGCGCGGCCTCCTTTGCCTGGGAATCGACTGCGTTTCCGATGCTCACGGGAACGCTGGTCACGGCCGCTGGCTTCCTCCCCATCGGCTTTGCCAATTCCGCGGTCGGCGAATATGCCGGCGGCATTTTCTGGATCGTGGCGATTTCGCTGGTGGCGTCCTGGTTCGTCGCGGTGATCTTCACGCCCTATATCGGCGTCAAGCTGCTGCCGAACATCAAGGTCCACCACAACCACGATCCGCACGCGGTCTATGAAACGCGCGTCTACCGCATCCTGCGCAGCATGGTGCAGTGGTGCGTCGACCACCGCATCAAGGTGGTGGTGGCAACCGTCGGCGTGTTCGCGCTCTCGATCGTCGGCTTCGGCAACGTCCAGCAGCAGTTCTTCCCGCTGTCGGAACGTCCCGAACTGTTCCTGCAGTTGCGCCTGCCCGAAGGCACCGCCTTCAACGTCACCGAAAAGTCGGTGAAGAAGGCCGAGGCGCTGCTCAAGGACGACAAGGACATCGCGACCTACACCTCTTATGTCGGCCAAGGTTCGCCGCGGTTCTGGCTCGGCCTCAACCCGCAACTGCCGAACGAGGCCTTCGCCGAAATCGTGATCGTCTCCAAGGACGTCGACGCCCGCGAGCGCATCAAGGCGCGGCTGGAGAAGGCGGTCGCCGGCGGCGACCTCTCCGAGGCGCGCGTACGCATCGACCGCTTCAATTTCGGCCCGCCGGTCGGCTTCCCGGTCCAGTTCCGCGTGATCGGCCCCGACCCCAACAAGGTTCGCGACATCGCCTATCAGGTGCGTGACGTGATGCGGCAGAATCCCAATGCCCTGGAGCCGCAGCTCGATTGGAACGAGCAGTCGCCCTACCTCAAGCTCGTGGTCGATCAGGACCGTGCCCGTGCGCTTGGTCTTACCCCGCAGGACGTCTCGCAGGCGCTCAGCATGCTGATCTCGGGTGCGCCGGTGACGACCATCCGCGACGGCATCGAGAAGGTCGGCGTCATCGCCCGCGCGGTTCCGTCCGAGCGGCTCGATCTCGGCCATGTCGGCGACCTCACCGTGACGTCACGTAATGGGGTAGCCGTGCCATTGCAGCAAATTGCAAAAATCGAATACGCCCATGAGGAGCCGATCCTGTGGCGGCGTAATCGGGACATGGCGATCACCGTGCGTACCGACGTCGCTGACGGCGTGCAGGCGCCCGACGTCACCAACCAGATCTGGCCGAAACTGCAGCAGATCCGCGATAGCCTCGAGCCGGCCTACCGGATCGAGCCGGGCGGCGCGTTCGAGGAATCCGCCAAGGGCAACGCCTCGATCGCCGTGCTGTTTCCGCTGATGGCGCTTGTCATGCTGACGCTGCTGATGATCCAGCTGCAGAGCTTCTCGCGCCTGATCCTGGTGTTCCTGACGGCGCCGCTCGGCATCGTCGGCGCCTCGCTCGGTCTCAACATCGCGGGCCAGCCGTTCGGCTTCGTGGCGCTGCTCGGGCTGATCGCGCTGGCCGGCATGATCATGCGCAACGCGGTTATTCTGGTCGACCAGATCGAGACCGACGTTTCCCATGGCATGACGCGCAAGGAGGCCATCGTCGAAGCCACCGTCCGGCGTGCTCGCCCCGTGATCCTGACGGCGCTGGCCGCCATCCTGGCCATGATCCCGCTGTCGCGTTCGGCCTTCTGGGGCCCGATGGCGATCACCATCATGGGCGGTTTGTTCGTTGCAACCTTCCTGACCTTGCTGTACCTGCCGGGCCTCTACGCGCTCTGGTTCCGCAAGAGCCTGGAAGAAAGCGGCCAAACCAAGCAGCCCGATCTTGCGCCGCAACATGCTGCCAAGGATCTGAGCACGTCTCCGCTCGCATTTCCGCTTGCCGACGCGGCGGAATAATTGAACATTGGTTCTGACATGACGCTGATTGCTGAAAATGTGGAAACCGACACGCGGGAACGTATTCTCGTGGTGGCGGAGCGTCTGTTCCGGCAGCTCGGCTACCAGAAGACGACGGTCGCCGACATCGCCAAAGAATTGCGCATGAGCCCGGCCAACGTCTATCGCTTCTTCGACTCGAAGAAGTCGATCCACGAAGGTGTGGCCCGCACCCTGATGGGCGAGGTCGAGACCGAGGCGCGGCGGATCGTGGCAAGACCCGGTCCGGCCAAGCAGCGGCTGCGTGAGCTGCTCACGACCGTCAATCGCATGAACTCGGAGCGCTATGTCGGCGATAACAAGCTGCATGAGATGGTCGCGATCGCGATGGAGGAGGACTGGGACGTCTGCGTCGCCCATATCGAGTGCGTCACCGGCATGATCGGCGAGGTGATCGGGCAGGGCGTGGCGTCCGGCGAGTTCGAGGCCCCCGACCTGCCGCTGGCCGCGCTCTGTACCTGCACCGGCATGATCCGCTTTTTCCACCCGCAGATGATCGCGCAGGCCGTCAACAAGCCTACCGCCACAATCGACCAGATGATCGATTTCCTGTTCCGCGCGCTGGAGCCGCGGCAGGCGAAATAGCCGGATTTCCGACGTAGGGTGGGCAAAGGCGCATGCGCCGTGCCCGCCATTCCTACTTCAATTAGGGCGGTGGGCACGCTACGCTTTGCTTAACCCACCGATTGAAGGAAACACCGGAAAATGGACGCCAAGAGCCCGAAAGACCTGCATTTTTACGAGCCTGCCAAGGGCCACGGCCTCAAGCACGACCCCTTCAACGCCATCATTGCGCCGCGCCCGATCGGGTGGATTTCGTCGCGCGATACCGAGGGCAACGTCAACCTGGCGCCCTACAGCTTCTTCAACGCGTTCTGCTACAAGCCGCCGATCATCGGCTTCTCCTCCACCAACTGGAAGGACAGCGCCGCCAACATCCAGGAGACCAAGGAGTTCGTCTGGAATCTCGCTACCATGGACCTGGCGCAGCAGATGAACGCGACCGCGGCCCATGTTGCCCGCGACGTCAGCGAGTTCAATATCGCCGGCCTCACGGCGGTACCCGGCAAGCTCGTCAATGTGCCGCGCGTCGCCGAAAGCCCGGTGGCGTTCGAATGCCGCCTGACGCAGATCATCCAGCTGCAGGGCGCCAACGGCGACAAGGCGCAGGCCTGGCTGACGCTCGGCGAAGTCGTCGCCGTCCACATCGACAAGGCCATGATCAAGGACGGCGTCTACCAGACCGCGATGGCCCGCCCGATCGTCCGCGCCGGCCGCAGCGGCGACTATTTCGAGATCAAGCCGGAAAACATGTTCGAGATGATCCGGCCGGATTGATCGTCTCACTCCGCGCTTCGCGGGGTTCGCAAATCGTTCCTGCAATTGAACCAACACCGGTTCCGGCTACACCCAAACCGTGTAGCGCGGATGCAACGACTGCCGTGACCCGGCCGATTACGGCCTGGTCATCGAAGCAGCGCTTGATGACGGGTGTCGAATGCAGTTTTTCCTTTGTGAGATCGTCGCTCGCCTCGTCGCGATCTATTTTTGCTTCGATTGCGGCCGCAGATTCTGGAATGGCCTCGTCGAAAGAAAAATAGAGCTCGAGGGCGAGGATATTCTGGACTACGAGACCTGGATTTTTCAGAAAGACGAAGCGCCGGTCCGTTACTGGATTTCAATGGGCTGGAATTTGATCACCCTGGCTGCGTGCGTCGTTGTTGCAATATTCGGGTGGTGGCTCCCAAAGACCTGAGCCTCCGCTGTCGCAGCATGCAGCTCAACCCGATCGCCCCGCGCGACAATGGCTGGTCGTGAACCAGCTTGGCACTGGACTCGACTAATTTTCCGGTCGGCCACGCCGGCCGGTTGCCAGCAATGATTTCTCCCTTGATCCAGCCAAATTGGCTTTAGAGATGAACATGAACAAGCGGGTTTTGTTCTCCATCACAGCCGTGCTCGTGGTTGCGCTTCCGTTGGCGTATGGCGCTGCGACGCAGACGCTGTCAAACGATCCGGTGCACCATGAGCAGGATGGTGACGAACCGTCAAAGGACGACCGCGAGGCCGCTGGCATCCTTCAGTTCGCCGCGGACCAGGGAGACGCCGGCGCGCAAGTCGATCTCGGGATCGTCTATGCGCAAGGGCGCGGCGTGCCGAACGATGACCGCGAGGCCGCGCGCCTCTTCAAGCTCGCTGCGGGCCAGGGAAATCCCGTGGCGCAATACAACCTCGGCGTCTTCTACGACGAGGGCCGTGGCGGATTGCAACAAGACGACCGCGAGGCCGCCCGCCTCTTCAAGCTGGCTGCCGATCAGGGATACGCCAGCGCTCAGGTCAATCTCGGGCACTTCTACAGCGAGGGTGCCGGCGGACTGCCGAACGACCGCCGCGAGGCCGCTCGCCTCTACAGGCTCGCTGCGGAGCAGGGCGACGCCACGGCGCAATACAATCTCGGGCTCTATTACGACCAGGGCCGCGGCGGATTGCAAAAGGACGACCGCGAGGCCGTACGCCTCTACAAGCTCGCCGCTGACCAGGGATACGCCAGTGCGCAGGTCAATCTCGCCTCCTTCTACGACGAGGGCCTTGGCGGACTGCAAAAGAATGAGCGCGAGGCCGCTCGCCTCGTCGAACTTGCTGCGGACCAGGGAGACGCGACAGCGCAATACAACCTCGGGCTCTTCTACAGCGTGGGTCATGGCGGACTGCCAAAGGACGAACGCGAGGCCGCTCGCCTCTACAAGCTCGCCGCTGACCAGGGCGACGCCAGCGCTCAGCTCAGTCTCGGGAACTTCTACGACGATGGCCTTGGCGGTTTGCAGAAGGATGCGCGCGAGGCCGCTCGGCTCTTCAAGCTCGCTGCGGAGCAGGGAAACCCTGCCGCGCAATTCAACCTCGGGCTCTTCTACAGGCAGGGTCATGGCGGACTGCAACAGGACGACCGCGAGGCCGCCCGCCTCTACAGGCTCGCCGCCGACCAGGGAAGCGTCAGTGCCCAGGTCAGTCTCGGGCACTTCTACGCCGAGGGTATTGGCGGCCTGCTAAAGGACGACGGCGAGGCCGCGCGCCTGTTCAAGCTGGCTGCGGAGCAGGGAAATCCGACAGCGCAACAAAACCTCGGGCTGTTCTACGAAGAGGGTCGCGGCGGCCTGGAAAAGAATGAGCAGGAAGCGGCTCGTCTCTACAAGCTCGCCAACGAGCAGCGAAGCTTGCTTGAGAAAATGTCACGTTTGGCGATGCAGAGCGCGCGGCTGGCGATTGAGATAGCCTCGCGCTTCTAGCCACGTGCTCCGGTCTATTTGGCTTTAAGCACTCTGAGAGCCGCAATAGCCTCAGCGGAAGGTTCTCGTGCGTGGGGCTCACGAGACATCCAGAACCGATATTTGCGCGGCTCGCGGCGCTTGAGGATCGGCCAGGTAAATGCCATCGCGCGCGTGATACTGCCATCATTATCAACGAGCCAGATCCGACCGAGGCTCAACGGTATCGGTGTTTCTTCTATTCGCTTCCATTTGCTGGGACTGGGTTCGACGGCCCGTCGAAATCGCTTGAACAGCATTGGCTATCCCTCGTTTCCCCGCACGTATTCTACTAGCCAGAACCCGGCCGTCCAGCGGGCGCTTACACGCGCCGCCTGTGCGATGGTCCGGCTTCCGCGCACCCTTCCTGGGGCTTCCGGACCGCTCGGCTCCTGCGAGCTTTTCTAGCTTGACGCAAAGCGCTCTCGCCAGCGGCGCAGTGGCAGGCTTCTGCGAGCTCGTTCAGGAAATGGCGACCGCAGCCTGGAATTGTTCGGCGAAGACGGCGTATTGCGATTGCGAAGGAGTTCGCCGAGCCCGATGCTGAAGTGCAGGCCTGTCCTGTTCACGCTGCTCCTCGAATAGCTGCGGTCTGGCGTCGGCTGATCAACCCTGCTGATGGGTGGTGCGGCGACGATGGGCGTGCCCTTGTCGGCCAGTCTGGCCTTGTATTCAAAGAAGATCTCGCCCGCGACACCTCCAGCCACCAACGCGACGCATATCAACGAAGCCAAGGTCTCGACGCCATGAAACCAAAATATGCAGCTCACAACCTCAAGAAAAAGACCGGCAAGCAGCACATAACCGGCTATGCGCGCGCGACGCAAATTATAGTCGGCGTCTCCGAAGTCTCTACAACGGTCGTCGGAGCGTGTTGTCATAGCTGATAATCCCTGTTTGCAGTCGGGCGGTCCCATCCGTCCCTGTTCGTGATCTACATCTAACCTGCGCGGTGCCACTGTGATGAACGTCACTCGGCACGCGCCGGCGCGGTAGTTGATGGCGGGCACCAGGCTTCGGGCAGGGCGACTCAATCCACTTCACGCACCTCGTGGCTCATTCGATCACACGGTCGGCGCTGGCGGTAACGGACGCTGGTATCGTGATGTTGAGTACGCGCGCGGTGCGCAAATTGAGCCATACTTCATAAACAGTAGGCTCTTCACGGGGATACTGGCCGGGTTCTCCCCTTTCATGATCGGAAGTGGCCGGCTTTAAGGGCGAGCGCCATAAACCTTCGTATAGTTCCGCGACCCGTTGAGATACCCGACGTTTACCTACGTCCAATTGAGCCGCCGATCGCGATCATCTTAGCTAGGGGCTCCGGTAGCGCCCCTCGCGCTATCGCTGCCCTCCTTGGGCGTTTCCTCCCTAGACTTGGGCCGCTTGCACCAACGCAGGCGGCCTTCTTTTTGTGTATGCCGTCACGTCCGCAAACAAATCCGCGCCAGCACGGATTCCAATCCACAACCCGGCCGTGGTGCCTGCTCCTGCCACTTCGGCAAGCAAGGGAAGACGTGGAGGAGGAAATGATCCGGTGGCGCCTCGCCGACGGCGAACGGATGCGCAGGCTGCCTTGAGGGCTTCCTGAAGCAGGGCGCGAATGATCGCGTAGAAACCTGCGAGTCCGTTTATGGCACTTGTCGCACATGGCGCGATCCGCCCGGCATGTCCGAGCTGCCGCGGTGAGCGGACATCGACGGGCACGCCAGCATCGACGCGAATGACCCACAGCCGAATTTGTTGGACTTCAATCTGCCTACTTCCAGATGGCCGGTCGGAGTGGCTACAATGCCGGTCGTTGGCCGAGGAAAAATCGATGAGGCGGCGCGAGTTCATCGCTGCAATTGGGAGCGCGGCCGCGTGGTCGCTTCCTGCCCTGGGACAACAGGCGGCTTCGCGGACTCTGGGCGTCCTTGACGTTGGATCGCTCGAGGGGGCACGGAGAAATTTTGGTTCGGTCCAAAACCGCTTGGCCGAAATGGGCTATGTCGAGGGCCGAAATCTCGCGCTTGAATACCGTTGCGCCGATAGTCACGAGGACCGGCTAGGTGAGTTGGCCCGTGATCTGGTTCGGCATCGAGTAAATGCCATCGCTGTTTTTGCAGGGCCTTCAATCATGGCCGCCAAGGCCGCCACCACGTCAATTCCGATCATTTTTCTGACCGGTTTTGACCCTGTCGCAAGCGGTTTCGTCGTAAGCCTGAACAGACCGGCCGGCAACGCGACGGGGGTTTCAGTTCTCAATGTAGAGGTAATGGCCAAACGGCTGCAGATGCTTTGTGAACTGGTGCCGACGGCGAAGTCTATTGGGTTCTTCTATAATCCAACAAGCCTCGTATCAGGGTACGAGGACACTCTGAGGAGATTGGAACTGGCGGCTGATACCTTGGGAGTGAAGCTGCTCCGTGTCGAGACAGGAGGCCCCGATGATTTCAAGGAGGCTTTCGCAAGGATGGCTGGCGTGCGGCCGGATGCGTTGTTGATTTCGGCTGACGCATTGATGCTTCGAAACCGCGAAAGCCTTGTTGGTCTGACAGCTCAACACCGCATACCGGCACTCTATCCAATTCGTGAATTCGCTGCTGATGGCGGATTGGTAAGTTACGGACCGAACTACGCCGAGGCCCGCCGACAGGTGGGCGACTATCTTGGCCGGGTTCTGAACGGCGAAAGGCCGGAAAACCTGCCGGTCCAGCAAGTCACAAAATTCGAACTCGTCATCAACATGAAGACAGCAAAGGCGTTGGGCCTTGGTGTACCAACTTCGCTGCTTGGCCGCGCCGACGAAGTGATTGAGTGAGCTTGTTGGAGTGCATAGGTCCGTTGTTGGCACCTGTTGGCCATGGCGCGGTCCGCCCGGCAGGTCCGAGCTGCCCAAGTGAGCGGACATCGACGGGCACGCCCGCATCGACGCGAACTGAGATGTTGGCCGAGCACAACGGCAACGCTCTGGATGCGGGTTTCGGCTAGCAGATCAATGGGGCCGGGCGCCGGCGCAGCACGCCTGACCTGCGTGAGTGCTCAGTCGCGTTCGAGGATCTTGGCGCCCGGGTAGACCTGGCGGGCGTAGGCAACGACCAGCGCGCGGTGCTGTGTCTCGAGGAACGGAGTCCGGATCTGACACGACCCGACGATGAGGTGCCACAAGCCGTTAATCTTCTGGATAATGACGTCCATGACTGTGCTTCCTTTGCAGGTTTCGCGGTGGGTTACTCCGCCCAGCGCTCACATTCGCGAGCAACTGGCCGAGCCAATGCCTTGGCCGCATCAGCGTGTGCGGCCTTCTCAGCTCCGCCGCTCGATCCCGGTTCGAACGGCATAACGCCGTTGAACTACAACCTCTCGCACAGGGACGGATCGGACCATTGCACGGACGTTCAGCAGTGCCTTACATTCGTTTGGGACGATGATACTTAGGTTTATGATTGACGACCTGCGGGGCTTGTCGCTGCTTCATCGGAGGTCCGCCGCGCGCCCATCATTGCCGCATGGTCCTGTGCTTTCCCGCGACAAATTGACCCGACGGGCAAATCAGTTCCGATTGTCAGAAATCGTGTCAAGTCAGAAATTTCCGAAAATCAAAAACTTTTTCCTTTCCTTCGAGCCAAATCACCGGCACATTCTTGCCATCCCGTCCCACTCAGAGGGGCGTCGGCCATCGTCACGACGAGGGGCGGGTTGCGGTGGACGCTGACGTTGCGATTGACGGTCGCGGCTGAAGCGTACGGTGAAAGCGTGTGGTCCTGGCGCCCGTAACGGCGTCAAGTCTTTCGGGAGCCAACGCTTCCGAGGGGCGACGGTGGCAATAGAGGCCGTCTCACCGGGGAGAGCGCGTTATAAACCGTAAAGCCATTGCGCAGGGAATGTCGGATGTTCTCCGCTGCCCTGTATGCTCGTGTGCAGCATTCTTATGCACAATCGCACATGAGACCGCGGGTGCAGCGCGCATCCGGCATTCCCTGCGCCCTCTGAATTGAAGAGGGTAAGGAATTTCTGGCAAAGCTCGGGCGTAATGCGCCGCGAGAATGCGGACGTGCATCTAGGATGACATGCGGCCACACACTCACTGTCGTCCCGGGCTTGGCCTCAGATGCGCAATTGCGCATCGGGGGACCCATACGCCGCGGCCCTTGTTGTTGAAGAAGGTATCTGACGCCAGCGTTCTCACCGATGGGCCGCGGCGTATGGGTCCCGGCTCAAGGCCGGGACGACGCGAGGCGGAGAGCGAGCACGCTACCCCTCAGCTCCGGAACTGACACGCCCCACGGCCGTTATCTCCCGCCGCCCGTCCGCGTCAATTTCGCCCTATTTTCAAGGCGAAGTGTTCACCCAAACCCCGCATCATCAGCTAAAATAGCCCTTCCGCGCCGCCGATTCATGAGGACCGCCATGAGCTTCCGCCGCGATTTCATCACCAAGCCGATCTTCTCCTGGGCCCGCGGCGTGTTGCCGTCGATGTCCGACACCGAGCGCGAGGCGCTGGAGGCCGGTGACGTCTGGTGGGACGCCGACCTCTTCACCGGCAATCCCGACTGGTCGAAATTGCTTGGCTACGCGCCGGCGACGCTGACGGCGGAGGAAGAAGCCTTCCTCCATGGTCCGGTCGACGAACTCTGCGCCATGCTCGACGACTGGAAGATCAATTGGGAATGGCGCGACCTGCCGCCGGAGGCGTGGGCCTTCATCAAGCGCCACAAATTCTTCGGCATGATCATTCCCAAAGAATATGGCGGCCTCGGCTTCTCGCCTTACGCGCATTCCGAGGTGGTGCGAAAACTTTCTTCGCGTTCGCTGACCGCCGCCGTCACCGTGATGGTGCCGAACTCGCTCGGGCCCGGCGAACTCTTGATGCGGTTCGGCACCAAGGAACAACAGCAGCAATGGCTGCCGCGCCTGGCCGATGGCCGCGACATTCCCTGCTTCGGACTGACCAGTCCGGAGGCCGGCTCCGACGCGGCGTCGATGATCGACACCGGTATTATCTGCAAGGGTCAGTTCGAAGACCGCGAAGTGCTGGGGCTGCGCCTCAACTGGCACAAGCGCTATATCACGCTCGGCCCGGTCGCGACGCTGCTCGGCCTCGCCTTCAAGGCCTACGACCCCGATCATCTGGTGGGCTCGCAGGAAGAGCTCGGCATCACCGTGGCGCTGATCCCGACGCATCTTCCCGGCGTCGAAATCGGCAAGCGCCATCTGCCGGCGATGCAGGTATTCCAGAATGGCCCGAACTGGGGCCGCGATGTCTTCATCCCGATGGACTACATCATCGGCGGCCAGGAACGCCTCGGCCAGGGCTGGAAAATGCTGATGACGGCGCTCGCCGCCGGCCGCGGCATCTCGCTGCCGTCACTGTCGGCCGCGGGCGCGGCCTATGCCGCGCGCACCTCTGGCGCCTATGCCCGCATCCGCGAACAGTTCGGCATCTCGATCTCGAAATTCGAAGGCATCGAGGAGCCGCTGGCGCGCATTGCCGGCACCGCTTATTTGCTCGACGCCGCACGGCGGCTGACCTGCGCGGCGCTCAACCAGGGCCATCATCCCGCGGTCATTTCCGGCATCATGAAGCTGCACGCCACCGAGCGGATGCGGATTGCGATCGACGACGCCATGGACATCCATGGCGGCAAGGCGGTCATCGACGGCCCGCAGAACTATCTCGGAAACCTCTATCGCTCGGTGCCGGTCGGCATCACCGTCGAAGGCGCCAACATTCTGACCCGCAATCTGATCGTTTTCGGGCAGGGCGCGATCCGCGCCCATCCCTATCTGCTCGACGAGATGAACGCGCTCGGTGAAGCCGATCGCGCCAGGGGGCTGGATGCTTTCGACAAGGCGTTCTGGAGCCATGTCGGGCATAGTTTCAAGACCATGTTCCGCGCCTGGGGCCGCAGCTGGAGCTTTGGCATGTTCGCGCCGGCGCCAGACGCTGGTGATGCAACCAAATTCTATCGCCAGCTCTCGCGCTACTCCTCGGCCTTCGCGCTCTGCGCCGACATGGCACTGTTGACCTTGGGCGGTGCGCTCAAACGCAAGGAAATGCTCTCGGCCCGGTTCGGCGATATCCTCTCCGAACTCTATCTGCTTTCGGCCGCGCTGAAACGCTGGCAGGACGAAGGCCGCCAGCAAGCCGATTTCGCCGCACTGGAATGGTGCATGACCAGCGGCTTCAAGACGATCGAGAACCGCTTCGCCGAAATCCTCAATAATCTGCCCAATCGCTTCGTCGCAATCATCCTGAAATTCCTGATCCAGCCGTTCGGGGCGCGGGTGGTCGGGCCATCAGACCGGGTCGTCCATCTCTGCGCGCAGCTGGTGCTGTCGCCATCGGCGGCGCGTGACCGGCTGACGGCGGATTTGTCACATGTCGATGACGATCGCGGCGTTGCCCGGCTGGAAAAGGCGTTCCTGCTGGTGACCGCCGCAGAGGGCGCCGCAAAGCAACTGCACGCCGCGCGGCTGCACGACTGGAAAGAGGCGGTGCAGAAGGGCGTCATCACCCAGTCCGAGGGCGAAAAGCTCGCCGCTGCGCATGAAGCTGTCGCAAAAGTGATCGAGGTCGACGATTTTGCGCCGGAGGCGCTGTCGCCGATTTACAGGAAAGCCGCCGACGTGCATCAATTCTTCCAGGAATTGGGTGAGCAGAGGGCGGCGAGCTGATGGCGCGACCGGTTTTTATTGTCGACGGCAGCCGAACGCCGTTCCTGAAAGCGCGTTCCGGTCCCGGGCCCTTCACCCCGGTCGATCTCGCCGTGCAATGCGGCCGGCCGCTATTGGCCCGGCAGCCCTTTGCGCCCACCGCCTTCGATCAGGTGATCTTGGGCTGCGTCAACGTCGTTGCCGACGAGATGAACCCGGCGCGGGTCGCAGCGCTCCGGCTCGGCATGGGCGAAAAAATGGTCGCCTTCACCGTGCAGATCAATTGCGGCTCCGGCATGCAGTCGATCGACACCGGCTACCGCTACATCCGCGAGGGCGTCTCCGACCTGATCCTGGCCGGTGGCGCCGAGGCGCTGAGCCACGCGCCGCTGGTGTGGCCGCAGCAGGGCGTGCGCTGGTTCGCCGGCCTTGCCGGTGCCCGGGGTGTCGGCGCAAAGATCATGGCCGCGCTCAAGGTGCGGCCGTCCTACTTCAAACCGATCATCGGCCTCGAACGCGGGCTGACGGATCCCATCACCGACCTCAACATGGGCCAGACCGCCGAGGTGGTCGGGCATCTCTTCGGCATCACCCGCGCGCAGTCCGATGCCTATGCCGCCGAGAGCCACAAGCGGCTCGCCAATGCCCAGAGCCAAGGCTGGCTGAAGGGCGAGGTCGAAACCGCTTTTGCCCGCGACGGCAAATTCTATGACCATGACGATGGCGTGCGGCCGGACTCCACGGCCGAGACATTGGCAAAACTGAAGCCGGTGTTCGAACGGCCCTGGGGCAAGGTCACCGCCGGAAATTCCTCGCAGATCACCGACGGTGCGTCATGGGTGATCCTCGCTTCCGAGAAAGCCGTTGCCAAGCACGGCCTGACGCCGAAGGCCGTCATCCTCGACAGCCAATGGTCGGCGCTCGATCCCTCGATCATGGGTCTTGGGCCGGTGCTGTCGGCAACTGAACTGTTGAAGCGCAACGAGTTGACGCTCGGCGATATCGAGACCTGGGAATTGAACGAGGCCTTTGCGACGCAGGTACTGGGCTGTCTCGCAGCCTGGAACGACGAAAAGTTCTGCAAGGAGATTTTGGGCCTCGACGGTGCGGCCGGTGCCATCGACCAGACCAGAATGAATGTCGATGGCGGCGCGATCAGCCTCGGCCATCCCGTCGGCTGCAGTGGCAACCGCATCGTGCTGCATCTCGTCAACGCCATGAAGCGGTTGGGCACACGGCGCGGCATCGCCACCGAATGTATCGGCGGCGGGCAGGGCGGCGCGATGCTGATAGAGACGGTGTGATCATGGAATCAAGGATCATGGACGTTCTCGGCGATCGCGTGCTCGAACTCGGGCCGAAGCCCGACGCGGGCGGACCGTACAAGAATTTCAAGCTGACCCGCGATTCCGATGGGATCGCCTGGCTGCTGTTCGACCGCGAAGGCGCCAGCGCCAATACGCTGTCGGCGGATCTGATCGAAGAACTCGGCAAGGTGCTCGGCGAACTCGAAAGCGCACGGCCCGCGGGCCTCGTGATCCGTTCCGCGAAGGAATCCGGCTTCATCGCCGGCGCTGATGTCAACGCGTTTCGTGGTGCGAGCGATGTGCTGTCCGTCGAGACCGAAATCGGCCGGGCACATGCTGTCATCGACCGGCTCGAAGCGCTGCGGATCCCCACGGTCGCCGTGATCCACGGCTTCTGTCTTGGCGGTGGGCTTGAGGTTGCTCTGGCCTGCCAGATGCGGATCGCGATCGATGATGCGCGCTTCGGCTTTCCCGAGGTGTTGCTCGGCCTGCATCCCGGTCTCGGCGGCACCGTGCGTTTCACGCAGCTCGTCAATCCGATGCAGTCGATGCCGTTGATGCTGACCGGCAAGACCATCGACGCCCGCAAGGCGAAATCGCTGGGTCTGGTCGACGCGGTGACGCAGGAGCGGCACGTCCGCAGCGCGGTGAAGGATGCCGTGTTCGGGCGGCTGAAGCGCGCCGCACCCGGCCTGCTCACCTCGGTCCTGAACTGGGAGCCGGTGCGCAAACTTCTCGCCTCGCGGATGCGCGGCGAGGCGGCCAAGGCGGCGCCGCAGGAACATTACCCCGCGCCCTATGCGCTGATCGATCTCTGGGAAAGTTATGGCGGTGACAGGTACGGCATGCTGCGGGCCGAACAGGCGTCGTTCGCCAAATTGATGGTGACGCCAACTGCGCAGAACCTGATCCGGGTGTTCTTCCTTCGCGAGCAGATGAAGAAGCTCGCCGGCAGCGGCAACAAGATCAACCACGTTCATGTCATCGGCGCCGGTGCCATGGGCGGCGATATCGCGGCCTGGTGTGCAGGTCAGGATATGCGGGTGACGCTGGCAGACATGAAGCCCGAGCCGATCGCCGGCGCGATCAAGCGCGCGTCTGACTTGTTCGGCAAGATCCTGCGCAAGCGCACCAGCGTGCGCGATGCGCTGGACAGGTTGATACCCGACATGGGCGGCGAGGGTGTCCGCAGCGCCGATCTCATCATCGAGGCGGTGCCGGAAAAGCTCGCTCTGAAGCAGAAGGTCTATGCCGGGCTCGAACCCATCATGAAGCCCGGCGCGATCCTCGCCACCAACACGTCGAGCATTCCGCTGCAGGACCTGCGCACGACCTTGCAAAAGCCCGAGCGGCTGCTTGGCCTGCATTTCTTCAATCCGGTGTCGCGGCTGCAGCTGGTCGAAGTGGTCAGTCATGACGGCACCGACGCGCAACTGTTGAAGGAGGCGCTGGCGTTCGTCGGCGCCATCGACCGCCTGCCGCTGCCGGTCAAGTCTTCGCCGGGCTTCCTCGTCAACCGCGCGCTGACGCCCTACATGCTCGAAGCCATGGTGATGCTCGACGAGAAGATCGACAAATCGGTCATCGACGCCGCGGCGAGAAAATTCGGCATGCCGATGGGCCCGATCGAACTCGCCGACCAGGTCGGCCTCGATATCTGCCTCGATGTCGGCGACATGCTGCGCTCGAAATTCGGCGACGCCCTGCCGCCGACGCCGGCATGGCTGCGCGAAAAGGTCGCCAAGGGCGAACTCGGCCGCAAGTCCGGCAAGGGATTTTATGTCTGGAAGGACGGCAAGGCGGACACGTCTTCGTCCGCGCCATCCACGACGGAGCCATCGGCCGAAATGATCGATCGGTTGATGCTGCCGATGTCGAATGTCTGCGTCGCGTGCCTGCACGAAGGCATCGTCGACAATGCCGATGTGGTCGACGGCGCTGTCATCTTCGGCACTGGTTATGCGCCGTTCCGTGGCGGCCCGCTGAATTATGCCCGTACTCGCGGCGTGGATAATGTGGTCGCGACCCTGCGCGCGCTCACCGAAAAATTCGGCGGCAGATTCACGCCCGATGCCGGCTGGGAGAATTTCAAGTGAACGAGACGCATGCTCCCCTGAGCACCGAAACCGAGCCGCGCGGCGATCTTTGCATCCGTACCTTGGCGATGCCCGCGGATACCAACGCCAATGGCGACATCTTTGGCGGCTGGCTGCTCAGCCAGATGGATATTGGCGGCGGCGTGTTTGCTTCCAAGATCGCGAAGTCCCGCACCGTCACGGTCGCGATCGATGCGATGAATTTTCGCAAGGCCGTCTATGTCGGCGACCTCGTCTCGGTGCACGCCAATCTGGTCCGGATCGGCCGGACCTCGATCACGGTCCATCTCGAGGCGTGGTCGCTTCGCCGTGAAGACAGGCTGTCGATCCTGGTGACCGACGGCAATTTTACCTACGTCTCGATCGACGAGCAGGGCCACCCTCAAGCCATCAAGCGTGAGGGGGCTCCAATCTCGACTTGAGTCTTATGGGCAGGGACGCTCGTAACCGTCACGGCCGATGAACGTGCCGCGGCGCGGATCATAGCTCCGTGAGCGCATGCAGCGCGGCGTGTCGTCGTAAACCCGGGCCGGCGGCGGCGCGACGTATTGCGCTTCCATGCCGCAATAACGCGGCGAAACGGCCACCCAGCCGCCGGGTTGCTCCACATAGCAGCCGTTGTTGTAATAGCGGTAACCGCCCGGGCGGGGCTCGCCCTGGGATGCAATCGCAGCTCCCGTGCCGGCGCCGATGATGGCGCCTGCCGCCGCGCCGCCGCGTCCACCGAGGGCGCCGCCGACGACACCGCCAAGCACGCCACCGACGATCGCGCCGCCGATCGCATCCTGCGCGGCGGCCTGCTGGACCGGTGCGCAAATCGCGAGGGCCAGAAGCGTCGTAACCGCCAATTTCGATACCATGTCCGTTCTCCGGCCTGTTTGTCGCAAATCACTGGATTCGCGAGGAACACTGGCGGCGACTTTGCCGCAGGTCAAGCCTGCGGAGGGGCCGTTTTTCCCACGAATCCGTATTGGACCGGCCTTGCCGGGCGCTGATTCGCCAGACAATCCTCGATGACGTTTCCGTGCAGGCGCGGCTTTCCGGGCTGAGGAACATTTCGGCAGACGCTCCGTTAGTTGCGCGGAATGCCATCGAGGCTGGATAATATGTCGGATACCTACATTATCGAAGTCGGTTCGCAGACCGCCGGGATCGTCGTGCGTGGCCCCGGCGGCTATCGTTTCTTTGCGGCCTCTCATCGTTTCGACCAGCTGGAAGGCCAGCTATTCCGCAACGCGCGCGAAGCCGAGCGCGCGGCGAGACGTCTTGCCACCGGCGTTCTGACGCTGGCCGCGTGAATTACCGAGGGCGTGCTGATCGAGAACGTTGCGCGTGCAACGCTGATGCTGAAAGGCCTCAAGAAGCAAAACGCTGATATCAGAGGGATGCGATGAAATGCAGGGCTATCTGATCGGGCGTCCGCGCCGGATCGAAGTTTATGCCAATTTGCTGGGCCGCAGCGATGCAGCCGGCCACATGCGCACCGCGACATAACTCAAAGGCGTCTCGCGGACCGCGCGAGCGCCGGAGCCGCGTTCAGCTCTGACCGATCAGCCGCTTGCAAAATGCGGCGCTATCGCTGATCGCATCGCGGCCTTTCCAGACCAGGCCGGACAACATTCCATTGCCGTGCGCACCGCGCAGTTGCAGGATGTGGCCGACTTCATCGGGAAACCGGCTCACTTCGGTCTCCACATCGGCCACGATCGCGCTCCTGATGTCGCGCAGCCGCGCGCCCCATTCGGAGGCAGCGAGTTCGCGGATGGCGGCCTGCACGGCTGCTTCTGTCTTGTCGATGTCGGCCAGGATGTCGCGCGCGTCGACGACACGGTTTTTCTTCAGGGCAACGCGCAAGGCGATGCGTTTGTCGTCGATCTGGTCCAGCACCATCGAGACGGATATCGCATAGGGCGTGGCAGCAACATCAACGGCGCGCCGGCTGCGCGCGGGTTTGGTGGCAAGACGGAGCAACTCGCGGGGCGTCTTGAGACGTCCAGCAACCAGCGCCAGCGCAAACGGCACCGCGCCGGGATCCTTTTTCCGGAATGCAGCCAGCAGCGCCGTAACCTTGTCGACCTGCGCGTCGTTGAATTTCAGGATCTTTTCCGGCAAGGCTTTGCCGAACCCTGCCAGCGCCTCGCGTGCGCGCAGCGCGCCCATGATCTTGACGAGGTCGCTATAGACCGACGGCGAAGCCGTGTAGGCCGCAAGCTTCTTGCGTGCCCGCTCCGCGCCATCGGCCGAAGCCAGATTTCCCTCCAGCGATTTTGCGACCTTGGTCTGGAAGATCGATGCCGCCTGCTGCGCGTCGCGCGGCCGGTTGGAAGCGATAAACCGCTTCATCTGGTCTTCGTAGTCGCGGGCCATGATCGGCAGCAGATCGCGGTTGATCCATTCCCAGATCGGAACAAGTGAAGTCCGCGCAATCCGGCCCGTATTGGCATGCTCCGGCGCACCCGCGACGACCAGCGGCTCCAGCGGCGCGAAGAAATATTTCGACGGCGTTGGGGTCTCGTTCGGTCCGTCCGGGCGCAGTTCGGCCCGCAGCCTAGCCTGCAAGTCCGCGGTGCCCGGCATGTCGACGCCGCACGCCTCCAGCCGCTCCAGCTCGGTGAGCAGGCAGCTGCGCGTCAGCGGGCTCAACCGCTGGAGGAATTCCCAGATTCGATCGACCCGCATTGCAGCGATTTTCCGATATCTGGCCCGTTTCCCGGGCCTAGCGACGGCAATGCAATCACAAAACCGTTAAGAACGGCAAAATCGCACCGGTAAAATGCGGCTGGCGCAATGCCAATGGGCTTATCATGCCTCTCGAACGCCGCCTTTTTAACAGATGGTTAACCATGATGTCAGGCGCATCCGGTTTCGGCCGCGTTGACCGGAACCACAAACCACCGCACCATAAGAAACTTCTTCCTTGAGGCGCCACCCGTGGCCGGACTGTCCAACCGCCAGACTGAAATTCTCAACATCGCCCGCGCCTTCGGCCGGGTGATGGTGGAGGATCTCGCCAAGCGTTTCGAGGTTTCGGCGCAGACCATCCGCAAGGACCTCAACGATCTCTGCGACCAGCGCTCGCTGACGCGGATCCATGGCGGTGCCATCATCGCCTCCGGCGTCGAGAACCTCGCCTATGAAGCGCGGCGCTTCGTCGCCGCCGAGGAGAAGCGGGCGATCGGCATTGCCGCCGCCTCGCGAATTCCGAACGGCTGCTCGCTGTTCATCAATATCGGCACCACGACGGAAGAGGTCGCCAGCGCGCTGACCTCGCATGAGGACCTGCTCGTCATCACCAACAACCTCAACGTCGCGATGCTGCTGTATCGCCATCCGCGCATCGAGGTGATCGTGGCGGGCGGGGCGGTGCGCCGCGCCGATGGCGCGGTGATCGGTTCGACCGCGATCAGCCTGATCGGCCAGTTCAAGGTCGACTACGCCATCATCGGCGCCTCCGCGATCGACGAAGAGGGCGCGCTCTTGGATTTCGACTATCGCGAAGTGCAGGCCGCGCAGGCGATCATCGCGAACGCGCGTAGCGTGATGCTGGTCGCCGACTCGACCAAGCTCCGCCGCAGCGCGCCGGTGCGCATCGCCCATCTCAGCCAGATCCAGACCTTCGTGACCGACGCCGCGCTTCCCGCCGGTCTCGCCAACATCTGCCACACCCGCGGCATCGAGGTGGTTGAGGCGATGGACAAGCCGGCCCCCGATATCGATGAGCCGGTGGCGGAAACGGCTTCGACTGTCACGCGGCTGCGCTAGACGCGGAAAGTACTGAACTTCACTTCGTTCCAGCATGAAATGGCCCCGGCATCGTCCGGGGCCTTTTCATGAGAATTCTGACCTGGAATAGAAAATCTAATCCAGCAGTGCAAAAAAAATGGTTTGTGCTGGACGAACCTGCCGGTGCACGAGGTCCTCTCAGGAAAAAGGAGAACCGAATGCAAATCCGACGCATCAATTCCGAAGCGGCACTTGTGCCGACGACGGGCTATAGCCAGGCGCTTGAGGTCGCAGGTCATACAAGGATGCTTTTTGTCAGCGGCCAGATTCCAGTCGGGGCCGACGGTGCCGTGCCCGAGGGCTTTGAAGCGCAGTGCAGGCTCGCCTGGAGCAACGTCGAAGCGCAGCTCAAGGCCGCCGACATGACGCTCGACAATCTGGTCATGCACCGGACCTATCTCGCGGATCGGCGCTACACCATGCTCAATCGCGCGGTGCGAAGCGAGGTGCTTGGCAGCCGGGAAACCGCGCTGACCGTCGTCATCGCCGGAATCTTCGACGAGGCGTGGCTGCTTGAGATCGAGGCCGTCGCCGCGGGTTAGGCGATCATCGCGAAGGTGCGTGGCGTCCAATTTTCGGCGCCGCGCGCCGATGCGCATCGATCGCGTTACGCTTTACCTCAAATCCGATGACCGTTCGCGAGCTGGATGATGCGGTCAGCCAATTGGAACTGGTTCGTTATCTCGTATTTCTCCGATGGCGGGGTCCAAACTTCTCCATTCCAGCATTGATGAAGTAGCTTGGCGACAACGAGCTTGTTCAACGGACGCTCCGAAAAGTGGGCAGCCTGAATTGATTCAGGGATCGTCTGCCACGCAAGCGTTGCTTCTGCATCAAGCTTCGCTTGTTCGGTCTCGGCGAAAGAAACAAAGTTCTCATCCCACACATAGGCCGCACGCATCGCGGGACCGATGAGCTCTGACCAACGAAATTCATTGCCGATTCTTTCAGCGTATCCTAATCGCGCCAGCACGGACATGGATGCCAGGAGGTATGCCGGCGGCGAGAACGGCGCATGCCGGTCGGAGAGATAATCGTAGTGGCAAAACACCTGCAGGAAGGCGACCAGCAAGTCGAACAGCCGGCCGTCACCTTGAGGAACGCTGCTTGACAGGAGTTTCGGCATGTCGTTCGCGTCAATGGTCAAGGCGTGAAGGCAATACCAGGTTTCGCCGGGCATATCGGCGCGAGGGACCGGCTCCAGCAGGCCGAACTTCGTCAGCACCTCTGTCGTCGCCTCGAAGGCTGACATTGAATCGTGGTAGAATGCAGCGCCTTTGGCGCCGGGCTGCTGAGGTCCGTGAGGTTGAGCGGTCACTCGCCGCGCGAGGGCCGCGGCCAATTCTCCGCAAAGCCGCCCATCTGAACTGCCGAATTTCGTAACGTCCGCCATCGACATCAAATCATGTCAGGCATTCGCTCACGAACTCTTAGCGGGCGCATGGCGTTTTCAACCGAAGTGGATCCCGGTTCGCGCGAAGAAAACGCATCCAAGCAAAAGCGGTGGCCCGGTGATGTACCCCCAACTCCATACATCCCGACCGATGCAAATTCCCACTTCCGGTTCCGCTTTCACTTCCTGTTTTCATCTTGCTTTCGTTTTTCTTTGTGATTAACTCCGATCCGAAAGTTAAATCGCCGAAGTGAAGAGGCGATCGCCGGGGAAGCGTCTGTTGGATCGGATTTTCGACCTCGCCATCATCGGAGGCGGCATCAACGGCTGCGGCATCGCGCGCGATGCGGTAGGCCGGGGCAATTCCGTTTTCCTTTGTGAAATGAATGACTTGGCGAGCGGGACGTCGTCCTGGTCGACCAAGCTGGTGCATGGCGGCCTGCGCTACCTCGAATATTACGAGTTTCGTTTGGTACGCGAGGCGCTGATCGAACGCGAAATCCTTTGGCAGATCGCGCCCCACATCATCCGCCCGCTGCGTTTCGTTTTGCCGCACCATTCGGGGTTGCGGCCGGCATGGCTGCTGAGGCTAGGGTTGTTCCTGTACGACCACATCGGCGGCCGTCATCTGCTGCCGCCGACACGTTCGGTCGATCTCGCGCATGACGAGGTCGGAAAACCCTTGATCGCCAACCGCTACACCAAAGGTTTTGAATACTCCGACTGCTTTGTCGATGACGCGCGCCTGGTCGTGCTCACGGCGCGGGACGCGGCCGATCGCGGCGCCGAGATCCACACGCGCACGCGGGCGGTCGAGATCAGGCAGGTCGACGGCGTCTGGCACGTCACCGTCGAGAATACGCAAAGCGGCACCCGCACCACGATCCAGGCGCGCGCGCTGGTCAATGCCGGCGGCCCCTGGGTCGAACAGGTGCTGTCGTCGGGATCGGGCGTCAACGCGCGCGCAAAGGTTCGCCTGGTGCAGGGCTCGCACATCGTGGTGCGCAAGCTCTACGACCACGACCGCGCCTACATTTTCCAGAACGCCGACGGCCGGATCATCTTCGTCATCCCCTATCAGGATGATTTCACGCTGATCGGCACCACCGATCGCGATTACGACGGCGACCCGGCCAAGGTGAAAGCCTCCACCGAAGAGATCGCCTATCTCTGCGCGTCCGCCAGCGAATACCTCGCCAAACCGGTAAAGCCGGAGGACGTGGTCTGGACTTATTCGGGCGTTCGTCCGCTCTATGACGACGGCGCCAGCGAAGCCAAGGCCGCGACCCGCGATTACGTGTTCGAACTAGATACGCCGGGCGGCGCGCCGCTGCTGTCGATCTATGGCGGCAAGATCACGACCTATCGGCGGCTGGCCGAAGAAGCGCTGGAACGGCTGGCGCCCTACTTGCGCAGTTCAAAGAAGGAAGGCTGGACCGGCAAGGCCGCGCTGCCTGGCGGCGACATGGATGTTTCCGCAATCGCGGCGCTGACCGCGGAACTGACGCGCGACTATCCGTTCCTCGTTCCCGCACATGCGAAGCGGTTGGCGCATGCCTATGGCACCCGCGCCAGCAAGCTGCTTGGCAACGCGAAATCGGCGGCCGATCTCGGCCGGTCCTTTGGCGCGACCTTGACGGAGAGCGAAGTCAGGTACCTGATGTCGGCCGAATGGGCCTGCACCGCCGAAGACGTCGCGTGGCGCCGCTCCAAGCTCGGATTGCGGCTGTCCGCGGGCGAAATCGCCGTCCTCGACGAATGGATGGCCGCCCATCGCACGTCCGGTGAACGACCCCTGCGTGAAGCGGGAGGACGGACATGAGCGTCACGCTCGAACACGTCACACGAACCGTCGACGGCATCGCGACCATCCGCGATGTGTCGTTGACGCTTGAGCGCGGCACGCTAAGCGTACTGCTCGGACCGACGCTTTCCGGCAAGACCTCGATCATGCGGCTGCTCGCCGGGCTCGACAAGCCGGCATCAGGCCGCGTGCTGGTCGACGGCAACGATGTCACCGGCTTCGACGTGCGCAAGCGCTCGGTCGCGATGGTCTATCAGCAGTTCATCAATTATCCCTCGCTGACGGTCTATGAGAACATCGCCTCGCCCTTGCGGGTGCAGGGCAAGCCGCGCGCGGAAATCGAGAAGCGCGTGCAGGAGGCGTCGCGCCTGCTCAAGCTCGAGCCGTATCTGCACCGCACGCCGCTGCAACTCTCCGGTGGCCAGCAGCAGCGCACTGCGATTGCACGCGCGCTGGTCAAGGGCGCGGATCTGGTGTTACTCGACGAGCCGCTCGCCAATCTCGATTACAAGCTGCGCGAGGAGTTGCGCACCGAATTGCCGCGCATCTTCGAGGCGTCGGGCGCGATCTTCGTCTATGCGACCACCGAGCCTTCCGAAGCCCTGCTGCTCGGTGGCCGAACGGTCTGCATGTGGGAAGGCCAGGTCCTGCAGGCCGGCGACACCCCGAAGGTCTACCGGCATCCCGATACGCTGCGTGTGGCGCAGGTGTTTTCCGATCCGCCGCTCAATATTGTCGGCATCGAAAAGAAGAACGGCACGGTGCAATATGCCGGCGGCATCCAGGCGCCGGCCAGCGGGCTCTATGCCTCGCTTGCCGACGGGCCCTATCGTGTCGGCTTCCGCGCCCATCAGCTTGAAGTCGCCAATGGCATCGCCGGCCGCCACGCGTTTCAGGCCACCGTCACCGTGACCGAAATCACCGGTTCGGAAAGCTTCGTGCATCTCAACCGCGACGCGTCGAACTGGGTCGCGGTGCTGCAGGGCGTCCACGAGTTCGAGCCGGGCCACGTGCTCGACGCCGTGCTCGATCCCGACAATCTTTTCGTGTTCGACGCGGCCGACCGTCTGGTCGCGGCGCCGAGCCAAGACAACGCTTGAGGGAGATGCCGCATGGCCCGCATTGACCTCGTCGATCTCGCACATTCCTACGGCGGCAATGACGCCGCGCCCGAATCCTTTGCGCTGAAGCCGGTGACGATGACCTGGCGGCAGGGCGGCGCCTATGCGCTGCTCGGGCCGTCCGGCTGCGGCAAGACCACGCTGCTCAACCTGATTTCTGGGATCGTGACCCCGTCGCGCGGCCAGATACTGTTCGACGGCGCCGATATCACACCGCTGTCAACCCAGAAGCGCAATATCGCGCAGGTGTTCCAGTTTCCGGTGATCTACGACACCATGACGGTCGGGCAGAACCTCGCATTCCCCTTGAAGAACCGCGGCGTCCCGAAAGCCGAAATCGACGCGCGCGTGAAGCAGATCGCCAATTTGCTCGACCTCACGCCGCATCTCGACCGCAAGGCAACGCGGCTGACCGCGGACGCCAAGCAGAAGATCTCGCTCGGCCGCGGCCTGGTGCGATCAGACGTCGCCGCGATCCTGTTCGACGAGCCGCTGACGGTGATTGATCCCGAATTGAAGTGGCAGTTGCGCTCCAAACTCAAGGCGCTGCATCGCGACCTCGATCTGACGATGATCTACGTCACCCATGACCAGACCGAGGCGCTGACCTTTGCTGACACTGTGGTCGTGATGCATGACGGCAGGGTGGTGCAGAGCGGCACGCCGGCCGAACTGTTCGACAAGCCTGCGCATACGTTCGTCGGTTACTTCATCGGCTCGCCCGGCATGAACATCGTGCCGGCCGAGGTGACGGGCCGCGAGGCCCGCATCAGCGGCCATCCGATCGCGTTGAACCGCAGCTATGATTCGCTGCCGCCGGGCGCGAAGATCGAAGTCGGCGTGCGTCCGGAATTCGTCGACGTCGCCGCGCCCGCGCCGGGATTGCTGTCCGCCAATATCGAGCGCATCGACGATCTCGGCCGCGTCCGCTTCGCGCGCGTGCGCATCGGCGACGCCAAGTTCGCTGCGCGCGTGCCGCCGGGGTTTTCAGTCTCCGGCGAAACCGCCGGGCTGGTTTTCAATCCGTCGCATGTTCACGTCTATGCCGACAGCCGTCTGGTCGAGGGGACAGCCTGATGGACAAGACGATCAACCAAAAAGCCTGGTTCCTGGTGCTGCCGGTGTTTCTGGTGGTCGCGTTCTCCGCGATCCTGCCGCTGATGACGGTGGTGAACTATTCGATGCAGGACACCTTCGGCAACAACCAGTTCTTCTGGAACGGCGTCGGCTGGTTCAAGGAATTGCTCGACCCGTCGACCGATCTCGGTGGACGGTTCCTGGCGTCGCTCGGCCGCAACCTGCTGTTCTCGGCCATCATTCTCGCGATCGAGGTGCCGCTCGGGATCGTGGTCGCGCTGTCGATGCCGCGCGACGGCTGGAGCGTCGCCGCCTGCCTCGTGATCCTGGCGCTGCCGCTTTTGATTCCGTGGAACGTGGTCGGCACCATCTGGCAGATCTTCGGACGGCCCGACATCGGCCTGCTCGGCTACACGCTGAACAGCCTGGGCATCAACTACAACTACGTCTCCAACGAGTTCGACGCCTGGGCCACCGTCATCGTGATGGATGTCTGGCACTGGACCAGCCTGGTCGCGCTGTTGTGCTACGCCGGACTGAAGTCGATCCCCGACGCCTATTACCAGGCGGCGCAGATCGACGGCGCCTCGCGCTGGGCGGTGTTCACGGCGATCCAGTTGCCGAAGATGAATCGCGTGCTGCTGATCGCGGTGCTGCTTCGCTTCATGGACAGTTTCATGATCTACACCGAGCCGTTCGTGGTGACCGGCGGCGGTCCCGGCAACTCGACCACCTTCGTCTCGATCGAACTGGTCAAGATCGCGCTCGGCCAATTCGACCTCGGCAAGGCCGCCGCACTCTCGCTGGTCTACAACCTCATCATCCTGATCGTGTGCTGGGTGTTCTATACCGTGATGACAAACGCCGGGGCCGAGCGCCCGGTCAAACAGGGAGCTGAATGATGCATTCGATTCCCGGACGCCGCATCATCCTCGTCAGCTTCCTGATCTTCCTGCTGTTGCCGATCTACTGGCTCGTCAACATGAGCTTCAAGACCAATGCCGAAATCGTCTCCACCATGACGCTGTGGCCGCACCAGCCGACGCTGGAAAACTACAAGCGCATCTTCACCGACGAGAGCTGGTATTCCGGCTACATCAACTCGCTGACCTATGTCCTGATCAACACTGTGATCTCGATTGCCGTGGCGTTGCCGGCGGCCTACGGCTTTTCGCGCTACCGTTTTCTCGGCGACAAGCATCTGTTCTTCTGGCTGCTGTCGAACCGCATGGCGCCGGCGGCGGTCTATGCGCTGCCGTTCTTCAACCTCTATTCGGCGATCAATTTGTTCGATACGCCGTGGGCGGTGGCGCTGGCGCACTGCATCTTCAACGTCCCGCTCGCGGTCTGGATCCTCGAAGGCTTCGTCTCGGGCGTGCCACGCGAGATCGATGAGACGGCGTTCCTCGACGGTTATTCGTTCCCGCGCTTCTTCATCAAGATACTGGTGCCCTTGATCGCAAGCGGCATCGGCGTCGCGGCGTTCTTCTGCTTCATGTTCTCCTGGGTCGAACTGCTGTTGGCGCGCACGCTGACGTCGGTGAACGCAAAACCGATCTCGGCGATCATGACCCGGACGGTCTCGGCCGCCGGCATGGATTGGGGCCTGCTGGCCGCGGCCGGCGTGCTCACCATCATCCCCGGCGCCCTGGTGATCTGGTTCGTCCGCAACTACATCGCGCGCGGTTTTGCGCTCGGCCGAGTGTAGGGGGCATTCATGGAACACATTGCATGGATGGCCTGGACGCTTCCGACCGCGATCTTCTTCGTGATGCTGTCGCTGACGCTGGGTGTCATGACCTGGCTTGCGGCGGCCTATCCCGAGGCCGAGCGCGTCGGCGTGTTGCAGATTCCGACCACGCGCGGCGACCGGCTGTTCATCTCGCTGGTACTCGCCGCGGTCATCCACCTGTTGTGGATCGCCTTTGTCGGCACCGATGCGATCGCGACGCTGCCGATAGGAGAGGGCGTTGAAATATCGAGCCTGTGGCTCGCAACCGTGATTTCGCTTGTTTCGGCCGTGGCGGTTTTTCGCACCGTCTGATGAGGCGAAAAAAGACAGATCCGGGATCAACCCGGGCCTGAAAATTGTTTGTCGCTGCAACCGGAGGACTCAACATGCGACGTTTTAGAGGAAAGAACGGGCCATTGACCAAGGAGAGCTTTCTGACGATGACCAGCACGGCTGCGCTGATCGTGGCATCGGTCGCCATGACCGCGCCGGCACGTGCGGACGATGCGGTCAATCAGCGCTGGATCGACAGCGAATTCCAGCCCTCGACGCTGTCGAAGGCGGATCAGCTGAAGGAGTTGCAGTGGTTCGAGAAGGCCGCCCAGCCCTTCAAGGGGATGGAAATCAACGTGGTGTCGGAAACCATCACCACGCATGAATATGAATCCAAGACCCTGGCGAAGGCCTTCACCGAGATCACCGGCATCAAGCTCAAGCACGATTTGATCCAGGAAGGCGACGTGGTCGAAAAGCTGCAGACCCAGATGCAGTCCGGCAAGAACGTCTATGACGGCTGGATCAACGACTCCGATTTGATCGGCACCCACTTCCGCTATAACCAGACCGTCGTGCTGTCGGATTACATGACCGGCGAGGGCAAGGACGTCACCAACCCCGGGCTCGACGTCAACGATTTCATCGGAAAATCCTTCACCACGGGGCCGGACGGCAAGCTCTATCAGCTGCCCGTCCAGCAGTTCGCGAACCTCTATTGGTTCCGCTACGACTGGTTCTCCAATCCGGACTACAAGGCCAAGTTCAAGGCCAAATATGGCTACGATCTCGGCGTTCCCGTGAACTGGTCGGCCTATGAAGACATCGCCGAGTTCTTCACCAACGACATCAAGGAGATCAACGGCGCCAAGGTCTATGGTCACATGGACTACGGCAAGAAGGATCCCTCGCTCGGCTGGCGGTTCACCGATGCCTGGCTGTCGATGGCCGGCAACGGCGACAAGGGCATCCCGAACGGCAAGCCGGTCGACGAATGGGGCATCCGCATGGAAGGGTGCCGTCCGGTGGGTTCATCCGTCGAGCGCGGCGGTGACACCAACGGTCCGGCGGCGGTCTATTCGATCGCCAAATATCTCGACTGGATGAAGAAGTATGCCCCGCCGCAGGCGCAAGGCATGACCTTCGGCGAAGCCGGACCGGTACCGGCGCAAGGCAACATCGCCCAGCAGATCTTCTGGTACACCGCCTTCACCGCCGACATGGTGAAGCCCGGTATTGCCGTCGTGAACGCCGACGGTTCGCCGAAGTGGCGTATGGCGCCGTCGCCGCACGGCTCGTACTGGAAGGAAGGCATGAAGCTCGGCTACCAGGACGCCGGCTCGGCGACGCTCCTGAAGTCGACCCCGGCGGACCGCCGCAAGGCGGCCTGGCTCTATCTGCAGTTCATCACCTCCAAGACGGTGAGCTTGAAGAAGAGCCATGTCGGTCTCACGTTCATTCGTGAATCCGACATCTGGGACAAGTCGTTCACCGAGCGTGCGCCGAAGCTCGGCGGCCTGATCGAGTTCTACCGCTCGCCCGCGCGCGTGCAGTGGACCCCGACCGGCAACAACGTGCCTGACTATCCGAAGCTCGCGCAATTGTGGTGGCAGAACATCGGCGATGCGTCGTCCGGTGCGAAGACGCCGCAGGCCGCGATGGACGCCCTGGCGGCAGCCCAGGACTCCGTGCTCGAGCGTCTGGAGAAATCCAACGTGCAGGGCGCCTGCGGACCGAAGCTGAACAAGAAGGAAACCGCCGAGTTCTGGTTCGCCAAGTCGGAGAAGGACGGCAACGTCGCTCCGCAGCGCAAGCTGGCGAACGAGAAGCCGAAGGGCGAAACCGTCGACTACGACACGCTGGTGAAGTCGTGGCCGGCAACGCCGCCGAAGCGAGCGGAAGCGAAGTAAACTTCGCCATTGTGAGTGATGCAAAAACTAAAGGCCGGGAGCGATCCCGGCCTTTTTTCTTTCTTACCTCGCCCCGCTTGCGGGGAGAGGTCGGATCGCTCTTGCGATCCGGGTGAGGGGGTACAGGTCCAGCAACTACCGCCGACTTCGCGGAGAGAGCCCCTCACCCCAACCCTCTCCCCGCAAGAGCGGGGCGAGGGAGCGCACCGAATTTCTACTCCGCCGCCTGCTTCGCGCCGAGCGTCGGATAATCCGTATACCCCTTGGCGCCGCCGCCATAGAACGTCGCCTTGTCGAACGCGTTGAGCGGTGCACCCTTCTTCAGCCGCTCGACCAGGTCGGGGTTGGAGATGAACGGTTTTCCAAATGCGATCAGGTCGGCCGCGTTGGCATCGAGTTGCTTTGTGGCCAGATCGAAATCGTAGCCGTTGTTGGCGACATAGGCCTGCTTGAAGCGCTTGCGCAACGAACCGTAGTCGAACGGCGCGTGATCGCGCGGGCCGCCGGTCGCGCCCTCGACGACGTGGATGTAGGTCAGCTTCAGCGCGTTGAGCCCATCCACGATGTGATCGAACAGCGGCTGCGGATTGGAGTCGGAAACATCATTGGCCGGCGTCACCGGCGAAATGCGGATGCCGGTGCGCTCCGGGCCGGCGACGGCTGCCACCGCCTTCGATACTTCCAGCATCAATTTGGCACGGTTCTCGATTCCACCGCCATAGGCATCGGTGCGCTTGTTGGTGCCGTCCTTGGCGAACTGGTCGAGCAGATAGCCGTTGGCGCCGTGGATTTCGATGCCGTCGAAACCGGCGGCGAGCGCATTCTCGGTGCTGCGCTTGAAGTCTTCGATGATCCCTGGAATTTCCGACAGCTCGAGCTCGCGCGGCTCGGAGATGTCGGTGAAGGTGCCGTTGACGAAAGTCTTGCCCTTGGCGCGGATCGCGGATGGAGCCACCGGCTTGCCGCCGTCCGGCTGCAATGAATCGTGCGAGATGCGGCCGACATGCCAGATCTGGATGAAGATGCGCCCGCCCTGTTCATGGACGCGGTCAGTGACCTTGCGCCAGCCCGCGACCTGCTCTTTCGAATAGATGCCGGGCGTGTCCTGATAGCCTTGGCCCTGCTGCGAGATCTGGCTGGCCTCGGTGATCAGCAATCCCGCGGAAGCGCGCTGGCCGTAATAGTCGATGGCAAGCTCGCTCGGCACAAAGCTGCCAGGCACCGCGCGGTTGCGGGTCAGGGGCGCCATGACAAGGCGGTTCGGCAGCGTGATTCCGCCAAGCTTGTAGGGCTCGAATAGTTTGGTCTGGCTCATGAAGGGATTTCCGAAAGGTGGATGATGGGGAACAGTTGGGCATTACGGCGGATTGCGCAATGCCCCAGCCATTCGGCCGGTGCAGGCTAGGCCCGCACAATCCCGGCCATATGACCGGCGTCGAGGAACAGGGTGTGGGCGTTGACGTAGGATGATTCATTCGAAATCAGGAACAGCGCAGCATAGGCCACCTCCCAGCCGGTGCCCTGGCGGCCGAACGGCACCGTCAGCGCGCGGTCGGCACGCCTGCGGCTGGCATCGCGGCCCATCGGGGAATCGATGAAGCCCGGCGCGATCACATTGCAGCGAATGCCCTTTTCCTCGCCGGCCCGCGCGATGGCGCGGCCGAGCGCGATCTGGGCGGCTTTTGAGGATTCATAGGCCGGGTTGCGGCCATTGGCGCGCTGGCTGGCCATCGACGAAGTCAGCGTGATCGCGCCGCCCGGCGCCATCACTTCGAGCGCGGCTTGCGCGAATAGCATGTGGCTGCGCACGTTGACGGCATAATCCTTGTCCCAGGCTTCCGCCGTCATTTTGGGCAGCGACAGCCCGCAGGAAATGCCGACATTCAGCGCGAGCCCGTCGAGCCCGCCGAGTTGCTTCGTACAGCGCGCGATCGCCGGCCCAATCGCTGATGCGTCGGAGACGTCGACGACGTCGGTAAAGGCCTTGCCACCTTCGCTGGTGATCTGCCTGACCGTATCATCGGCGGCGTCCTTGTTGATGTCGATGCAGGCGACATGCGCGCCCTCGCGCGCGAACAATACCGACATCGCGCGGCCATTGCCGATCGGCGGCTCCTCGTCGACGATGTTGCGCTGGCCGGCCCCGACCACGATGATGCGGCGGCCTTCCAGCCGGCCACGACCTTTCGCGAGCCCGAGCGTTTCGGCGTGAAGCGAAGCGGCGGGATCGAGTTGCTTTGGTGCTTGCGTGGTGGTGGACATGAGCGGTCTCCCTTCAGCATTTTGTTCTTGCTGAAGGGAGCACTAGCACGGCGTAGCCTGTGACGCTAAGGCGTCCGGTCTTGCAAGGCGAAACAGATCACTTCGCGCCCATGTAATCGCGCTTGCCGACCTCGACGCCATTATGGCGCAGGATGCCGTGGGCTATGGCGGCATGGAAGTAGAATTGGGGCAGCGAGAAGTTCGAGATGAATTGCTGGCCCTTCAGCGTCATGGTCTTGTCCGGCCCCATCGGAAAGGTGACGTCTTTGGTGTCGGCGCCCTCGAACTGCTCGGGCTTGAACGACTTGACGTAGTCAACGGTCCTGGCGAGCCGCTGGCGCAATTCCTCAAAGGTCTTTTCGGTATCGGGTGTCGACGGCACTTCGCTGTGGGTGACGCGGGCGCAGCCCCTGACCGCAAAATCGGTGGCGAGCTGAATCTGCTTCGAGAGCGGCAGCATGTCCGGAAAAAGCCGCGAGGCGAGCAGCACGTCGGGCTGGATTTTCTTCGCCTCGCAATGCGCTTCTGCTTTGGTGAGCAAGCCGGAGAGGCTACCTAGAATTTGCAGATAGGCCGGAACGGTGGCGTCGTAGAAAGACATATGATGCTCTTTTCGTTGTGTGGAATTTTATGGCATGCAGAGACTGCGCTGCTGCAAGTGGGGCGGGGGAGAGGAGATTGCAACGCTCGGAAGGCGTGAAGTGTAGTCAAATATTTCCGGCGCGCTTTCTTAACCTCGCCCCGCTTGCGGGGAGAGGTCGGATTGCGAAGCAATCCGGGTGAGGGGGTACAGGTCCATCAATTGGCACATGCGTTTGCGGAGAGAGCGCTTCACCCCGCCCCTCTAAGAGCGAGCTTCGCTCGTCTCGACCCCGCAAGAGCGGGGGAGGGAGTAACATCACCTTGCCTGCGGCATCACAGCCGCCGCGGGCTCGGCGCGCGGCCCGCGCATGCGCGCCAGCAATTCGGCCGTAGGCCAGGAATCCGCAGGCAGGCCGTATTTGATCTGCATCGTCTTCACCGCGGTGCGGCTGAGCTGTCCCATGATGCCGTCGACCTTGCCGACGTTGAAACCGGCGCGCACCAGGTGTTGCTGCAATTCCTTGAGCTCGTTGAGCGGCAGTTGCGCCACCGGCGCGCTGGGCTGGCGCATCGGCGCCGCGCCCGCGATACGGGCCGCGAGATAGCCGGCGGTGGTCGAATAGATCAGCGAGTTGTTCCATTCGGTGTAGGCCGCGAAATTCGCGTAGGCCAGGAACGCCGGACCGGTGCGGCCCATCGGCAACAACATCGACGCCGGCAGATCGTCGTTCGGCAACGGCTTGCCGTCGGCAAAGGTGACGCCGAGCTGCGCCCATTTCGAGCGCGGCAGTTTGATGGTCAGATCGGCCTGGTCCCACGGCAAATTCTGCGGCGCGCGCACTTCCTGCAGCCACGGCTCGCCGCGCCGCCACTTCAATCCATTGGCGATGTAGTTTGCGGTCGAGCCGATCACGTCGGGCGCGCTACTCAGGAGATTGCGATGCCCGTCGCCGTCGTAATCGACCGCGTAGTTGAAATAATGCGTCGGCAAAAATTGCGTCTGGCCGAGTTCGCCGGCCCACGATCCGATCATCTCGCTTGCCGTGAGATCGCCGCGATCGACGATCTTGAGCGCGGCGATGGTCTCCTTCTGGAACATTTCCGAGCGGCGGCAGTCATACGCCAGCGACACCAGCGACGGCAGCGTATGCAGCTTGCCGAGCTCGGCGCCAAAACTGCTTTCCAGCCCCCAGAACGCGGCGATCACGGCCGGCGGCACGCCGTATTCCTTCTCGGCGCGATTGAACGCTGCCTGATGCATCCGGATTCGCGCCTGCGCATTTTTCGCCGCGCCGTCGGATGCTCTATTCCGCGAAAACTCGGTGAACACCTGGCCGAACACGCGCTGGCCGCGGTCGCGGTTGACGATGCTCTGGTCGTAGACGAGGTAGGGGGCGGCTTCCGCCATCGCGCGCTGCGAGACGCCTTCCGCCACCGCCTGCTGTTTGAGCTCAGTGAGGAAGCGATCGAAACTCATGCCGTTGTGGCACGCCGCACCGCCGCGCGGGGCCGCGGCGACGGGTCGCGCGGCCGGCTGTTGGCCCGGCACCGCAGCGGGCCTGGGCACCGCGGCCGGCCTGGGCTGAGGCGCAGCCGCGGGCCTGGCGGGAGCGGGGCGCACGGGAGCCGGGGCCGGTTGGGACAAGGCTTGCTGCGGTCCGGAGAGGATCGCCAGCAGGACTGCGCCAGGAAGGAAATGGGTCGTTGAAAAATTTCGCATGCAGTTTCCGAGCAAACGGCGAGAAGGTGATGTTCACCCTCCCCTGGAGGGGGAGGGTCGGCTCACATTGAGCGTAGCGAAATGTGAGACGGGGTGGGGTGACAGTCTCTCAACTGGAACACTTGTCGAGAGGATAGACCGTCACCCCACCCCGCCGCTCATTTCATGAGCGTCGACCCTCCCCCTCCAGGGGAGGGTGAAGGCAAGTGCCCATGCGGCGGGTAGACGAGGCCACGTGGCGGGCGCTGGCGTCAAGGATATCCGTGCTTCCGACGATGTGAGAACAAGCCCGCTTCCTGCATAGGAGCCTGCCGCCAGAACCGCAGCCCGGAGGCTGTTCCAACCCGCATCGCCCGTGTAGGCTACCGCAACTGCCGGCCACATAGGCCGACGTCCAAATGGGGCGGGCAGAAAATGGGAGATGACGGACAACCATGACGGAACTCCGATATTTGGCGCCCAATTCGCTTGATGAAGCGATCAAGGCGTTCGCCGCGGCCGGAAGTGCAGGGCGCATCCTGGCCGGCGGTACCGATCTTCTGGTGCAGATGCGCGCCGGCGTCGTGAAACCGGGCCTGATCGTCGACATCAAGAAAATCGCCGAGATGACGAAAATCGAGCAAACCGCCGATGGCGGGTTTCGCGTCGGCGCCGCCGTTTCCGGCATGGCGCTGCATGATCATGTCAGTTTCGGCAAGGTCTGGCCCGGCGTGCTGGAGGCCGTCAACCTGATCGGCTCCAAGCAGGTCCAGGGGCGGGCGTCCGCCGGCGGCAATCTCTGCAACGGCTCGCCGGCCGGCGACAGCGTGCCGGCCATGGTCGCCGCCGGCGCGATCGTCACGGTGCAAGGGCCGGATGGCCGCCGCGAAATGCCGGTGGAACAGGTGCCGGCGGGTCCCGGCCGTACCAATTTCAAGCCCGGCGAAATCCTCGTCAGCTTCACGCTGCCGCCGCGGCCCAAAGGCTCGAGCGACGCGTATTTGCGCATGATCCCGCGCACCGAAATGGACATCGCCGTGGTCGGCCTCGGCGTCAGCCTGACGCTGAAGGACGGCGTCTGCACCGCCGCCCGCGTCGGCCTTGGCGCGGTGGCGCCGACCGTGCTGCTGGTCGAAGCGGCCGCCAAAGCCCTGATCGGCAGCACGCTCGACGAAGCCGCGCTCAATGCCGCCGCCGCCGCCTGTTCCGCCGCCTGCCGTCCGATCGACGACAAGCGCGGCACGATCGCTTACCGCACCAAAGTGGCCGGTGTGCTGCTCAAGCGCACCACCGCGATTGCCGCCCAACGCGCCAAAGGGAATTAAGCTTCATGGCCAAGGTCCACGTCACCACCACGATTAATGGCGAACCGTCAGAGTTTCTCTGCGAGCCCAACGACACCATGCTCGATGCGCTGCGCGGGCCGCTCGGGCTCACCGGCTCCAAGGAAGGCTGCGCCTCCGGCGACTGCGGCGCGTGCAGCATCACGGTCGACGACAACCTCATCTGTTCCTGCCTGATGCTCGCGGTCGAATCCGAAGGCCACGAGCTGCGCACCATCGAAGGCATGGCCCAGGGCGAGAAGCTGCATCCGCTGCAGCAGAAGTTCCTGGAAATGGCCGCGCTTCAGTGCGGCATCTGCACCTCGGGCATGCTGGTGGCGTCCGACGCGCTGCTGAAGCGGAATCCGAAGCCGAGCGAGGAAGAGGTTCGCTTCTGGCTCGCCGGCAATCTCTGCCGGTGCACCGGTTATGACAAGATCGTTCGCGCTGTCATGGACACCGCGGCCGAAATGCGCGCCCAATAACAGCCGGAGCCAGCACCATGACCGTCGTCACCAACAACAAGTGGATCGGCCAGCGCACCATTCGTCCTGATGGTATGGACAAGGTGACCGGCCGCGCGCAGTTCGCCGCCGACACCAACATGCCCGGCATGATCTGGGGCAAGGTGTTGCGCAGCCCGCACGCGCATGCGCGCATCAAATCGATCAACACGGCGAAGGCCGAAGCGCTGCCCGGCGTCAAAGCCGTCGTCACCGCGCGCGACATCGTCGATTTCCCGATCGAGAAGGGCGCCGTCATGCTCGGCATCCAGGACATGCGCTGGATGTGCCGCAACGTGATGGCGCGCGAAAAGGCGCTGTTTCCCGGACACCCCATTGCGGCCGTTGCCGCTACATCAGAAGCGATTGCGGCGGAAGCCTGCAAGCTGATCGAGGTCGACTACGAAGTGCTGCCTTTCGCGATCGAGATCGAGGACGCGATCAAATCGGACGCGCCGATCCTGCACGAGTTCAACAAGTTCGAAGGCAAGCCTTCCAACATCGCCGGCCGGATCGAGCACAAGAAGGGCGATCTCGCCGAAGGCTTCAAGAAGGCCGACGTCGTGATCGAGCGCAGCTTCACGACGCGCCCGGTGCATCAGGGCTATATCGAGCCGCATGCCTGTCTGATCAGCGTCGCGCCCGACGGCAAGACCACGATCTGGAGCTCCAGCCAGGGCCAGTTCATGGTCCGCGCGATGACGGCCCATCTCACCGGCATCCCGCAGAGCGACATCCGCGCCATCCCCGCCGAGATCGGCGGCGGTTTTGGTGGCAAGACCATCGTCTATCTCGAGCCGCTGGCGACGCTGCTGGCGAAAAAGTCCGGCCGTCCGGTGAAGATGGTGATGACGCGCGAGGAAGTGATGCGCGCGACCGGGCCGACGTCAGGCTCGAAGAGCACGGTGAAGATCGGCGCCACCAAGGACGGCAAGATCGTCGCCGCGCACGGCACCTTCTATCTGCAGGCCGGCGCCCTCCCGGGCTCGCCGATCCGCGGCGCCGTCGGCTGCAGCTTCACACCCTACGACATCCCGAACCTGCTGTCGGAAGGCTATGACGTCTGCTCCAACCGCTCGAAAGTGGCGGCCTATCGCGCGCCGGGTGCGCCGATCGGCGCCTATGCGGTGGAATGCGTGCTCGACGAGGTCGCCGAGGCGCTGAAGATGGACCCGCTCGACTTCCGTCTGAAGAATGCCGCCAAGGAAGGAACCAAAGCCGCGCATGGCCCGACCTTCCCGCGCATCGGCTACATCGAGACGGTGGAAGCGGCAAAGGCGTCGGATCACTACAAGGCGCCGCTGGGAAAACTTCAAGGACGCGGCGTCGCTTCCGGCTTCTGGTTCAACGCCGGCGGCGAATCCTCCGCGCAGGTCAACATCACCGAGGACGGCAACGTCGTCGTCACCACGGGCCATCCCGATATCGGCGGCTCGCGCGCCGGCATCGCCAACATCTGCGCCGAGTTGCTCGGCATCGACTATCGCCGCGTCTCGGTCCTGATCGGCGACACCGCCACCATCGGCTTCTCGAACCTCACCGGCGGCAGCCGCGTGCTGTTCGCCTCCTCGATCGTGGTGACGCAGTCGGCCGAAAAGATCATCCACACCCTGCGCGAGCGCGCGGCCAAGATCTGGGAAATCGATCCTGAAGCCGTGAAGTGGGAAGACGGCGCGGCGCATCCGGTGAGCCCGAATGCCGGCCAATTCCCGCCGTTGACGCTGAAGGATCTCGCCGAGAAGGCGCCCGCGATGGGCGGTCCGATCGGCGCCGGCGTGCAGCTCAACACGCAGGGCGCGGACGGCGGCTTTGGCACGCATATCTGCGACGTCGAGGTCGACGTCGATCTCGGTATCGCGCGCGTGATCCGCTACACCGCCGTGCAGGATGTCGGCCGCGCCATCCACCCCGGCTATGTCGAGGGCCAGCTGCAGGGCGGCGTCGCGCAAGGCATCGGCTGGGCGCTGAACGAGGAATACATCTACACCAGAGAGGGGAAGGTCGATAATCCCGGCTTCCTCGACTATCGCATGCCGGTGTGTTCGGACCTGCCGATGATCGACTGCATTATGGTCGAGGTGCCGAACCCGAAGCACCCGCAAGGCGTCAAGGGCGTCGGCGAAGTGCCGCTGGTCCCCGTGATGGCCGCGGTGGCGAATGCGATCTACAACGCCCTCGGCAAACGCTTCTACGCCTTGCCGATGTCGCCGCCGAAGGTGCTGGAAGTGATCGACGCGCCGGAGACACGGCAAGCGGCGGAGTAAGCCAGCGTCGTTGCTTAGCTTCGTAGGGCGGGTTAGCGTAAGCGTAACCCGCCTTTTCGTTGCGCCAACGCGGCGGGTTACGCCTTCGGCTAACCCGCCCTACGCACCAGCCATGATGAGACAATCCGATTCAACCTTCGAAATCTGCCGCCGTGCGCTGGCATTGGTCATTCTGTCGCTCGCGCTTTTCGTGTTCAAAGACGCGCATGCCCAATCCGCGGCGCCCGTTCCTCAGCCCAGGGATTACCCGGCAGGCGAGGTTTTTCGAGGCCGCGCTGCCAAGGTCGATTTGAAACGACCGGAGAACCGGGGATATCGGACGCGGCTCCGGGAAGCCGCCGGCCAGCCGGCCAATTTCGCCGGCCACTACGTTCTCACCACATGGGGCTGTGGCACCGGCTGCGTGCTCGGCGCCGCGGTGGACCTGAAGTCGGGAAAGGTGATTTTTCTGCCGGGCTCGGTTTGCTGTTGGGCGATCGACGTTCCCCAGAATTTCGAGCCGGTCGAGTTTCAGTTGCAGAGCCGCCTCATAACCCTGAACGGGCAACTCAACGAACAAGGCCCGGCAGGTCCGCATTACTTTGAATTGGCCAATGGGGCATTCAAGGCGGTATCGTCTGGCAAACGCTAGGATAAGAAATCGATATGGCGCCGACCTACACGGAAAATGACATCCAGATCGTTGGTGACGCGGTCTCTTACATTCGCACGCACTCAGATAGATTTTTCAACGGAGATGCGACCGGCCCACGACTCGCGTCACACCTTGTTGAGTGTCTGATCCTGCTGGATACGGGCTCTGTACGTATCGAGAGATACGGGACGTGGTACTCGATATCTGCAGAAAAGGACTGGCTGGCCTTTGGGAACGATGGCGTGTCCTTTGAGGTTTTTCACCGTTTCATCCCAATGCCAAGTGGCGGTTTGCTTTTTGATAGAGGAGAGGTCTTCCTGACGGCGCTCGCAGATGCGGTCGTGACATCCGGATCAGACGGAACGAATTGGGTCAGTGGTGATGGGGCTGTCTGGAAGCTTCCAGGCGAACTTGCGCTTTTGCTTCCTCCGAAGAGAGGTCGGATCATTGCTTTCCACCACTCGAAGTTCAGCGCCGTTCAGTCGGCGTAGCCCGGATGAGCGAAGAGACATCCGGATCTTCTTTCGAATCCCGCATATCGCTGCGCTCATGCGGGCTACAAGATATCTGCGTAGGGTGGGTGGAGCGACTTGTCCGCCGTAGCTCAAAGAGCGAAGGCGGAAGCGATACCCACCAGTTGTTCCGACGAATGAAGTGGTGGGTTACGCTTCGCTAACCCACCCTACGAACCGCGCTCATGCGGGCTACAAGAAAACAACAGGGAGGCTACCCATGGAAGACGTTGCAGCCCGGCGCGCGGCGCAATCGCTACTTGCGGCACACAAGGCCAATTTGCAGTTCACCTCGCTTGCTCCGCCGGACAAACCCGCCACGATCTCGGACGCCTATGACATTCAGGACAGCTATGTCGCGCTGCTTCGCGGTGAACACGGCGACACCGTGGGCTACAAGGTCGGGCTGACGTCGGCAACGATGCAGAAGTTCTGCGGGATCGACCACCCGATCGCCGGCGTCGTGCTCGCAAGCCGCGTGCATCGATCCGGTGCGACCATCCGTCGTGCGGATTTCGGGCGGCTCGGTCTCGAATTCGAAATCGCGGTTCGCATCAAATCGGATGTGCCGGTCACGGCGGCGCCGGTGAGCGCTGAAATGATTGCCCCGCATGTCGGCGGCGTCTGCGCAGCCATCGAAATCGTGGATGACCGCAACGCCGATTACGGCAATCTCGATGTGCTTTCGCTGGTATCGGATAATTCCTGGAACGGCGGCATCGTCCTGTCGGAATTCGCGGCGAAATGGCCCGACCTGGAGCCGGTGATGGGATGTGCCACAAAGGATGTCGTTGACATCGGCGAGGGCTATGGCCGCGACATCCTCGGCCATCCCTTCAACTCCGTCGCCTGGCTTGCCACGCAGCTCAATTCGCGGGGGGCGGGGCTGAAAGCCGGCCAGGTGGTGATGACCGGCAGCGTCATGAAGACGGTGTTTCCGGACAGCGATGCCAGCTATCGTTTCAGTCTCGAGGGCATCGGCGTCGTGGACGTGCAGGTGCGTTAGAGCGGCGCAAAGGCCTGCGGTCGATCCTGGAAACGGTGATGTCGTCGCGCGCGACTACTGCGCGCTATGTCGTCGTGGCGCCAATTGCGGTCTGTGGCACTTGCGCGCCGCCCACGGATGCGGGCTTGGTCGCGGCGTTGCGCTGATATCCTCCGAGACTGCGGCGATAGCGTTGCAGTGGCCGTTCAACAGCCAGGTAGCTGACCGTAGCCATGGCGATCGAAAAACCGAGAACGATCGGGCCAGTCAGGTACCAGGGAAACAATTCCCTGAAGTAGATGGCTGCCGGATAGTGCCACAGATACATGCCGTAAGAGATGACGCCGATGCCAACCAGCGGCGGGGCGGACAATACCAAACTGACCCTCGATTCTTTTTTCGAGACCGAGATCAGCAAACCAAACGCGGCGATATGGGCAACATTGGTCATGATCACCAACGACCAGGGCGCGCGCCAAAAGCCGATCGAGAGGCAGACGGTGAGTGCTGCCCACGCGACGACGCCCGCGATATTGGCTGCTCTTTCCGAGATCAGGTCCTTGTGCCGGAGGGCTGTCGCCAGCAGCGCGCCACAAACCAGGCCGTCGATCCGCGTATCAAAGCGATAATACGTCGCGTCCCATCCCAGGGTTTTATATATGTATATGCGCCATGCGCTGGCGAGCACGTAGAGGCCGAAGAGAACGACCACACGCCCGCGAGGCCCGATGCGCGCCAGCAGCAGAACTGCGAACGGCCAGATCAGATAAAAGTGCTCCTCGACCGAGAGCGACCATGTGTGAATCAGCACTTTCGGATTATGCCAGAAAGCCTGCGAATAATCGGACAGATAAAATGCCACCAGCGCGGCGTCGCGCACATGCGACATGAGGTCGAGCTGCGGCCAGAGCAGGGGGGCAATCAGCAGATACGCCGCCAGCAACAGAAGCAGAGGCGGGGTGAGACGGAGCAACCGGCGCAGATAGAATCTCCGCAGGTCGATACGTCCCGTCGCGTCGATTTCGTCCACGAGAAGCCGCGTAATCAGAAAGCCGCTCAGAACGAAAAACAGATCGACGCCAAAATAGCCCTGGTCGAATACAGTAACGTCGCAATGGTCTGCGATGACCAGGAGCACTGCGACCGCCCGCAATCCATCCAATGCTGGATTGTATGGAAACGGCAGTGCCAACAGAGCCCCCTAGCGCGGCGCAGCCGCGACGGTTGTTGTTATTGAAGCGGCCGCAGCCATGGGTTCTTTCCGGGACCCTGGCAGTTCGATATAAGGGAAAATACTGAGGAAAGTTTACGCACTCCTTAACTTCACAACCTAAACTTGTTAACCTCTCAGGTCGGGTCCGTTATGTACTGCGCGCTACAGCGCTATGGCCGGCGGTAAATCCTGCGGTAATGTCGTCACGCGTGACGGTTGTCTTGTCCAGGAAAGGATGCCGCGGCACTTGCGAAAGCTTCTGTTAACTGAAACTCACGGGAACATTTGAAGCGCGCGAAAAGCCAGGCATCGGACCGCGATCGCCGTTCGCGCGCGCATCGGCATGCGCATTCAGTTTGCAAATCAGCTCACGTGTTGGGGCAATTACAATTTTCTCCTCGCGTTTTCTGGATCATTAACTACCGCGCGACGCCTTTGTAGCGGTTAGATGCGCCAACCCTTAGTTGGTGCCGATTGTTAGTTCTCCTCATGCGAGAGTTTCTTCATGCGCAGGGACGGCCAGTATGCGGTTTGGTTCAAGACGTCGCGCGGCGAAGGCACCGGCATCGTGCACCTTGCAAATGGCATTATATCGGGCGGCGACAGCTTCTTCACCTATAGCGGCTCCTACCAGGTCGATAACGACCATTTCACCGCGGCGTTGACGACCACGCGGCATGCCGCAGGTCCGCCCACGCTGTTCGGCCTCGACGTGGTTGACGTAGAACTTGCGGGGAGATTCAAGGGCAGGCTGGCGTCGTGCTCGGGAACCGCCAAGCAGGCGCCGGGCCTGCCGTTCGAGGCCACGCTGATCCCGCGCGAAGAACAGTCGCCTGAACCCGATCGAAACCGCGCGGGAAAATTGTCTGATGGCTTCGATGCCAGGCACCCGGTCCGCAATCGCGTTGTGCGTGGATTATCCAGGGGCTGATCGCCCGAGCAGAATTGGAATTATTTAAGGCGGCTTCCGGGCGCGCGCGAAATTGCGCGCCGCAGAAACGCGCCAATTGCGCATGAGAAGGACATGCCGCAGGGAATTGCACCCAGGGAGGTTTTGCCCATGTCTGAAGTGATACCGTTCCCACCCAAGCCCCAGCCGAAGTCGATCGCGGACGAAACCGCTGAATTCCTGCAACTGCTGGAGCGGATCAGGTCTTCGTCGGATAAGGTCGAGACGGAGGAATTGCAGACAACAGAGGAATAGGCGGACGGGGCCCTCGTGATATGCGGGGGCCTTTTTGCCTGGCAGCCCGGGAAGATTGAGCTGCCCGGCCGCGCGAATACGTTAGCGCTGCGCCGGTTTCATCACCCCTCGGCAAGCGGAGCCCCGTTCCTATTGAATCGGAACGGGGCTCCAGATTCTTGATTTGACGCGTTTTCTTGAAGCGAACCGGTATCCACTTCGCTGGAAAACGCTCTAATATCGCCGAATCGGGGGGACAGATGAATTTTTCGAAAGCGCATTTCATTGGCATTGCCGGAAAGGGCATGAGCGCAACCGCGTTGCTGCTCCGGCAGATGGGCGTGCAGATCAGCGGCTCCGACGAAGGCTTTTACCCGCCGGTCAGCGACTATCTCAGGAACGAGAAGATCGCGTTTGCCGCGGGATACCGGAAAGAGAACATTCCTGACGATGCCGATGTCATCGTGATCGGCAAGAACGCAAAGCTTCAGCCTGACAGCAATGAAGAAGTTCGCGCGGCGATGGACAGCGGAAAGCTGGTGCGATCGTTTGCGGATTTGCTGCACGACATAACCGTCAATTCCGAGACGATCGTAGCCGCAGGAAGCTACGGCAAATCGACCTGCTCTGCGCTGCTGGCGTGGTGCCTGAAGGTCTCGGACAGGGATCCTAGCTATTTTATCGGTGAGATCACCAATGGGTTCGAGCGCCACGCGCACCGCGGGCAGGGCCCGACATTCGTTCTCGAAGGCGACGAATACCCGGCCTCGAACTGGGACAACAGATCGAAATTCCTTCGCTACAACGCTAAAAACGTCCTGCTCACCTCGGCGACCCACGACCACATCAACGTCTTTCCGACGCACGCGGATTATCTGGCCCCGTATCAAAGCCTGCTTGGCTCACTGCCTTCAGACGGACTTCTGGTGGTCTGCAGCAGCGAGCCTCACGCGCGCGCCCTGGCCGAAAGCCTCGCCTGTCCCGCGGTTTTTTATGCCTTGGACGACAAGGCGCATTGGCATGCCGCCAACATCGAGCGTGGCGCGGAAACCGGTTTCGACCTGATGCGCGGCAGCGAAAAGATCATTCGCCTCTCGACCCGGATGCTCGGCGATCACAACATCGAAAATATCGTCGGCGTCAGCGCGATGCTGCTGGAGAAGAAGCTGCTGTCGCCCGAGGAGCTGAAGGCCGGCATGAGCACGTTCCTGGGCGTCAAGCGCCGGATGGAATTGCTCTCGCCCGCATCGAAGGTGCCGGTTTACGAAGGTTTTGGATCGTCCTACGAAAAGGCCAGAAGCGCCATCGTTGCCACAAAACTCCATTTCCCCAATCGTCGGCTGATCATCGTGTTCGAGCCGCATACGTTCACCTGGCGAAACCGGGCGGCGATATCAGCCTATGACGACGCATTTGCAGGAGCCTCCAGGATTTTCATCTATCAGCCGGCTTCGCAGGGCGCCGGCACCCATGCCCAATTGACCCAGGATGAAATCGTCGCCCGCGTCAGGGCGGCGAACTACGATGCCGAGGCGATAAGCGACCCGGACGAGGCATTGGCGAGATTGGGCGACATGTTGCGGCCGGATGATGTTGTCCTGTTGCTGACCTCAGGCGAGCTTGGCGGGCTGATACGAACCATTCCGCAACTCGTTGAGGCGAAATATCCGAGCTAGGGGCCACGCCTTGATGGTGCTGAGCGGTTCTTGCCATTCCGCCTGCAAGTCATCGAACTGCAACAGCTTTTGTCTAATCCACGCGCAGCACCAAATCCTGAAAAATGCGCTCAGCGGGGACAATCGATGATGAAGCCTTCCTTCGTGGTTGCAATTGCCGCCGCCATTGCGGCAACCGCGGCCAGCCCGGCAGCGGCCGGCAAAGCGACCCTGAATCTCGTGCTTGTGCTCGACGGCTTGCGGCCCGATTCCATTACCGAGCAGGAAACCCCCAATCTTTGGCGGCTGCGCGAGGAGGGCGTGAATTTTCCAAACGGTCACGCGGTATTTCCGACCGTGACCCGTGCCAACGCGGCGGCGATCGGGACCGGCGTCTATCCCGACCGCAACGGCATTTTCGGCAATAGACTCTATGTCCGGCAGGTCGATCCGAACCGAGCATTCAACAATGATAATCACAAGAACCTGCTCCACCTCGATGCCGTCACCGGCGAGCGCATGGTGCTGACCAAGACCTTGGGTGAAATTCTCGCCGAGCGCGGCAAGACCCTGGCTGTCGTCAGTTCGGGCTCGACCGGGAGCGCGCTTTTGGTCAATCCGCGCGCGCCAAAGGGCGTCGGCGTGCTCGTGAATGCCGATTGGGAGCCGGGCGTGCGGGTGGCATTCCCCGACAATGCGAACGAGGCAATCCTGCGCCGCTTTCCGGCCGCACCGAAAAAGGGCGGCGCCAAGGATCCGTATCTCGATCAGGTCAGCTGGACCGGACAGGTGCTGCGCGACTACGTGCTGCCCGAGCTCAAGCCCGACGTGATCGTCAACTGGCTCACCGAGCCGGACCACGTCCAGCACGCCGCCGGCGCAGGCTCCGCGGAGGCCCGCGCCGCCATCCGTCACGACGACCGCGAGGTCGGCCTCGTGCTCGACCGGTTGCGCGAGCTCGGGCTGATCGACAAGACCAATATCATCGTCGTTTCCGACCATGGCTTTGGTCACGGCATCTTCGGCGTCAATGTCGCTGATGAACTGATCAAGGCCGGGCTCAAGCTCGGTCCTGACAGCGATGACGTCGTCCTGGCCAGCAGCGGACAGACCATGTCGCTGCATGTCCGCGATCGAAATCCGGAGCGGATCGGCGCCATTGTTTCCTTCCTGCAGCGGCAGCAATGGGTCGGCGTGCTTTTCACCGCGGGTAAACCCGGCGGTTCGGGCGTGCCGGTGGAGGGGCAGGTGCCCGGCACCTTCGCGCTCGAACTGGTTCATCTCGCCAACAGCGAGCGCGGTCCCGACATCGTGTTTACCTTTCCCTGGAGTTCGGCGAAGAGCCCCTCGGGCGTGAGCGGAACCGACTACACCGAGGCAGCCGCCACGGGGCCGCTCACCGGCACCGCCGGCAACCACGGCAGCATGAGCCCATGGACCGTCCGCAACACGTTCCTGGCCTGGGGCGCCGATTTCAAGCGTGGCGTGACCGTGCGCACGCCTTCGAGCAATGTCGACCTTGCGCCGACCTTGCTGGCACTGATGAATCTCGACAGCGAGGTCGACCTCAGCCGCTTTGATGGACGGCCGCTGCGCGAGGCCTTCGCTGGCGGCCCCGACGAGGAGCAGGTGCCGATCCAGGTCAAAACCTATTTCGTCAAAACCGATGACGACAGCTATCGCGCCGCGTTGCAGGTCACCGAACTCGACCGCCAGCGCTACATCGACAAGAGCTGGCGCATGCGCTGAGCGGGCACCGGCGCGCCTTCCGGGCGGGTCGCACAGGCGCACGAGCGATGCTAACCTCCCCGCATTCGGGGAGGAAAACAACATGCAAAAAGTTCTGGTCGAAAACAATTCCGACGGCACCACGCTGGTCACGATCAACCGGCCGGAGCGCCGCAACGCCATCTGCGCCGAGACGGCGCTGTTGCTGCAGAAGGCCTTTGTCGAGTTCGAGCGCTCGCCGGCGCAGAAGGCCGCGGTATTGACCGGCGCCGGCAATGAGGCGTTTTCCGGCGGTGCCGATACCGGCAATTTTCCCGAACTGTGGCGCTGCATCCCGACCGTCGGGTTTGAGACGACAAAACCGATCATCTCGGCGGTGGGCGGCTGGTGCGTCGGCGGCGCGCTGGTGCTGTCGATGATGTGTGATCTCACGGTCGCGGCCGAGAACGCCAAATTCTCCTATCCCGAAGCGCGGATGGGATTTACCGGCGGCATGATCGCGGGATTGGCGGCGCGGATCCCGCACAAGATCGCGATGGAGATGATGCTGCTGTGCCGCATCGTCGAGGTGCAGCGCGCCTGGAATATCGGCCTCGTCAACGAGGTGGTGCCGGTCGGGCAGCAGGTCGAGGTCGCGCTGAAGATGGCGCGCGAGATGGCCGAGTTCTCGCCGCTGGTGCTGAAAACCCTGAAGCGCTTTGTCACCGAAGGCGTCCTGCCGCACGGACCCTCCGAACAATCCGGCCGCGCCCAGCGCCAGCTTCATGAAGTCAAGGAAAGCGAAGACGCGATCGAGGCCGCCGCCGCGGTCAAGGAAAAGCGCCGGGCGGTTTATAAGGGAAGGTAGTGCAGAGCGATACTTCGTAGGGTGGGTTAGCGCAGCGTAACCCACCATCTTCGTGGCCACATCTGCGGCGGGTTTCGCTTCGCTCTACCCACCCCACGGCCTGAGTTCGATCTTGCCGCTTGAGAACCGATCCACGAGATTGATGCAATAGGGTTCGCCAACCCGTCGAGCCCAAGCTTCCATCTCTGCGATTTTGGGCTGGAGAGCATCGAGTGCGGCGGCTTGCCAATGCGTTCTCATTTCGCCAAACGGCAGCGCGTCGGTTTCGGAAACGATGCCAACGAAGGGCAACAGATCGGCATCCCATTGATCAAGTCTCGACGCCTCCATCGCGGCGAAAATTTTCCGCGCGCCTTCGACATAGGAAAGGGTGCCCGCCAGCATATCTTGCGCGGCCTCAAATATCGCGCGACGGGCGGCCAGAATGTCGGATTCGTTCCAGCTCATGCCAACCTCAATCCGGCTTCAATCCGCCCGCCTGAACCACCTTGGCCCATTTCTCCGTCTCTTCCGCGATCAGCTTGCCGAACTCGGCCGGCGTGCCCGGCAGTGGTTCGCCGCCGATCGCGGCGAGGCGGGCTTTCATGCGGGCGTCGGCGATGGCCGCGTTGATTTCCCTGTTGAGCTTGCCGATGATGTCAGCTGATGTTTTGGCGGGCGCGCACATGCCGTACCACTGGCTGGTCTCGTAGCCCGGCACGAAATCGCCGACCGGCGGCAGCTCCGGCGCTACTTCCGCCCGCGCCGCCGTGGTCACCGCCAGCGCGCGCAGTCTGCCGCTCGCGATGTAATCCGTCGTGCCCGGCGCGGTTGCGAACAGCACCTGCACCTCGCCGCCCAAGAGATCGGTCAGCGCCGGGCCCTGGCCGCGATAGGGCACGTGCACCATGTTGACGCCGGTCATCATCTTGAAAAGCTCGCCCGCCATATGCGGCGCGCTGCCATTGCCCGCGGAGGCCATGTTGACCTTGCCCGGATTGGCCTTGGCATAGGCGATCAATTCGGGAACGGTTTTGACCGGCATTGAGGGATGCAACAGGATGATCATCGGCACGCGGATGATGCCGGCGACCGGGGCGATGTCGCGGATGAAATTGAACTTCAGATTATTGTAGAGCGCGGCGTTGACCGCGTTCGGCACGGTGGCGAGCAGCAGCGTGTAGCCGTCGGGCGCGGCGCCGACCACGGCCTCGGTGCCGATATTGCCGCCGGCGCCGGTGCGGTTCTCGACCACGAAGGATTGCCGGAGCCGCTCGTTGAGCCACTGGCCGATCAGCCGCGCCGTGATGTCGACGCCGCCGCCGGCGGCAAAGCCGGCAACGATGCGCACCGGCCGCGCCGGATAATCCTCCGCCACGGCGGAATGTGGAAACGCTGGCGCGGCGAGGCTGGCGGCCGTGAGCTGCAGGAATTGTCGGCGTTGAATTTTCATGGGCGTGCCCCCCGGGAACGCCAATGCTAGCTCAATTTACAGGGCCGGCCTAATCTTCGCGACCCGAAGTCGTGGACCTTGCGTTTGAGGACTCACGGCTTGAGGACACCAGCGCCGAGGTGGCGAACTTTTCGGCTTCGGCTTCGCGAAGCTCCTTGCGAATTCTTCTCGCATCCCGCAGCGTCCGCTGGATGTTCTTGTCGGCGGACCCGTCGTCAAAGAACAGCATCGTTTCGCAGCTGATGCACTGCCGGGAGTAGCCGCTCTGCAGCCGTCGCGCCTTTTCGCGAAAACACGATTTGCAGCGGTGGCAGCGGATTTGAACCGAATCGTCCATCGTCAGGTCCCTGGGCCGCGGGCCGTCGTTACCCGTCTTGTTTGGAAGGTCGATTATCGGGCAGCTGTACCGGAGCTTCCTTAAGAGATCGTCCTCGCATCCAGTGGCCATTTAGCTTTCGGCAATGCGATTCCAGGCCAATCCCTTAAGCTTATGATTAACCGTCCCGAAGTTTCGTCTCGCCAAACGAAAAGGCCCGCCTGAGAGCGGGCCTTTGCAGTCTTTGCGCGGCGGCGGTGACTACATCGCGATGCCGTAATAGTCGTTGACCGTGCGTACCCGCGCAGGGTCGGACCAGTTCCAGGCGTTGTCGTTGCCGTATCTCGGCGCGCCTTGCAGCTGCGTCTCGGTAATGCCGGTACGATAGCCGCCGAGATTGGTGTCGTATTTCAGCGACTGCCAGGGCAGCGGATAATGGTCGTCACCGATCCCGAGAAAGCCGCCAAAGCTCAACACGGCATACGAGACCTTGCCGCTCGTCTTGTCGATCATGACGCGTTCGATCGACCCGATCTTGGTGTCGTCGGCGCCGTACACGGCGGTTCCTTCCACCTTGTCGCTGCCGATCAGGGAACCGGTCTCTCTTGCTTCCGTAACCATGGTTGCTCCTCCATTGTTTGAGAACGAGCAACCGGCGGAATCACGAATTGTTCCTGCGAAGATTCGACGCGCCGCGGTCATGGCAACGCCGCCGAGTGGCAATCGTAGCCCCGATGAGGCAAGCGATATATCCGGGATCTTGGATCTACCCGCATATCGCTCCGCTCATGCGGGCTACATTCGCCTCTCTACATTCGCCTCACGCCACGCGGTGCAGCGCGCAGAGCTTGTTGCCATCAGGGTCGCGCAGATAGGCGATGTAAAGTTTCACCCCGCTGCCTTCGCGGATGCCGGGCGGATCCTCGCAGGTCTTGCCGCCATGGGCGAGGCCGGCCGCATGAAACGCGTCGGCCTGTTCGGGGGAATTGGCGGTAAAGCCGATGGTGCCGCCATTGGCGTGGCATGCTTCCTTGCCGTCGATCGGCTTCGAAACCGAGAAGGTGCCGGTTTTGCTGCGGTAGAAGATGCGGTGGCGGTCGACCCGCCCGGGCGGAATGTCGAGCGTGCCCAGCAAGGCGTCATAAAACACCTTGGCCTTTTCCAGATCGTTGGTCCCGATCATGACGTGCGAAAACATCTTGTCTTTCTCCCCGAAGTTGCGCCGAGCGGCCGGCGACGTGCCGTGTTTTTGTGGGGCCGAACGTAACAGCGCAGGCGGGAATAGGGAAGTGATTGACGTCGGGCTCATCGGGCAACGTGAGGTGAGGCTGCGTTCGGCCCTTGCCTACGCGGTAGCCGGGCCGGCATTCAGCAGCTGGGAAACCGCCGTCACGAGTTGCGCCGGCGCGAACGGCTTTTGCAACAGCACGCTGTTGGGCACGCCCCGCGATGACCATTCATCCGCGGCCAGTCCCGTCATGTAGATGACCGGACAATGCGGGTCGATCTCCCTGACCTGTCGCGCCACGTCCCAGCCGCTCATCGTGCCCTTCAGGCTGACATCGGTGACGAGCGCCCGGTAGTTCTTGATCCGGCCTCTGACCAGGGTCAGCGCCTCTTCGCCCGACGACAGAATGTCGGCTGCAAAACCGCCGTCGATCAGCGCGGCCTCGACGACGCCCTGCAACTGGTACTCGTCTTCGACGACGAGAATGAGTGGAGATTCCGACAACGCTGACCTCTGGCTTGGTCGACCATACTGGGTGCGCGGCGCGCGGGCTCCTGCGCCGTTCAGTCAACCGAAATCCTGTTCAGTCCATAACGTTGGCAAGATGATGACCAGGCGCGTGAACGGCACTGGTTCATGAAATCGTGAACGATGATCGCCTTCCAACGCATGTCCGTTTTTGCGCGATTTACGCCATTTCGGCTCGGTCATGCGCGCAGTAGCCTGCGCGCCAAATCGCAATGATGTCAGAGCCCAAGAACATGAACTGGCGACTTGTAAAATGGATCGGCCTCGGCGCCCCGGCACTGTTCGCAATCATCTTTGCGGGCTGGATTTTCACGCTGCCTCCGGCGGCCTCGTTTGCGGCTGCGCCGCAGATCGCGAAAGAGGAGGCTGAGGCCACGATTGCCGCGCTGAAGCCGCCGAAGCGCCAGCGTCCGCTGATCGCGATCATCGGCATCAATGATGCCACCGAGACCACGGACTATCTGATGCCCTATGGCATCCTCGCGCGCGCCGATGTGGCCGATGTGGTGACGCTGGCAACCAATCCGGGGCCGATGTCGCTATTCCCGGTGCTGAAGGTGGAGCCGCAGGCGACCATCGCTGATTTCGACGCGCAGCATCCTGATGGAGCCGACTATGTCATCGTCCCCGCCATGAGCCGGGACGACGATCCGTCCGCGCTGCAATGGATCAGGAGCCAGGCGGCCAAGGGAGCGATCGTTATCGGCGTCTGTGCCGGGGCAAAAGTCGTCGGCGACGCCGGATTGCTCCACGGCAAACGGGCGACGACGCACTGGTATTCGCTGCAGGAGTTGCAGGGCAAGCATCCGTCGATCCGCTATGTCGCGAACCGGCGGCTGGTGGTCGACGGCGCCGTTGCGACGACGACCGGGATCTCAGCGTCGATGCCGATGTCGCTGACCCTGATCGAGGCCATCGCCGGCCGCGCCAAGGCCGAAGCCGTCGGCCGCGACATCGGCCTTGCCGACTGGGACGCGCGTCATGACAGCAACGCCTTTCAGTTCACGCGCCCGTTCGCGCTGACGGCGATGCGCAATGTCATGGCCTTCTGGAATCGCGAGCAACTCGGCATCGAGCTTTCGCCCGGCATGGACGAAGTGTCGCTGGCCCTCGTCGCGGACGCCTGGTCGCGCACCTATCGCTCACGCGCAGTGATTTTTGCCGCTAGCGCCGGCGCGCTAGCGACCCGCAACGGCATTCGCATTGTGCCCGATGAGGTCGCCGCCACCTGGCCGGCGGAGCGGCGGCTGCCTGATATCGGCGTTTGGCCGCCGGCGAAGGCGCTGGACCAGACGCTTGCCGCAATCGAGGCGCGCTACGGCATGCCGACCGCCGACTTTGTCGCGATGCAGCTGGAATATCCGAGGCATGGTGCGCGCGTTGAGATGGGCAGAGCGGCCGCGCCGTCGTTGGGGCAGAATCGCTTACCTTAGGCCGGGGAGTCGACTCGAATCCGCCGATGGGGCAGTCTGCAAGGCATACTTGCAGCCATTGCGCGCACAAACGGGAGCTTCCATGAGCGCTATCAATCGCATTTCTTACGGACTATCGGCCGTTGCAGCTTGCTTCTTCACCTTCGCCGCGCCGGCCGGCGCACAACAATTGGCGACCAACGGGATCGGCGTCGCGTCTTGCGAAAAGCTGGCCAAGGACATGAATCCGGCAGAGGGCTTCAACAATGTGACCAACTCCCTGATCTTCTATTGGGTCCAGGGTTATATGAGCGCCGCCAACATCGCATTGCTCGAGGGCGACAGCCAGTATGTCGACCTCTATTTGATGAACGAAAAGAAGATCCTCCCGCTGATCTACGAATTCTGCCAGAAGAACCCGGGCAAGAAGCCGATCAGCGTCATCGATCAACTGATCGAGGATACCGACAAGGTCGAAGGCAAGTGGAAGAGCGGCACCGTTCCCTGGGCCGCGGACGACGATTAGAATTCGTCCGCCTGGGAGGGAAGTATTGCTTCCGGTTTGTTGATTTGCGCCGCGAGGAGCGGCTGCAGCCGTAACGCGTTGGCAGCCACATGCTTGCGATACATGTCGATAACCTGAGCGGAGCTTCCTCCAGCCAACAGAACCGACCCCGCCTGAAACAAGGCATCGACCTTCTCTTGGACCATCAGATGACTTTCGGCCGCCCCTTCGGCCCCGCCCTGGGCTATCTTCCACAATCTCCTGTCGATAACGGTGCCCGCTTCAACGGCAAGCATCATGGCGGAATACCAGGGGAAGAAAAACATGTCCGTTAAAGGCCTATATGTTCGACCGCGAACTGCGTCGATGACTGATCTCTCATCGCTGAGTGTCGATGCTCGGCAAAGAAGCGGCCCGCCGGGGCGGGCCGCCTTGATGCTTTGCTTAGCGAAGTCCGCCGCCGTAGAGCTGCCGCTCCTTGCGGACTTCCTCGGCGCCGTAGGGCTTGCTGGCGGGATCGAACGACTTCCACCCGGTCTTCTGCCAGGCGGCGCTGCGGTCGCGCAGGTTGACGGCAGATTCGTTCAATGCCGCCTCAAAGCGGGAACGATCCGCATCGGCAACGCGTGCTGAAACCAGCGTGCCGCCTCGGCGAATGCCCTCGGCGTAGGAGTGAGCATCGGCTTCCGAAACGCCGGCTTGCGTGAGCGCGCCGACGATACCGCCGGTAGCGGCGCCTGCGGCCGCGCCAACCGCCGTTGCGGCGAGCCAACCGGCCGCAACAACGGGCCCCAGTCCGGGTATCGCCAGCAAGCCTAGTCCGGCCAGCAGGCCGGCTGCGCCGCCGACGCCGGCGCCGATGCCGGCGCCCGTGCCGGCACCTTCGGCGCGGTCGTCGGTGCCATCGTGGTCACGATCCACCTTCTTGTCGGTGTTGAACCAGCCGTCGGAATTATTGGCGACCAGGCTGATGTCCGAGTGCGGCACGCCTGCGGTTTCGAGGCGCTGGACAGCTTGCTGAGCGTCAGTGTGATTGTTGTAGAGGCGAGAGATTGTGACGGTCATTTTTATTTTTCCTTACTTGGCAGTATTGACGTTGCCTTGAAAATCGACGCTCACCGCAGTAGCGGACCCGCTCTTGCTGGCCTTGCCGCGCCACACGCCGTTGTCATCCTTCTTGAGTTCGGTGACGTTGGTGTAGCCGGCATCCTCGATTTTCGACTTGGCTTGTCCTTCGGTGAAACTATTGCGACCCGCGACAGGAGCGTTGGAGTTGTTCTGTCCGGCGCTGTTGACCGCGTTGTTGTTTGGTCCGGGCTGCGCCGGCGGATTTTGCGCCGAGGCCGCAGTGGCCGCCAGCAATCCGATACAAACGAAAAGAAGTGAGCGTTTCATAATTTTCTCCAGAGTTTCAGGAGCGGGCCTAATCTCCCGTTATGTCTTTGGTTCCTCGCATCGCGACGTCATGCGTCTTTCGTTCGGCGCCACCAGACCGGTCAGTATGATCGTTGGCGGGCTCTTGGGGCGGTGAGTGCTGCCGCTGTGCGAAAGGACAAATCCTCTCAGACGACAATCGAAGCCATCTGACGGCTGGCATGGAACCCGGCAGGAACTGGCACGTTACAGGCGCGGTGATTCAGTGATTCAACGAAGGAGACGACCATGTCCCGCGGGATGCCATCGATGACAGCGCTATTGGGCTTGCTCGCTTTGGCGGGCTACCAGAACAGGGACAAGATCGCCGAGATGCTGAAAGGCGCGACCGGCAACGCGCAGCCGGGCGCCGGCAACCAGCAAGGTCCCCTGGGCGGCTTGCTCGGCAATCTCGGCGGAGCTCTCGGCGGCGGCGGTGTCGGCGGACTGCTGGGCGGCGGGCTGGGTGAGTTGCTCGAACGCTTCAAGGAGAACGGCCAGGGAGATGCTGCCGAGTCCTGGGTCGGGAAGGGACCGAACAAGGAGCTTCCTGCCCCGCAACTGAAACAGGCTATCGGCGCGGATGTGCTGGCCGCACTCGAACAGCAAACCGGCCTGTCGCAGGAAGAACTCCTGGCAAGGCTGTCGCGAGAACTGCCAAATGCCGTTGATCAATATACGCCCGACGGGCGCCTTCCGAGCTGACGCTCACAAACCGAGGATTTTGATATGGGCATTATCTGGACGATTATTATTGGTTTCGTGGCCGGCGTGATAGCGAAGTTCATCATGCCCGGAGACAACGAGCCCTCGGGGTTCATCCTCACGACGATACTCGGCATCATCGGGGCGTTCGTTGCGACGTTTCTCGGCCAGGCACTCGGCTGGTATCGCCCCGGCGAGGGGGCCGGCCTGATCGGCGCGGTCGTGGGCGCCATTGTTGTCCTGCTTGTCTACAGCATGGTTGCAGGTCGCCGGCGCGCGATTTGAGCGGCGCAAAGCGAGCGAGTAGCCCGCATGAGCGTAGCGATATGCGGGAAAGACGAGACCCGGATATCGCGCTGCTCATCCGGGCTACGGACTCCTTCCGTCATTCCCCGATGCGCAATTGCGCATCGGGGAATGACGGCGAGGTGCGACAAAACGGCCCGACGGGCAAATCAGTTCTGCTTTTCGGAAATCATGTCAAGTCCAAAATTTCTGAAAATCAAAAATACTTCTCTTTCCTTCGACCCAAATCACCGGCACATTCTCACTCATCCCGTCCCACTCAGAGGGGCGTCGGCCGTTGTCACGACGAGGGGCGGGTTGCGGTGGACGCTGACGTTGCGATTGACGGTCGCGGCTGATGCGTACGGTGAAAGCGTGTGGTCCTGGCGCCCGTAACGGCGTCAAGCCTTTCGGGAGCTAACGCTTCCGAGGGGCGACGGTGGCAATAGAGGCCGTCTCACCGGGGAGAGCGCGTCATAAGCCGTAAAGCCATTGCGCAGGGAATGTCGGATGCTCTCCGCTGCCCTGTATGCTCGTGTGCAGCCTACTTAGCACAATCCGCACACGAGACCGCGGGTGCAGCGCGCATCCGGCATTCCCTGCGCCCTCTGATTTCATGAGGGCGAGAAGTTTCCAGCAAAGCTCGGGCGCAATGCGCCGCGAGAACGGGAAGCTGCGTTTGAATGTGAATGATGGTGCAACAACAAACACCGCCGTCGTCCCGGGCTTGACCCGGGACCCATAACCACAGGAAGAAGTTTTGCGAATGGTCTCTGCTAGCGAAGCCTCATCGAGGGATCGCGGTATGGGTCCCCCGATGCGCAATTGCGCATCTGCGTTCGCCGGGACGACAATTGAGACTTTGCCAGTACCTCCCTCAAATCCCCGCGGGCTCCTTCACGTGCTCGATGTCGGGCAGCGGGGCGCCGGCGATCATGGCTTCGAAGCCGCGCAGGCGCTTGTAGACCGAGAGCAGGTCGACGATCGTGGTCCAGGAGTTGATCAGTATCTGGAACGAGTTTCTCACCTGAGTGAACGCATTCAGGATCTGCTGCAGCGGACCCAGCGTGAGCTTGCCGGCGACGATCGTCGGCGCCAGCAGGATGTAGGGAAAGATGACGTCTGTCTGCAAATAGACGATGCGGCCGACGTTGAAGTACAGGTAGTTCAAATAGAACCAGAAATAGTTTTTGCGAATGTGCACGAAGAGCTCATTCAGCGTCATCGGATCGGCGCGCGCCGGATCGTCTTCGCCGAGCACGAGCTCCTTGCGGTAGGCGGCTTCAACCCGCTGGTTGAAGAACTCGATGCCGGGCAGCTTGATGCCGATCAGCGCCAGCAAACCGGTTCCGAAGATCGACCACACGATCGCGGCGATCACCAGCGGATAGGGGATCGCACCGACGATAGGCAGCTCGGTGATAATGCTGGAAAGCCTGAGCAGCACCGGCAGGAAGGCGATCAGCGTCAGGATCGCGCTGATGAAATTGACGCCGAGGCCTTCGGTGATGGTCGCAAACCGCATGGTGTCTTCCTGGACGCGTTGCGAGGCGCCTTCGATGGTGCGCAGCCGCGGCCAGTGGGCGATGTAAAAATCGTTCATCGCGGTGCGCCAGCGGAAGATGTAATGGCTAACGAAGAAACGCGTCAGTACGCCGACGGTAACGGCGACCAGCGCGATGCCGGCAAAAGTCGAAAATTCTCCGTAGATCTGTTCGACAGTGACCGGCTTCGATTTCGAAAGCGCGGCCTGGAGCAGATCGTAGAACGGCCCGTACCACGTGTTGATGGCGACGCTGACCTGGACCTGGAAATAGGTGGCGAACAGGATCAGCGCCGAGCCCGGGATCGACCACAGCGCCCAGGGATGCGGCGAAAACCACATCCAGAAGGCTGTGAAGATGCCGACGAACGCCCAGAAATACAGATCGAACCACAGCGAACGCACTGACCAGAAGGTCGAGACGCCGACAACAGGCGCTGACGACCCGTACAGTTCGTTGGCGTAACTGTACCACAGCGTCATCGCCAGCGCGGCCCAGACGATCGCCGAGATGAAGAAGATTTTCGGGCGGGGGAAGAATGAAACGAACATTCGGTTGTCTCTCAGGTCAGAGGATTTGTGGCTACTCCGTCATTCCGGGATGGTGCGCTAGCACCAGACCCGGAATCTCGAGATTCCGGGTCTGGTCCTTCGGACCATCCCGGAATGACGGCCCTAAACATTTTCAACACTCACAACTCTCTCGCATTGCTGAACGCAAACGACGACACGCGCCGCGTGTTCTCATCCAGGATCAGCGTGCGCGTGATCGGCGGCTCGGCGCGCTGGCTGCAGTTCTCGCGCTCGCAGAGCCGGCAGTTGACCCCGATCGGCGTACCCTCGGTTTTCTCCAGGTCCATGCCGGCGGCATAAACCAGTTTTGCGGCATGGCGGATTTCGCACCCCAAACCGATCGCAAAGCGCGGCTGCGGCTGCGGGTGCGGCGCCACCGGCCGGCGCACCATCTGCGCGATCGAGAAATAACGCGTGCCGTCAGGCAATTCGATGACCTGCTTGAGCAGCCGGTCCGGCGTGTCGAAGGTCGAGTGCACGTTCCACAGCGGGCAGGTGCCGCCGAATTTCGAGAACGGAAACGTGCCGGAGGAAAACCGCTTGGAAACATTGCCGGCATTGTCGACGCGCAGCAGGAAGAACGGCACGCCGCGCGCGTTCGGCCGCTGCAGCGTGGTCAGGCGATGGCAGACCTGCTCGAAACCGGCATTGAAGCGCTGCGCCAGCACGTGAACGTCGTAGTTCAGCGCCTCGGCCGCGGAATGAAACGCCTGATAGGGCATCATGGTGGCGGCGGCGAAATAATTCGCCAGCGTAATCCGGTAGAGCCTTCGCGGCGTGTCGTCGAGCGGGCCGGCGCGGTTGACGATGGTATCGATGCTGGCGCTGCATTCAGCAAGCCCGATCTGCAGCGCGAGCTGGAAGGCCCGGCCGGGGCCGTCGACCAGTTCGGAGACCAGCAGCTGCCGGCGATGGCGGTCGAACCGCCGCAGCGTCTCGCGCATCACGTCGACAGGCATGATGCGGGTGACGATCGAATGCTTTTCACGCAATCGCGCGGCGAGGGCCGCAAACAATTCCTCGGACGGCACGCCCAGTTCGTCGCGCAGGCTTTCCGCGGCCTGTTCGAGTTCGGGGAAGTAATTGCGGTTGGCCTCGATCAGGTCGCGCACCCGTTCGATCGGATTGGCCTCGTACCGGGTTCCCTCGTCGCGGTCGGCCATTTGCGCCGCCACCAGCGTTTCGCCGCGGCGGGCCTCGGTATAGGCGGCGTACAGCCGTTGCAGGGAATGAGTCACACCGGGGCACAATTCAGCGAGATCGCGCAGTTCCTGTTTTGGCAGGTCGATTTGCCGGAACAGCGGATCGGAAAATATCTCGTTCAGTTCGGCGAAAAAACGATCCTCGTCGGCGGTCGCGAGATCGCGCAAATCAAGGTCATAGGTCTCCGCCAGCCGGAGCAGCAGCTGCGCGGTCACCGGGCGCTGGTTGCGCTCTATCAGGTTGATATAGCTCGGAGAAATCTCCAGGCCCTCGGCCATCTGGGTCTGCGAAAGGCCGAGCTGCTGGCGGATCCGGCGAAACCGCGGACCGACAAACAGCTTCTTTCCGGACTCGCTCGCCATGTCAGCCTTTCTGACGGATTTTGTGACAAAATTGACAAAATGACATCTGTGACAAGTATAGATGTTACATGACATCACCATTCAAAATCAAGCTATCTATACGAAATCGGGATTTTGGCGTTTAGCTCTCGGTACGTTTTGCAATGCACTGTCATGAATGTCGATTACGGCAAAGAGTGATGAATGCCGCAAATTAGTCGTCACCGAAAGGATTAAGCAAATGAACTATCAGCCACGTGGCATCGACCAGGCGATCAAGGGACCCGCTTCCTACGCGAGCGAGCTTGGCGCTGCCAAGGCGCTGCTCGAGACCCAGCCGACCTGGAACGGCGTCACCGCCGAAGCCGTGGCGCGCATGCGTCTGCAGAACCGCTTCAGGACCGGCCTGGACATCGCCCGGTACACCGCGGCGCTGATGCGCAGCGATATGGCTGCCTATGACGCCGATCCTACCAAGTACACCCAGTCGCTGGGTTGCTGGCATGGCTTCATCGCGCAGCAGAAGCTGATCTCGGTGAAGAAGCATTTCGGCGGCAGGACCGATCGCCGCTATCTATACCTGTCCGGCTGGATGATCGCCGCGCTGCGTTCCGAGTTCGGACCGCTGCCCGATCAGTCGATGCACGAGAAGACTTCGGTGCCGGCGCTGATCGAAGAGCTCTACACCTTCCTTCGTCAGGCGGACTCCCGTGAGCTCAACGATATCTTCCGCGCCATCGACGCCGCCCGCAAGGCAGGCGACAAGGCGAAGGAAAAGGAACTGATCGAAAAGGTCGACAACTTCCAGACCCATGTCGTGCCTGTGATCGCCGACATCGACGCCGGTTTCGGCAATGCGGAGGCGACCTACCTGCTCGCAAAGAAGATGATTGAGGCAGGTGCGTGCGCGCTGCAGATCGAAAATCAGGTCTCGGACGAAAAGCAGTGCGGCCACCAGGACGGCAAGGTGACTGTGCCGCACGAGGTGTTCCTGGCGAAAATTCGTGCCTGCCGCCATGCCTTCCTTGAACTCGGCGTCGAAGACGGCATCGTCGTGACCCGCACCGACTCGCTGGGTGCCGGTCTCACGCAGCAGATCGCTGTCAGCCACAAGCCCGGCGACATCGGCGATCAGTACAACAGCTTCCTGGATTGCGAGGAAATCACGGCCGATAATGCCCGGAACGGCGATGTCATCATCAACCGCAACGGCAAGATGATGCGTCCGAAGCGGCTTGCCAGCAACCTCTATCAGTTCCGTGCCGGCACGGGCGAAGATCGCTGCGTGCTCGACAGCATCACCTCGCTGCAGAACGGCGCCGACCTGTTGTGGATCGAGACCGAGAAGCCGCATATCGAGCAGATCGCCAAGATGGTCGACCGCATTCGCGAGGTCGTTCCGAACGCGAAGCTGGCCTACAACAACTCGCCGTCGTTCAACTGGACGCTCAACTTCCGTTGGCAGGTCTACGACGCGATGAAGGAAGCCGGCAAGGATGTCAGCAAGTACAACCGCGCCGATCTGATGAAGCCGGAATACGACGATACGCCGCTGGGTATTGAAGCCGACGAGCGCATCCGCACCTTCCAGGCCGATTCAGCCAAGCGCGCCGGCATCTTCCATCATCTGATCACGTTGCCGACCTATCACACGGCAGCTCTGTCGACTGACAATCTCGCGAGGGAGTATTTCGGCGAGCAGGGCATGCTGGGCTATGTGAAGAATGTTCAGCGCCAGGAGATCCGTCAGGGTATCGCCTGCGCCAAGCATCAGAACATGGCCGGCTCCGATATCGGTGACGAGCACAAGGAATATTTCGCCGGGGAAGCCGCTCTGAAGGCGGGCGGCGCCCACAACACGATGAACCAGTTCGGCTAACGGTAACAAGCAGGAGACTAGTCATGACGAAGAGCAATTTCTGGGTGATTGGCGGCGAGTTCGGCTCGATGAACTTCCACAAGCTCGTGGAAGGCTCGGCCCAGGTACAGGGACCTTTCAAGACCCGCAAAGAGGCAGAGGATGCCTGGCGCGCGGTCTCGGAAGAGAACCGTCACAAGGCCGGCGTGCGCTTTTCGATCGTCGAAGAGCCCTCCCGCGTCTCGGCCTGAGCGGCTGCTGCCGATAGACTAGAAGAAACGTCCAAGGAAAACGTAGGTGGGACGGCCCCATCCGGATCTCCGGGTGGGGCCGTCGGCCGTTTTCAACCGAAACAAGGCTTTTCAACCAAAACCTAAGTCATTGGGAACAAACGAGCTTTGCGCAAAACATGGTTACTGCTAGGTTAACCCCCGCCAACCCTTCAGGACAAAGGCGGGCCGCAAGATGTCAGACGTTCAGAGTACCGCCATCACCGAACCGCAACCGACGCGGCTGCGCGACGCGCTGCGCAAGGCGCGGATCGAGGCCGCCGACCGCACCGGCGTCGTCGTCGAACTGCGCGATGCTGAAGTCGCGCGGCTCGAGATCATGAACGAGGCGCTCGATCCCTTGTTCGCGCAGGTCCCCGAAAAGGTCGATCTGTTCGACCGCGGCGTCAGCCAGGGCGAGACCCCGCGGCTGTGGATCGACGTGGTCGCGCATATCCTGATGGGACGCGACAAGCGCATCTACCGCTTCGTGCAGGACACCCGCTTCGGCCGCATCGTGCTCGCCGAATCCCACGACGTGCCCGTCATCGTCGATGCCGTCACCGACTATGTCGCGCGCCGCATGATCGAGCGCGAGCATGCGATGGTGGCGACCCCGATGGTCGAGCCATCAGCCGAAGAGCCGCCGAAGCGCCGTGGCGGCCTCGGGATGTTCGTGTTCGGCTTCCTGCTCGGCGCCGCCGCCCTGTTCGGCGTCGCGCTGTTCGCGAGCCTGCGAAACCTCTAGCGCGGAGCCTGAAGGGGACCTCGTGCCAGCCATCATCATCGGCAACGCCATCGTGGCGGTGATCGTCCTGGTCATCGCCGCGAGCCTGTACGGCAAATGGCTGACGCTGAGGCGTGCCGAATATATCCGCACCTTCCGCTGGCCGCGCGGGCTGCTGCAGCGGCTGGAGCAGCATTACCCGGGCTTCCAGCGCAAGGACAGCGCGTTGGTCTCGCGGGGCCTGCGGCAGTTTTTCCTCGCCTATCTCATGAGCGGCAAGCGCTACGTCTCGATGCCCTCGCAAGTCGCGGACGATCTGTGGCACGAGTTTATCCTCTACACGCGCGAGTATGATGCGTTTTGCCGCCGCGCGTTCGGCGGTTTCCTGCATCACACCCCGGCGGTGGTGCTGAGCGAGCATCGCAAGAGCAACGAGGGCCTGCGGCGGGTCTGGTGGTACTGCTGCAAGTACGAGAGTATCGATCCTGTCAGGCCGAGCCGGCTGCCGCTGTTATTTGCGCTCGACAGCAAGTTCAAGATCCCCAACGGCTTTGTCTATCATCCCGACTGCGAGGAGTTACGCAAGAACGGCAGCGGCACCGCATACTGCGGTGGTGATTTCGCGGACTCGTCGGTCGATGGCTCGTCGTCTGGCTTCGGCGATGGCGACGCCAGCCATGGCGGCGATGGCGGGGCTAGCGATGGGGGTGGTGGCGGAGATGGCGGCGGCGGCGGTTGCGGCGGTGGCGGTGGGGACTAACCCTGCTTGAACCGGTTACGACAACCTGACTTGCGCCAACTGCCGTATGACATTGTCATCGCCAAAGCCGCGCACGGTCTGCACGCAGCGCCAGTGGTCGCCGTCGCGCTCGATCGAAAACAGATTATAGGCCGCGGCGGGATAGTGCCGGTGCGCCAGTGCCGACGCCGAAGGCACTCCGATCGCGGGAATCTGGCGGTCAGTGCCTTCGATCCACATGGTCGAATGAATATGGTCGTGCCCGTGCAGCACCAATTCCACGCCATGGCGCTTCAAGAGCGCGCGGAGCTGCCGCGAATCCGTCAGCCGCTTGATGCGGGAATCCGAATGCAGGGGATGGTGGACCAGCAACACCCGGAATGCCTGTTCGGACGACAATTGCGTCAGGATTCTATCCAGTCCATCGAGCTGGGTCCGCCCGAGCCTGCCGGTGGCCATCAGCGGCAGCGTCGGCACCGCGGAGGATACGCCGATCAGCGCCAGCGGGCCGCGCCGGCGCACGAACGGAAACGTCGCGCCGTTGGGCCCGGCATCGCCGCGCAGATAGTCGCCGAACGTTCCAGCGAAGCGATGCCTGGTGGCGCGCACATAGGCGTCGTGATTGCCGGGAATCACCGTGACTTCCTGCGGCGCGCCGACGCTTTCAAGCCAGGCCTGCGCCGGCGAGAACTCGGCTTCCAGCGCGAGATTGACCAGATCGCCGGTGACCGCGATATGGTCAGGCTGCTGGACCTGCATGTCGGCGACCAATGCGTCGAGCACCTCGCGGCGGTGGTATTTGTGGCGGTTGCGGGTCCAGTTGAGATAGCCGAGCGCGCGCTTGCCCGCGAGATCGCGCAGCCGTGCCGCCGGCAGCGGCGGCAGGTGCGGATCGGACAAATGCGCCAGCGTGAATGCGGCCATCAACAACCTCGTCAGGAATCCTTGCCAGAATCCTTGCCAGAATCCCTGCAATGTATTGGCAAGCCAGCGGTATCTGCGCAAGGATCAAACATGATGTCCGGCATTTGAGGTATTTGTGACCGCTCTGCAGAATCTTCGAAAACGCTTCGAGCCGCAGCTGCGGCGGGTAATGCATCTCTATTGGCGGATCGCCCGCGGCATGACGCTCGGGGTCCGCGGCGTCGTGCTCGACGGCAGCAACAGGGTGTTTCTGGTCAAACACAGCTATATCTCCGGCTGGCATCTGCCGGGCGGCGGGGTCGAGGTCGGCGAGACATTCCTCGAAGCATTGCGGCGCGAACTCATGGAGGAGGGGCGGATCGAACTCACCGACGAGCCGGCGTTGCATGGTCTGTTTTTCAACGTCCACGTATCGCCCCGCGACCATGTCGCGGTCTATGTCGTCAGGCAATTCCGGCAGGACCGCCTGCCGGAGCCCAACCGCGAAATCGTGGAATGCGGGTTCTACGATGCGGCTGCACTGCCGGCGGACACTACCCGAGGTACGCGCCTTCGGATCGCCGAGGTGCTGGATTTCAAGGCACGGACCGCGACCTGGCGCTGATTTTTGCGCAGGCGCTCGGTTGCGTCCCGCCATCACAGCCCCTAGAAGCGGAGCAGTCGAGGCGGGGGCCGGACAGGATGAAACTGATTAAACTTCTCTGCGGCTTCGCCTTCCTGGTGGTGCTGGCGAGCAACATCTGGACCATCTCGCGCTGGAGCGAAAGCCGCGGGGTCTATGACGACATCTGCTATTTGCGGCAGGCGCATCTGTTCAAGCTGTTCGGCCTGGACGGGCTCAACACCGACATCAAGCGCGAGGACGACCAATATCTCGCCAACAAGCTGAAGGCGATCGGCTATCCCGAGTGGAACGTGGCGACGCGGGCTCCCTGCCACGTCTGGATGGAGAAGACGAAAAAAACCGTCATTCAATATCCGCCGGGGACCGGGTTTGCGCTGGCGCTGTTCCCCGAAGGCTTTCAGGTTATCCCGCTCTATGTTCTGGCGTCGATCGTGGTAACCGGTTTCGCGCTGCTTGCGTTGAGCTGCGCATCAACGTGGTATTCGCTCGCATTGGCGGCCGTCTTCGGGGATGTCGCGATCTACTTGATGATCAATCCGACCAAGGCGAGCTATTCGATAGCGCCGACCATGATGATCTGCGCGCTCGCGGGCTGGCTCACCGCGAAGCTGTTGAAGGATGGATCGCGGCATCGGCTTGTGCTGCTCGCGCTGGTGGGGCTGCTGATCGGGCTGTCCGCGAATTTGCGCCTGCCGAACCTGTTCCTGTCGGCGGGCTATTGCCTGTATCTCGCCGGCGCATTCCTGCTGGCGCGAAACAGGGAGACGTTCCTGCAAGGGGCGGCATTCGGCGTTGCGTTCCTGATCGGGATGGCGCCGACGCTGGTGGCGAATGCAATCAATGCGGGAAGCCCGTTCACGACGACCTATGGCGGACAGGATCTCGCGCCGCCCGAGCTGGATGCAAGCGTCCTCTGGCAGTATTTCAGGGACGTGCAGTTCACCTTGCTGGCGATCGCGGCGGCATGGACCGCCTGGCTTTGGCGTTTCAATCGCGGCGGTGCGAGGCGGGTGGCCATCGTGCTGGCCGCCAATCTCGTGGTAAACCTGATTTTCTTCATGACGCATCCGATCTTCACGCCCTATTACATCATGCCGATCGACATGCTCACGCTGTGGACGCTGCTGTTCGCAACGCTCGATCTGCGCGGCAGGGCCGCCGCAGAGCCGGGCCTCCCTCAACTGGAAGAGGCCCTGAAGCGGCATAGGCGATCCATGGTCAGGCCTGATTCGGCAGGTCCGCGATGACGACACCAGCGTTGCGAGTTGCGGTTCTGGTGCCGTGCTTCAACGAGGAGGCGGCCGTCGCGACCGTGGTCGCCGATTTTCGCAAAGTACTGCCGGCGGCCGAAATCTTCGTCTATGACAACAATTCAAGAGATCGCACCGTCGAAGTGGCGCGGGCGGCCGGCGCGGAGGTGCGCAGCGAACGCCGTCAGGGCAAGGGGCACGTGGTCCGGCGGATGTTTGCCGATGTCGAAGCGGATATCTACGTGCTGGTCGACGGCGACGCGACCTACGACGCCCCCAGCGCCCCACGCATGATCGAGGCCCTGGTCAACGAACACCTCGACATGGTGGTGGGCTTTCGCGTCGATCAATCGGCCGCCGCCTACCGGCCCGGTCACCGCACCGGCAACTGGATGCTGACCGGATTCCTTTCGATGGTGTTCGGTCAGGCTTTCAAGGATATCCTCTCCGGCTACCGCGTGTTCTCGCGCCGCTTCGTCAAATCGTTTCCGGTGTTGTCGGACGGCTTCGAGATCGAAACCGAGCTCAGCGTGCATGCGCTCGAACTGGCGCTGCCGGTGGCCGAAATCGAGACACCCTATTTCGCCCGGCCCGAGGGGTCGTTCAGCAAGCTGAACACCTGGCGCGACGGTTTCCGCATCCTCGGCACCATCCTGAAACTCTATCGCTCGGAAAAGCCGCTGCGGTTCTTCACCGCAATCGGCGTGTTGCTGATGGTGATTTCCGTCGTCCTCGCGATCCCCGTCATCATCACCTATCTCGAGCACGGTCTCGTTCCGCGACTACCGACCGCGGTATTGTCGATGGGGCTGATGATTATGGCGGTGCTGTCGGTTTCGTCGGGGCTGGTGCTGGATACGGTGACGCGCGGCCGCCGCGAGATGAAACTGCTGGCCTATCTGTCGCAACCGGCCATCAACAAGAAATGAGGCATGGTTTAGCGCTGGCGGCAATGGACCGCGCCGCTGCCAGATGCTATCCCGCGCCTTACCATGAGCGAACTTTCCGTCACCATATTGCCCGAAACGCCAAAGGACGCGCAGGCGATCGAGCGCCTGCTCGAACGCACCTTTGGCCCCGGCCGCTTCGTGCTGAGTGCCTACCGGTTGCGCGAGCACGTCGATCACCTGCTCGATCTGTCGTTCACGGCACGGATCGGTACGCTGATGGTCGGCTCGGTGCGCCAGTTGCCGGTTTGCATCGGCGATACCCCCGCCTTGATGCTCGGGCCGTTGACGGTCGAGCCGCCGTTTCGCAGCCGCGGCGTCGGACGCATGCTGCTCGATCGCGCCCTTGCGGATGCCAAGGCAAAGGGCCATCGCCTGGTCATTCTGGTCGGCGACGAGGCCTATTACAGCCGTGTCGGTTTCAAGGCCGTGCCGAAGGGGCGGATGACCATGCCCGGCCCGGTCGATTACAGCCGCCTCCTGGTCGCCGAACTCGTCGACGGCGCCTTCGATGGCGTCTCCGGCGAGATCCGCCCGGACTGGAGCAAGGCGCGCTGATCTCGCCCTGCTCCAGCGGGATTGCTAGAACTTCAAATTCGCAAACGCCCGCACCCCGATGCCCGGCATCAGGACTTCGTCCTTGGAGTAGGACACCGAGTTGCGGATGTTTTCGTTCAACAGGTTGTTGCCGACGAGGCCAACCGTCATTTCCCGCGCGCCGAACCAGGACGCATCGAGCTTGGTCCTGTAACTGACCTCGGCCTTCAACAGATTATATCCCGCCGTCGGCGTCTCGCCGATCACGGCGATATCGTTCTGCGCGAAGGCGTGCAGCAGATTGACCCGCATCAACCAATTGGCGTCGCGATAGAACAGGCCGCCTCCGAGCCGCTGCGGCGGAATACGCGGTACGTTGGTCCCGTCCTCGAAGGTCGCGCGGACAATATCGTATTGTCCCTCGATTCCGAACAGACCGTTCCAGACCGGCAGCACATCGTACTGAAACTGGAATTCGCCGCCGCGGAAGGTGGCGTCGCGCTGGGAGTAGATCGCCTGGTTGAGTTCGAGGCCCGGGCCCGCCTGGCACACACCGTCTTCGCACGTGTTGCCGGTCAGCCGCCGATAGATGAAGCCGTTGAACTTGGTGTAATAGCCGGTGATTTCAAATCGCAAGGGGCCTGTTGCCCGTCGCAGACCGACTTCGACGGATTTCGCGGTCTCGATACCCAGATTGGGATTGCCGATATCGAATGTGACGGTCGCATCGTGACCGCCGCGTGAAAACAGCTCGGCGGGTTTGGGGGCGCGCTCGACATATTGGCCGGTGATGCTCGCAACCAGATTCCATGGAAGATTCTGGATCAGGCCGATACTCCCGCTCTTCGGCGCGAAGTTGAGGTTGCGCGGCGTGGCGGGGCCAATGGCACCGGGATCGACGTTGAGGTCGAACTCATCGGGAATGAAAGCCGGCGTCGTTCCAGTCAGGTTGGCGTGCTCGATACGCCCGGCAATCTGCGCCTTTGTCGCATCGCTGAATTTCAGCTCGTTGAAGATGTATCCGGCGACCTTGGTGTTCTTGTTGGGATCCCACAAGCCGTTCACTGGACTGCCGATATCATCCGGGCTCGGTGCTGTGAGTTCCTGATGCGACGCCTGGATGCCGACAGCCGTGGTGAGGGCGGCGAAGCGGACGTTGAACGGTGCCAACTGTACCTCGACGCGGCCTTCCTGCTCCTTGTTGGTGAAGGTCTGGCGCACGCCAAGCGTCGTCAGATCGGCGGGGTCGGCGAGGCCGATCTCATTGTGCTTATAGTCGGTGGCGCCCGCCCAGAAACGCACCGCATCGATTGCCGCCGCGTCCGGCCGGTATTCGCCCTTGGTCGTGAACTTGGTTTGACGTGCGTCGATCCGGGTCTGGTGATCGGCGCCGTCGATGCCGGGTATGTGATAGAGCGTGTCGTTCTGCGTGACGGCCGCTCCGATGAATCCGCCATGGAAGAAATACGAACCGCCGATCGATGCGCCGGTGGCCTGCGCCGAGGAATTCGGCTGGCGTCCATCGACCGGCCGGGTCTGGTCGAACAGATAAGGATAGCTCGGAATGCTGTAATCGCCCGACTTTCGTCCGTAGGCGTCGGCATGAATGGCGAAATTGCTGCCGCCGGCGTCGAGCAGAATTCCGCCTTCGACGCCGCGATCGACCGAATTGACCGCGGTGCGGGTCTCGACGTTCAGGCACCCCGGCGATGCGGCATTGGCGAGCGGGGCCTTCACCGGAAGCCCATAGGTCTGAAACGGGGGTGCCGCGCAGGTGGGCAAGGCGTCCGGAATGCGGTTGTTGGTGGCGCTGACAACGCCGCCGATCGCCGTGGACCCGTAACGCAGGGTTGCCGGACCGCGGATGACCTCGATCTGATTGGTCGAAAGCGGATCGATCGGCACGAAGTGATCTTCGCCGAGATCCGACGCGCCGTTGCTGCCGATCCCGTTCTCGACGATGCCGACGCGATTGACGTCGAGACCCCTGATGATCGGCCGGCTTGACGCTCCGGGTGCAAAGCTCGAGCCGGTGATCCCGGGCTTGGAGAACAGGAGATCGCCGAGCGTGCCACCGCCCTGCCGGCGGATTTCCTCGTTGGGCATGACGGTGACGGTTGCGAACTGATCAGTCACGACCGGCAGCACGCCCTGTTGGGGCGTGGCGGCGACGGGGACCGGTTGCGGCTCGTTATCGCGCTCGCGATTGCGGCCGGGCACGCCGCGGGCGACGCGCGCCGGCTTTCGCGCCGGGGTCACGTTTCTCCGCACGATCGGGCTTGGCGCCGTCACGGTGATTTCCGGCAGTTGTGTCGAGGAGGATGGCGAAGCCGCGTCCTGGGCCATCGCGCCGCTGCCGACCGCACAAAGGAATAGCCAGCTTGCGCCACCGATGTGGAACGCTCGTCTTTTGGTGAATGTCATTTGTCCCGATCCTGATTCCGTCAAGCGACGGATCGATTCGATTATCCCTTGGCGGATCGGCCACGTGTCACGCGGCGATCCCGTTCGGGCGCATCAGTCAATCGATGTCAGGAGGCGGGAGGGGCGCGGGACTGGAACGGCGAGCGGACCGAACTCAGATGCGCGAATTCGGCGTCGGTCGTCAGGTACAGAAGTTCGATAGCCTGCGGCAGCAGCAACAGCGGCGGTGCCGGGAATACGAGGTTGTTGGCCAGCGAAATGACGGCGCAGATCGCGCAGGCCTCAGCCGGATGATCGGTGTCGTGACTGGACGGTGGCTGCGCCTGGGCGGCCTGGCCTGCCGCCTCCGGTACGGCGGGGATCTGCGCATGATCGAGATCCACCTGCGTCAGGCTGGACGCGATCGCAGGCGCGACCGGGTGGAAATGCCCGAACGACAGCGCAAACTGGATCGCGAGCGCGAGCAGCGCCAGCCGCGAGCCGTGTTTGACGTTATTCCGGAACCACTTCACGACGATGGGGGCCTTGTCCCGGGCCGGCCAAGGTGTCTCGGCCGTCCCAATGTAATATTATAACATCAGCGGTGGTCTGCGGGGTCAACCGTGCTCGGTCCGGGTGCCGGCGCAATTCAAAGCGAGTGTGTGATTCACGCAACGGTATGCGGGTCGAGCTGATCATCGTCGATTGGGCGCACCTGGCGTCCCTCAAGTTTCCTGGTTGACAGCCGAACCGCGTTCAGATTGTTATGTTATAACATTACATAGATGCGGATCATCCCATGCCTCGCCGTCCTAGTTTGGGATTCCGTGAACTGAACAGGCTCTTTGACCTCGATGCGAAAACTCCCCGTCACGGTCTTGTCCGGCTTCCTCGGGGCTGGAAAGACAACTTTGCTGAACCATGTGCTGAACAACCGTCATGGCCTGAAAGTGGCGGTGATTGTGAACGACATGAGCGAGGTCAACATCGACGCCGACCTCGTACGCGATGGCGGTGCGAACCTGTCGCGGACGGATGAAAAGCTGGTCGAAATGACCAACGGGTGCATTTGCTGCACGCTGCGGGACGATCTCTTGAAGGAAGTTCGCGCGCTCGCCGAGAGCGATCGGTTCGACTACCTCCTGATCGAATCGACCGGCATTTCGGAACCCCTTCCCGTCGCGGCGACGTTCGATTTCCGCACCGAGGAAGGCGACAGTCTTTCCGACGTGGCGGTGCTCGACACCATGGTGACGGTGGTCGATGCGGTAAACCTGCTGCGCGATTATTCCTCGACCGACTTCATTCGGGATCGCGGCGAGTCGCTCGGTGCTGACGACAAGCGGACGATGGTGGATCTACTGGTTGAGCAGATCGAATTCGCCGATGTGGTGGTGCTCAACAAGATCGATGATGCTTCCAATGAACAGTTGGAGGCCGCTCGCAAAATCATCCGCGCGTTGAACCCCACAGCCGACATCGTGGAGACCAATTTTGCCAATGCGCCCTTCGAGCGCATTCTCAACACCGGGCGTTTCGATTTCGAGCGGGCGCAACAACATCCGCTCTGGTTCAAGGAGCTGTATGGCTTTGCCGACCATACGCCGGAGACCGAACAATACGGCGTCGGCAGCTTCGTCTATCGTGCGCGTCGACCGTTCGAGCCGGCGAAGTTCCATCAGTTCCTGAGGGAAAGCTGGACTGGAGTCATCCGGGCAAAGGGCCATTTCTGGATCGCCACGCGTCCGCAATGGCTGGGTGAATTAAGTCAGGCCGGCGCGATTGTCCGAACCGAAGGCCTGGGATTTTGGTGGGCCAACGTGCCGGCTGACCGCTGGCCGGACGATCCGTTCTGGCGGCAGTCGCTCAAGAAGAGCTGGAACGAACTGTACGGCGATCGCCGGCAGGAGATCGTCTTCATCGGCACCGCCATGGACCAGGACGCCATCACGGCGCGCCTCGACGCATGTCTTGTTCCAGGAAAGTCCGGCATGCACATCGATGAATGGGCTAGTCTGCCCGATCCATTCCCCAGATGGCGGCGCGCCGATGAGGCCGCTTAGCCATTCGGCGCGTTGCTTCTAGCGCCCTTCGCGGATCCAGGTCGCGGCGAAGGCACCGAGCAGCAGCAGCAGGCCGATCAGGCCGGCGAACATCGGCAGCACGCCGACGCCTTTGACGACGCTGGCGTCGCGCATCTTCACGCCCATCCAGCCGTCGCCGCGGAAGATGCTGGTGGAGCGCACCGGCACGATGCGGGGCAGGTCGATGCTTGACCCGTCGACCACGCGTCGAGCGTCGCCGCCGGTCGCTTGCGCCAGCGGCTTGAGCATTTCGATCGTCGAAGTGACTTCGGAAAATTCCCTCGGGTTGGTCGGCCCGACATTGATCAGCGCCTTCAGCGTGCCGTCGGTCGCCTGCCACAGGCCGAGTTCGCTCGCCGGTATGGTCGAACGCCAGGTGCCGGGATCGCTCGCGCTCAGCGTCAATTCGCGCGTGGCGCCGCTCGGCGAGGTCACCGTTACGGGTGCGACGTTGTCGGCCATGGTCTGCCGCAACACCACGAGGTCCTTGCCCTGGATCTGCAGGCGCAGTGCTTCTTCATCCAGATCAGGTTGCTTCATCAGCCAATGCGACATCCGCCGCAACAGATCGAGATGCGGGCCGCCGCCTTCATAGCCGCGCGCCCATAGCCAGATATGGTCCGACAGCAGCAGCGCGACGCGGCCCTCGCCGAAGCGCGACAGCAGCAGCAGCGGCTTGCCGTCGGCGCCGGTCATGACCGGCGGCGTGATGGCATTGCGCGTTTCCACGGTGCGGAAGAACCGGCTCCAGCGCGGCGGTTCGTTGGCGGAGCCTTCGAGGCCGCGCGTGACCGGATGACGTTTACCGATGTCGCTCAGACGTGCATAAAACGGCTTCTCGGAGACGCCGACGGGTTCGGCCGGCAGCACCGAATCCAAAGGCGTGCGCCAGATGCTGCTGGTCGAGGCGTAGTCCGGTCCGGCGGATACCAGCACCGCGCCGCCGGCACGCACATAGCGCGCCATATTCTCGAAATAGGGAATCGGCAGCACGCCCTGGCGGGCGTAGCGGTCGAAGATGATCAACTGGAACTCGTTGATCTTCTGCTGGAACAATTCACGGGTCGGGAAAGCGATCAGCGACAGCTCGTTGATCGGCGTACCGTCCTGCTTCTCCGGTGGGCGAAGAATGGTGAAATGCACGAGGTCGACGCTGGCGTCGGACTTCAAAAGGTTGCGCCAGGTGCGTTCGCCGGAATGCGGCTCGCCCGATACCAGCAGCACGCGCAATTTGTCGCGCACGCCGTCGATCGCGACCACGGCGCGGTTGTTGACCAGCGTCAGCTCGTTTTCCAGCGGCGAGGCTTCGATCTCGACGATATTGGGACCGGCATGCTTGATGTCGATCTCGACATTGGCGGTCTGGCCGCTCTGCAACGTGCGTTCGTTGATCACCTCGCCGTCGCGGCGCACCACAATCCTGGCGCGCTGGCCGGTGACGCCCTGGTCGTCCAGCCGGTAGGTGATGGTCTGGGGCTGGCCGACGATGCCAAATCTTGGCGCAGCAGAAATCGCGACGCGGCGGTCGCGTTCGTCCTTGCGGCCGGTGACCAGCGCATGCACCGGCGCCTGGAAGCCGAGCGCCGCGGCGTTGGCGGGAATGTCATGGACGCGGCCGTCGGTGATCAGGAAGGCGCCGGCGACGCGATCGACGGGAACATCCGCCAGCGCCGACGACAACGCGCCGAACAGCTTGGTGCCGTCGGTTTCGCCGTCGGCCTGTCCGGCGTCGACGACACGCACTTCCAGTCCCTTGACCTTCTTGAGGCTGTCGACCAGCGCTTCCTGCGCCTTCACTGTCTCCTCGTTGCGCGTGCCAAAATTCTGGCTCGGGCTCTTGTCGATGACCACGGCGGCCACCGACGACAACGGCTCACGGTCTTCGCGGGTGAAGGAAGGGTTGGCGAGCGCGAGCAAGATCAGCGCCAGCGCGGTGACGCGCACGGCTGCGCCCCGCGCACGGCCGATCAGCAGCAGCACGGATATCGCGACGATCGCGGCCAGCGCGATCCACAGCACGAGGCTGGGGACGAGGGGGGTGAACGCGATGCCGTACTGCATGCCGTTATTGCCCCAGCCGTTCGATGAGGGCAGGCGCGTGCACCTGGTCGGCCTTGTAGTTGCCGGTCAGCGTGTACATCACGATGTTGACGCCGGCGCGGAAGGCGAATTCGCGCTGGCGCGGTTCGCTCGGCGTCAGCGGCAGCATCGGCTGGCCGTCGGGCCGGATCGCCCAGGCCCCTGCAAGATCGTTCGAGGTGATGATGATCGGCGAGACGCCGTCGCCGCCACGCGCGGGCCGCGATGCGGCTTCGTCGTCATCCTCGCGCGGCAGGGTTTCGACCCAGGTCTGGCCCGAGTTGAACCGGCCCGGAAAATCCCGCAGCAGATAAAACGTCTTGGTCAGCACGTGCTCGCGTGGCACCGGCTCGAGCTCGGGCACGTCGAGCGAGGAGAGAATCTCGCGCAAGGTTCGCATGCCCGGCGTCTGCGATGCGCCGTTCTCGCCCGGTGGCGCCTCGATGGCGTCGCGGGTGTCGAACACGACCGTGCCGCCCTGCTTCATATAGGCGTCGATGCGGTTGATGGCGTCCTGCGGCGGTTTTGGCGCACCCGGTACCACCGGCCAGTAGATCAGCGGGAAGAACGCCAGCTCGTCGCGCGCGGGATCGATGCCGACGGGGTCGCCGGCTTCCAGCGCGGTGCGCTGGGCGAGAAACAGCGTCAGTCCCGACATGCCTGACTTGACGATGGAATCGACGTCAGCATTGCCGGTCACGACATAGGCGAGGCGCGTCTGCGAAACCGACTTGATCGCAAAATCGTCATTGTCGGCGGCGCGGAGCGGGGCGGGCGCGATCGACGTTGCGGCCAGGATCATCGCCAATACCAATGCTGCGGGTGCGGCTCGCCGCCGCCACAGCGCGGCAAGGCCCGCGCCGAGCATGGCGACCACGATCGCATCGATCAGGAACAGCGCCAGCGATGACGACAACAGGATGCCGCGCAGATCGCGCGGTTCGGCGTTGGTGTAGCTGGCGCGGCGGGCGCGCAGCGACGTCGTGTCGAGTGCTGCGATACGATCGGCGGAGGCCAGCGTGTTGACGGCGATCGGACCTTCGGCCGCGCCATAGAAACCCGGCGGATGATCCGCGGTGGCGCGGTCGCGATAATCGGCCGGCATCGGCTTGGCGGTGGAGGGCGGCGGGCCGAATGCGCCAAAGCCATCGAGCGTGCGCAGCGGCGCCACGGTCTCGACATTGGTCGCTTCGCCGGCGACGCCCGCGCCCGGCTTTTGCGTGTAGCCGGACGTATCGACCAGCCGACGCAGCATCTCGACGAAGCTGCCGGACATCGGCAGGTCGGACCAGCGCGAGTCGGCGCCGACATGGAACAGGCTGAGGATGCCCTTGCCCCGATGCTCGCCAGTCACCAGCGGCGTGCCGTCTTCCAGCGAAGCCCAGCTCTTGGTTGCCAGCACGGCATCTGGTTCAGCCAGAACCTGGCGGTTGACGGTGACGTCCTTCGGTACCTGCAAGCCCGCGAACGGGCCGTCGGCGGCGAACGAGGCCATATGCTGCGGCTTTTCCCAGGTCAGGCTGCCGCCAAGGCTGCGGCCGCCGCGGCGCAGTTTGACCGGCACCAGATCGTCATCGGCCTGAGCGAGGCGGGGACCTGCGAAACGCACCAGCACGCCGCCCTGGTCGATCCAGGCGTTGAGGCGTTCGCGGATTTCCGGCGACAGCGTGCCGACATCAGCCAGCACGATCATCGGCAGCCGTTGATCGAGGAACTGTCCGATCACCTGCTGCGGCGCGCCGCGGTCGCCGAGCCGCACGTCGGCGAACGGCGACAGCGCGCGGGTGAGATAGAAGGTCGAGGCGAGCAGCGGCTGCGCGGTGTCGCTGGTGGCGCCCGTGACGACGCCGATCGCGCGCCGCCGCCATCGCTTGTCGAGCAGCTGCACGGCGCCGGCGGATCGCTCGCCGGCAATTTCCAGCCGCGAGATGTCGTTGCGCAACTCGACCGGCAGTTCGAACGCGGCTTCGGCTTCGCGGTCCTGCGGTCCGAACGCGTAACGGGCTTCACCGATCGGCGAACCCTTGGCGTCGATCGCACGCACCACGCCGGCGGCAATGCCGCTGTTGGTGCGCAATACTTTCACCGTCATCTTCGCCGCGGCGTTCTCGGCGGCGACCAGCGCCAGGGCTGAGGCTGCGCCGCCTTCATAGATCGTCAGCGTGCGATCGCCGGCCGTCTTGGCCAGCGCCTCCAAAAATTCGGCGCCGCGTCCGGTATCGACGCCGTCGGATAGCCAGGCGAGTTCGGCATCACCGGTGGTCTTGAGGAAGCGGTCGAGTGCGGCGAGCGTTTCGACGCGATCGATCGAATAGGGCTTTGGCGCCAGCTGGCGCAGTGCGACGCGGGCCGTGCCGCCCGGCATCAGCGTGACGTCGCGCGCCGGTTCGGACAATGGTACCAGCGCGACGCCGCGGCGGTCATTGTCGGCATTGGCGATCAATTCGTCGGCGGCCTTGATCCTCGTTTCCCAGCTCGAGGCCGCGCTCCAGCCGTCATCGAGCAGGATCACCAGCGGCGCCCTGCTGCCGCCGGCGGCGGTCTGCGGATTCCAGATCGGACCTGCGGCGGCGAGGATCACCAGGGCTGCTGCGGTCAGGCGCAACAGCGTCAGCCACCACGGCGTCCGCGACGGGGTTTCTTCCTTGGGTTTGATGTCGAACAATAGCCGCGTCGGCGGAAACTCGATCCGCCTCGGCCGCGGCGGCATCACGCGCAGCAGCCACCACAGCACTGGAAGAGACAACAGGCCCAGCAGTAGCAGCGGTTGTGCAAAAGAGAGCGGCAGGCCCGCGATCATGCGCTTCGCCCCGCTTTGACGGTCGAGGAGCGCACCGCGCCCTTGCTCACCATCATGCCCGAGTGCAGGAACAACAATAGCTCGGCCGCGGAGCGGCTGGTGGTATGGGTCGAAAACAGCCAGTCGAGCTTGTTGGTCTCGCCCCGGATCTCGTCGCGATGCAGGGCGACGCGCGCGACATAGTCGCTGGCCCAGCTCTCGGCACGGCCGGCGGTGATGACGCCGCCGCTTTCCGGTTCGACGAACTCGACGCGTCCGGAATAGGGAAAGGTCTCTTCGGCGGGATCGACGATCTGGATCAGCGTGCCATGCGCGCCGGAGGCCGACAGGCCCGCGAGCATGGTGTGGATTTCGCTCATCGGCGACCAGAAATCCGACAGCACCACGATCTCGGCCAGCGCCGACGGGATGAACGACGGCGGCAGGCTCGCGCGCGCGGCATCGTCATGCAGCATCGCCTGCGCCATCTTGTCGATGACGCTGCGGCTGGCGGTCGGGTTCATCAGGCCGGGGATGCCGACGCGTTCGCCGCCCGCGACCAGCAGTTCGGCCAGCGCGAAGGTCACGATCAGGCCGCGCTCCAGCTTGCTGTCGCGCGCCTGCTTCGAGGCAAAGGCCATCGACGGCGAGCGGTCGGGCCACACCCATACGGTGTGCGCGGCCTCCCATTCCTGCTCGCGGACATAGAGATGATCGTCACGCGCCGAGCGGCGCCAGTCGACGTTCTGCGACGGCTCACCCGAGACGAAGCGGCGGTATTGCCAGAAACTTTCGCCGGAGCCGGCGCGGCGGCGGCCGTGCAGGCCGTGAATGACGTTGGCGGCGATGCGGCGGGCTTCAAGCACGAGACGCGGCAGCGATGCGGCGAGCGTACGGCTTTCGCCATCGGCACGTCGGATTGCTGTGATCTCCCCGTTGGCGTGCTTGGTCTCTGCGGCCATCAACCAATCCGCGTCTTCAATTGCCTGATCACGTCGGGAATGGTGCGGCCTTCCGCGCGCGCCGAGAACGTCAGCGCCATGCGGTGTTTGAGCACCGGTTCGGCAAGGTCGAGCACATCGTCGATCGAGGGCGCGAGACGGCCGTCGAGCAGCGCGCGGGCGCGGACCGCCAGCATCAGCGACTGGCTGGCGCGCGGACCGGGGCCCCAGGCGATCAGCTTCTCGCTCTCGCCATCCGGATTGGGACGCGCGGCCCGCACCAGCGAAAGAATGGCCTCGACCACGCTGTCGCCGACCGGCAGGCGGCGCACCAGCCGCTGGGCGGTGATCAGGATCTCCGCGTTCATGGAGGCCTTGGCGAGCGTCTCATCCGCGCCGGTCGTCTCGAACAGGATGCGGCGCTCGGCGTCGCGGTCGGGATAGTCGACGTCGATTTCCATCAGGAAGCGGTCGAGCTGGGCTTCCGGCAGCGGATAGGTGCCTTCCTGTTCCAGCGGGTTCTGGGTCGCGAGCACATGGAACGGCTTGGGCAGATCGTGCCGCGCGCCTGCAACGGTGATGTGCTGTTCCTGCATGGCTTGCAGCAGGGCCGACTGGGTGCGCGGGCTGGCACGGTTGATTTCGTCGGCCATCAGAAGCTGCGCGAATACCGGGCCCGAGATGAAGCGGAACGAGCGTTTGCCGGAGTTGCTCTCGTCCAGCACTTCGGCGCCGAGAATGTCAGACGGCATCAGGTCAGGCGTGAACTGGATGCGCTTGGCATCGAGACCGAGGGTGATGCCGAGGGTTTCGACCAGCTTGGTCTTGGCGAGGCCGGGAACGCCGATCAGGAGTGCATGACCGCCGGACAGGATCGTCACCAGGGTATTTTCGATCACCCGTTCCTGGCCGAAAATGACGGTGGAGATGGCTTCTTTCGCGGCCTTGATCTGACCGGCGACTTGTTCGGCCGAACGGACGATTGCGTCCTCGAGCTTTTCGACACCATCTGCGCCAGGCATATCCATCTCCTTCACCGCTTCATGACCCCGCCGAATGCGTCGTCATGCCACGAACCTCATGCTAAACCTGCGCAAAGGCCATGTATTCGCTGAATTAAACTATCCCCACATTATCGGTATATGGGGGTATGAACGGCATCACGATATGGCGAGAATATTGTTCCCGCTCACGTCTCTCGGACGTGCACCAATCGTGCCAGATTGAGCCGCAGAAGCTTTAAGGCAAACAATGGCGAAGCAAGGGCAAACCAGCAAACCAGGCCGTGAAAACACCGGTCTCGAAGGTCTGACCGCCGCAGCGACCGATGCGGCAAAGGCCAGCCCCGCCGGACGCGGCCTGCCGCCCGTGCATCTGTGGAATCCGCCGTTTTGCGGCGATCTCGACATGCGAATCGCCGGCGATGGCACGTGGTTCTACATGGGCACGCCAATCGGGCGGCCGGCGCTGGTCCGGCTGTTTTCGACCATCCTGAAGCGCGAGGACGGCAAGCACTTTCTCGTGACCCCGGTAGAAAAGGTCGGCATCCGTGTCGACGATGCGCCGTTCCTGGCGGTCGAAATGCAGAACGAGCAAAGCGAGGGCGGTGGCCGCCTGCTGCGCTTCCGCACCAATGTGGACGATTGGGTGCCTTGCGACGGCGAGCACCGGTTGCGGTTCGAGATGGCTGCCGACGGCGGCCTCACGCCCTATCTTCACGTGCGCAGCGATCTCTGGGCCAAGGTCACCCGCGCGCTCTATTACGATCTGGTTGACATGGGGGAAGAGCGGGTGGTCGATGGACAGCCAATGTTCGGAATCGAATCCGGCGGCGAATTCTTCGCGATGGCCGACGCGAAGCAGGTGAGGGACGCGCTTTGAACGAGCCGATGCTGAAGAAGTTGGAACCGGCAGCGGTCAGCTCGGCGGAATTCTTCGCGCGGACCAAGGCGCGGCTGAACTTCGACGTCCCGCCCGGCCTGATCGATCCGAATATCATTCCCAGAACCGGCGACGAGGGCAATGATCGGATGCTCGAGATCATCGCCCAGGAACAGCCGGTGCGGCCGGCGGCAGTGCTGATCCCGGTGGTCGATCATCCGGAGCCGACGGTGCTGCTGACGCAGCGCTCGGAGCATCTGAGCAGCCATGCCGGCCAGATTTCGTTTCCCGGCGGCAAGATCGATGCAACCGATGCTTCGCCGATGGACGCTGCCTTGCGCGAGGCCGACGAGGAAGTCGGACTGAAGCGCGACTTCATCGAGCCGATCGGCTATCTCGATCTCTATGGCACCGCGTTCGGCTTTCGCATCCTGCCGACGGTGGCGCGGGTGAAGCCGGGTTTTAAACTTGACATCAACGAGGGCGAGGTCGTCGACGCCTTCGAGGTGCCGCTGGCGTTCCTGATGAATCCGGAGAACCACCAGATCCACTCCAAGGAATTCCGCGGCATGGAGCGTTCCTATTACGCGATGCCGTTCGCCGAGCGTTACATCTGGGGCGCCACCGCCGGCATCCTGCGGGTGTTGTACGAGCGGATTTATCTCGCATGATCCGTCCGGTATTGACCGAACTTGCAATTTTCCTGATCCCGTTCGTGGCCTATGCGCTGTTCCTGCTTGCGACCCGTTCCGGCGTGCTGGCGAAATCTTCCTGGCCGGCGCATCTCGTCGCCAAGCTCGTGCTGGGGTCGCTGCTGCTCGTGATCGTCAGTTTCGTCCTGCTCGCGCATTTCAGAGGCGCAGCGCCGGATTCGACCTACGTTCCCGCCCACATCGAGAACGGCAAGTTCGTTCCGGGTACCGATAGACCCGGAGCCGGAAAATGAGCGAGGTGCGCGTGCTCGCCAACACGCCCTGGCTCACGTCAGGTCCGGCTGCCCGCGTGCTCGCTCTGCTCAACGGTAATAACGAGGAGGCCCGCGTGGTCGGCGGCGCCGTCCGCAATGCGCTTCTGAACATCCCGCCCGGCGATATCGACATCGCCACCACGGCGCTGCCTGATGAAGTGGCGCGTCGCGCCAAGGCGGCGGGCATCAAATGCGTGCCGACCGGCATCGAGCATGGCACCGTGACGCTGGTGGTCGACGCCGAGCCGTTCGAGGTCACGACCTTGCGCGAGGATACCGAGACCTTTGGCCGCAAGGCCAAGGTCGCGTTCGGCCGCGACTGGGTTCGCGATGCGGAGCGGCGCGACTTCACCATCAACGGCCTGTCCGTCGATGCTGACGGCGTCGTGCACGATCATGTCGGCGGGCTCGCCGATATCGCAGCCCGTCGCGTGCGCTTCATCGGCGACGCCGGTCAGCGCATCGCCGAGGATTATTTACGTATCCTGCGGTTCTTCCGCATGAACGCCGTCTATGGCGTTGGCGAGCCCGACCGCGTCGGCTATCTCGCCTGCATTGGCGGCCGTGCGGGACTGGCCAGTCTCTCCGCCGAACGCGTGCGCATGGAAATGTTGAAGATCATGGTCGCGGAGGGCGCGCTGGTTGCCGTCACCGCGATGGGGGATGCCGGTCTGCTGCAAGCGATCTTCGGCGGCGTCACCTACACGGGACCCATGGCTGCGATGATATCGGCGGAACACATGCTGGGGCTGACGCCGAGCCCGGTTCGCAGGCTCGGCGCGCTCTCGGTGGCGGTAACCGAGGACGCCAAACGTGTCGCGGCGCGGCTGCGTCTGACCAACGCCGAGGCCAAGGCGCTCGACTCCATGGGTCACCGCTGGTGGCGGCTTGCCGACATGGACGAGGCGAGGGCGCGGCGGCGGCTCTACCGGCTAGGCGAGGAACAATATCGCGACCGGCTGCTGCTGGCCTGGGCGCGCTCAGGGGGGAGCCAGGACTTCGCTGACAATCGCGCCGCCTATTGGCGTGAATTTGCCACCCTGCCGCAGCGCTGGAGCGCTCCGAAATTCCCGCTAAAGGCGGCTGATTTCATCGCGCGCGGCATTGCCGAGGGCCCGGCGCTCGGCCACGTGCTGACGCTGGCGGAGGACGCCTGGCTGGCGGCGGATTTTCCGCTCGATCAACCCGCGCTATCGGCCATTGCCGACCAGACCGTCGCCCGCTTCACCCGCGACCACCGGCTGTGAAACGGCAACCGTGAATATTCTCGCAGGCTTTGCCGACATCTCGATCGTCCAGCTGTTGCTGGTCGCCGGCGTGGCGCTGTTTGCTTCCGTGGTCGGCGGCCTTGCCGGCTACGGCACCGGCGCGCTGATGCCGCTGGTGCTGGTGCCGTTGATCGGCGCCGAGCCGGTGGTGCCGATCATCGCGATCTCCTCGATCTTCACCAATATCAGCCGCTTCGTCGCCTATGTCCGCTATGCCGACCGCCGCCGCGCGCTGATCGTGATATCGGCCGCGGCGCTGACCACGGCGCTCGGGGCTTACGGCTATACGCGGCTGTCCGGTTCCGGCGCGGCGCTGGTGATCGGCAGCATGCTGATTCTGAGCGTGCCGCTGCGCCGTTTTGCCAAACGCCGCGATATCAGGATCAGCGACGCCGGACTTGGCGCCAGCGCGGTCGGGTATGGGGTGGTGGTCGGAGGCACCTCGGGCTCGGGCGTGATCCTGCTGTCGCTGTTGATGGCGGTCGGCCTCGAAGGCGCAGCCGTAATCGCCACCGACGCCGTGATCTCGGTTGCGACCTCAATCATCAAAATTTCGGTGTTTGGCCTGGCCGGCGCCGTCACCGCGCAGGTGCTCGCCTTTGCAATCCTGATCGGGGCGATCTCGATCCCTGGCGCGTTTCTCGCCAAGGCCTTTGTCGAGCGCATGCCGGTACATATTCATACCGCGATCCTCGACGCCGCCGTCATCACCGGCGGCGTGGTGATGATCTCAACCGCCGTGCGGTCTCTCTTCGGTTAGCGGTCTCTCGGTTCGAGGGTCGGATGGAATGCCCGGGAAAACGATGCCGCCGGGTATCCCGACCCGGCGGTATCGCAGGGAGTTACTACGCTACCTTCTTGCTCTTTTTCTTCTTGTGGTCGTCGTCCTCATCTTCGTCGTCTTCGCTCTCGTCTTCATCCTGATCGTCTTCGTCCTGATCATCGTCTTCCGTATCATCGATTTCGGCAGGCTCGAGGACCGCTTTGGGAAGCGTTTCGCGAAACAGATCGCCCTCGCCGCCCATCCACAGGCACTCGACCGTGTCGTCGTTGACCTCGGCCACCGTCAGCGGGTGACCGCCGGATTTCAGAATAACAACATCGCCTGGCTTCAATTCCATGATCTTCCCTCCGCGCTGATTGACGCGACGAACAGGCTATCGGTCTGTCATGACAGACGGATCACGACCGGCCGTTTTCGCGGTGGAGATTTGAGCGGTGGAACCGAAGCCCCTAAGGCAGCAACTCGGTCAGCGAGCGGATGATGCGGTCGGGCTTGATCGTCGAATCCGCCGGCAGGCCGTCGCCGTGCACGTCGATCCAGATCGCGTAGATGCCGAGGCGCTGCGGCGCCACGACTTCCCATTCCAGATTGTCGCCGATCATCCAGGTCTCGGGCGCGGTGACGCCGAGTGCCTGCATCGCGTGCAGATAGGCGCGCTCTTCCGGTTTGCCGAAGCCGTGCTCGCCCTCGATCTGGATGTGATCGAACCTGTGCGACAGTGCGAAACGTTCGACCTTGGCGCGCTGCGGACCGGCGGCGCCGTTGGTCACCAGTGCCAGCTTCACCCCGTGTGCCTTCAGCGCGTCGATCGCGTCGTGCGCCCCGGGGAAGACGAACATCTCCTCCTCGCGGTACGCATGGAACCGGTTGGCGAGCCGCGTGGCCAGATCCGGCGACAGCGGCGCGTGGCCGGCGGCGGCAAGCGCTGCAAATCCGTTGCCGACCACCACGTGCCGGGCCTCCGCGAGCTTCAGCCGCCATTCGGCAGCGGCCGCGGCCCAGAAATTCCGGCCGGACTCCACGATCGCCGCGGCGACTTGTTGCGATGGGATGGAGCCCAACTCATCGGCAAATTCCGCCGCGACATTATTCCAGGCGATCTCGGGGCGGCCATAGGCCGACAGGATGGTGTCGTCCATGTCGATCAGCATGGCGCGGGGTAGTTGTGTCATCTTGTTCGAGGCCATTTTGGTCAGGGCCATTTCACTTCAGGGGGCATCGACGACAGGATTGAATCGACATTGCCACCGGTCTTCAGGCCAAAGGTGGTGCCGCGGTCGTAGAGCAGGTTGAATTCGACGTAACGCCCGCGGCGCACCAGTTGCTCCTCGCGATCGGCCGGCGTCCAGGAGGTGCCGAAATTCTTACCTACCAGCTGGGGATAGATTTTCAGGAAGGCGCGGCCGACGTCCTGGGTGAACGCGAGGTCGGCATCCCAGTCGCCGGAATCGTGGTGATCATAGAAAATTCCGCCGATGCCGCGGGCTTCCTTGCGATGCGGCAGGTAGAAATATTCGTCGCACCATTTCTTGTATCGGTCGTAATCGGCAACGCCGTTCGGCCCGGTGCAGGCCTCCTTCATCGCCGCGTGAAAGGCGATCGTGTCGGCGTCTTCCTGGCTGCGGCGCCGGTCGAGCACCGGCGTCAGGTCGGCGCCGCCGCCGAACCACGCCTTCGTCGTCACCACGAAGCGGGTGTTCATATGCACGGCGGGAACGTGCGGGTTGCGCATATGCGCGATGACAGAGATGCCGGATGCCCAGAACCTGGGGTCATCGGTGGCGCCCGGAATCTGCGAGCGGAATTCGGGGCTGAATTCGCCATGAACCGTCGAGCAATGCACGCCGACCTTCTCGAACAGCCGTCCGTACATCATCGACATCACGCCGCCGCCACCGGGTTTGCCGGTATGGTCGGCACGGTCCCACGGCGTGCGCTCGAAGCGCCCCGCGCTGCCGGGATAGAGTGAGGCGGGCGCATCGTCTTCCAGCCGCTCGAAGGCCGCGCAGATGTCGTTGCGCAGCGCTTCGAACCAACCCCGCGCCCGCGCCTTGCGATCCTCGATGACGGTCGTGTCCATCGGTAATTCCTAACGTCTATCCTCCGTCATTGCGAGCGAAGCGAAGCAATCCATGGTGCGACAAAGAAAGTGTGGATTGCTTCGTCGCTTCGCTCCTCGCAATGACGGGTTAGTTCTGCGGGCCGTAATAGGTGCAGCTCTCGTTGCAGCTGTCGCGGTGGACACTGACGCGGGTGATCTTTCCGGCATGCTGGACCCGTTCCCAGATGAAGCGGGACAGGTTTTCCAGCGTCGGCGGGCCAAGCGCCTCGACCTTGTTGAGGAGCTTGTGGTCGAGCGTCTTCTGGACCTCCGCCATGCTGCGTTCGAGCAGGCCGAGATCGAGCACCATCCCCGTCGCGGGATCGGCCGTGCCGCGCATGCTCACTTCGGCGCGAAACGAGTGGCCGTGAATCTCTTCGCTATCAGCGCCAAAGGTCGTTCCCGGCAGCGAATGCGCCGCCTCGAAGCGAAACGATTTTGTCAGTTCCCACATTGCGAAAGCTCAAATCCTATCTGATGCCAGTACTACCTGATGCCGAGTGTCTTGTGTGTCTGCAGGCTGAGTCGCCATTGCGGGTGCTGCAGGCAATAGTCGATCGCGCGCGCGGTATTTGCGGTTACGTCGGGTCCATCCAACGGCTGTAGCGAGAAGCGCTCGAAGGCGAGACCTTCGAATTGCTCGGGGGCTGCACCCGCTTGCGGATAGACCAGCTTCAACTCATGGCCCCGGCGCACCACGAGGTCGGAGCCGGCTTTCGGGCTGACGCAGACCCAGTCCATGCCCTCGGGCGGCTCGATGGTGCCGTTGGTTTCGATGCCGATCTCGAAGCCGCGCGCATGCAGCGCGTCGATGAACGGCGTGTCCACCTGCAGCAGCGGCTCGCCGCCGGTCAGCACGACGTAGCGGTTGGCGCTCGCGCCGGTCCATTGCGTGGCGATGGTATCGGCGAGCTCATCGGCCGAGGCGTAGCGGCCGCCCAGCGTGCCGTCGGTGCCGACGAAATCGGTGTCGCAGAATTTGCACGTGGCGGAGCTACGGTCCTGTTCTCGGCCAGTCCAGAGGTTGCAGCCGGCGAAACGGCAAAACACGGCCGCACGGCCGGCATGCGCGCCTTCGCCCTGGAGGGTCAGAAATATCTCTTTGACCGCGTAACTCACCATCTCTCCATCAGGTCTCGATCAAGCCTTTCTCGATCAGGTCTTGGAACCGGTTTGCCGCAGCGCCTCGCCTAGTGCCATGGCGGCCGCCATCGCGACGTTGAGCGAACGCAGGCCCGGCTTGATCGGGATCACCAGCCGCGCGTCCGCGACGCCGGCGACCTCGTCGGGGACCCCCGCGGATTCCCTCCCGAACAGCAGGACGTCGTCCCGCTGGTATCGGTAATCCAGATAGGAACCGGCCCCCTTGGTCGTAAGCAGGACCAGCCGGAAACCGCCGTCGTTACGCCATTGCTCGAATTTTGACCATGAGTCGTGGCGTGTAATAGCGACATGGTCGAGATAGTCCATGCCGGAGCGGCGGAAATGGCGGTCGGAGACCGGAAAGCCCGCGGGCTCGATAATGTGGGCCGCGACATCCAGGCATGCGCACAGGCGCAGAATCGTTCCGGTGTTCTGGGGGATGTCGGGCTGGAAAAGCGCAATCTGCATGATGTTGGCGGCCTGTGAAGCCCTGATGAAATGACTGAAAAATCACAGCTCGGCGCGGATTTAGTGCATTGCACGCTTGCGAGCCGATAGCGGGCTTGCGCTCTTACGGCAAGGGTGCCAATAGAACGATTCTGGATTGCTTGTTCCGCCGGATTTGGCCGGGAAAAGTGGTCTTTCTGCCGCCGCGGGGGCCGCGGGCGCCGGCAGCCTCTTCTGGGTGCGTTTTCAGCGTTTCCGGGGCGGTTCCGCCGGCTGCAGATGAGAAAGGGCTTGGAATCGTGACGACAGCGTCTTCGGCGGACCATCCGACACGCCGTGATTTTCTTTTTGTTGCAACGGGAGCCGTCGCCGCCGTAGGCGCCGCGGCCGCAGTCTGGCCGTTCGTTGCCCAGATGAACCCGGACGCCGCGACGATCGCGGCCGGTGCGCCGATCGAGGTCGATCTGACGCCGATCGCCGAGGGACAGGACATCAAGGTGTTCTGGCGTGGCAAGCCGATTTACATCAGCCATCGCACCAAGAAGCAGATCGAAGAGGCGCAGAAGGTGTCGCTGTCGAGCCTGCCCGATCCGCAGCCCGACTCGGCACGCGTCAAGGCGGGCCACGACCAGTGGCTGGTCGTGATCGGCATCTGCACTCATCTCGGCTGCATCCCGATCGCCCATGAGGGCAGTTACGACGGCTTCTTCTGCCCCTGCCACGGTTCGGTGTACGACACCTCGGGCCGCATCCGCTCGGGACCGGCGCCCAGCAACCTGCCGGTGCCGCCCTACACCTTCGTTTCCGACACCAAAATCCAGATCGGCTAAGGCCCGGACGCCCGTCCGGGACCTTAATCCGTCGCGTCGTTTTACTTCCTCAGGATCGCATCAATGAGCGGACCATCCGATTTCCAGCCGACCAATCCCGCCTTGAAGTGGATCGAACGGCGTCTCCCGATCATGGGCCTCGTCCATTCCTCGTTCGTGGCCTATCCGACGCCGCGTAACCTGAACTACTGGTGGACCTTCGGTGCCATCCTCTCGATGATGCTGGGCCTGCAGATCCTGACAGGCGTGATCCTGGCGATGCATTACACGCCGCACGCTGACATGGCCTTCAAGTCGATCGAACTGATCGTCCGCGACGTCAATTACGGCTGGCTGCTGCGCAACATGCACGCCTGCGGCGCCTCGATGTTCTTCTTCGCCGTCTACATCCACATGTTCCGCGGCCTTTATTACGGGTCGTACAAGGAGCCGCGCGAAATCCTCTGGATCCTCGGCGTCATCATCTACCTCTTGATGATGGCGACCGGCTTCATGGGCTATGTGCTGCCGTGGGGCCAGATGAGCTTCTGGGGCGCCACCGTCATCACCAATCTGTTCTCGGCCGTACCGTATTTCGGCGAGAGCATCGTGACGCTGCTGTGGGGCGGCTATGCCGTCGGCAACCCGACGCTGAACCGCTTCTTCTCGCTGCACTATCTCTTGCCGTTCGTGATCGCCGGCGTGGTCGTGCTGCACGTCTGGGCGCTGCACGTTGCGGGCCAGAACAATCCGGCCGGTGTCGAGGCGAAGACCGAAAAGGACACCGTGCCTTTCACGCCCTATGCGACCATCAAGGATGCGTTCGGCGTCTCCTGCTTCATGCTGTTCTTCGCATGGTTCATCTTCTACATGCCGAACTATCTCGGCGACGCCGACAACTACATTCCCGCCAATCCCGGCGTGACGCCGGCGCACATCGTGCCGGAATGGTACTATCTGCCGTTCTACGCGATCCTGCGCTCGATCCCGAACAAGCTGGCCGGTGTGGTGGCGATGTTCGGCGCAATCATCATCCTGGCGTTCCTGCCCTGGCTCGATAACGCGCGGACCCGCTCCTCGAAATATCGTCCGCTGGCGAAGCAGTTTTTCTGGATCTTCGTCGTGGTCTGCCTCGGGCTCGGCTATCTCGGCTCGCAGCCGCCGGAAGGCATCTACGTGATCGCCGGCCGTATCCTGACCTTCTTGTATTTCGCCTATTTCCTGATCCTGCTGCCGCTCTTGAGCCGGATCGAGACGCCGCGTCCGGTGCCGAACTCGATCGCCGACGACGTGCTGGCCAAGCACGGCGGCAAGGTGGCCTCAGTGGTGGTCGCGCTCGTCGTCGCTGGCGGTCTCCTGGTCGGTGGTACGCAGAATGCACGCGCCGAGGACCATGGCGTTGCCCCGCCCGGAAACAAGTGGTCGTTCTCGGGCCCGATGGGCAAGTTCGATCGTGGCGCGCTGCAGCGCGGCCTGAAGGTCTACAAGGAAGTCTGTGCGTCCTGCCACGGCCTGTCCTACGTCGCCTTCCGCAACCTCGCCGAAGCCGGCGGTCCCGGTTATTCGGTGGCGCAGGCGGCGGCGTTCGCGTCCGATTACAAGGTCAAGGACGGTCCGGACGACAAGGGTGAGATGTTCGAGCGGGCCGGCCGGCCGGCCGACTATTTCCCGTCGCCGTTCCCGAACGAGAATGCGGCGCGGGCCGCCAATGGCGGCGCGTTTCCGCCGGACCTGTCGCTGATCACCAAGGCGCGCTCCTACAAGCGCGGCTTCCCGATGTTCCTGGTCGACTTCTTCACCCAGTACCAGGAGCAGGGCCCGGATTACGTTACGGCCGTGCTGCAAGGCTATGAAGACAAGCCGCCGGCCGGCTTCTCGCTCCCGGAAGGTTCCTACTACAACAAGTATTTCCCCGGCCACGCCATCAAGATGCCGAAGCCGCTCAGTGACGGCCAGGTGACGTATGACGACGGTGCGCCGGCCACCGTCGCGCAGTACTCCAAGGACGTCACCACGTTCCTGATGTGGACCGCGGAACCGCACATGGAGGCGCGCAAGCGGCTCGGTCTGCAGGTGTTCGTGTTCCTGATCCTGCTCACGGGCCTGCTCTACTTCACCAAGAAGAAGGTCTGGGCTAACGCGCACTAAGCGCTGGCGTCATCGCAATTTGGAAAAGCCCCTGCGGGGGCTTTTTTTTGTGTTCGTCATTCCAGGGCGATGCGCAGCATCGAACCCGGAATCTCGAGATTCCGGGTTCGATGCTGCGCATCGCCCTGGAA